>CAKSFA010000014.1 GCA_934454125.1 uncultured Eubacteriales bacterium | reverse complement strand
ATGGCGCTTATATATAATATCAAATCTTTTTCCTCCTGTCAACTACTTTCTTTCCCTTTTTTTGCTCCGACGTTCTTCTTCCTCCCCTAAACCAGCAATACATATCGCAAAAAATAGTAACATATGTATCAGACAAGCAAATAATTTTTCAAAAATCCGGCATACTGGTAACAGCACGAAACACAACAGAAAGGAGCAAACACATTATGAAACGTATCCCTTTTAAATATATGTTTTCTGTTTTGGCGGTGCTGCTGTTAAATGTTCTTGTCATTCTTTTATTGACGCATTTTACCGGTGCGGCAAAGGCAGAGAATACCGCACAGGATGATTCCGCAGTTTTTTCCAATTTAGGTTCGCGTGGCGAAGAGGTACGGCAGATCCAAACCAAGTTGCAATCCCTGGGTTATTTGCAGGGAAATATCGATGGCATTTATGGCAATAAAACAAAAGAAGCCGTTGCCGCTTTTCAAAAAGATAAGGGACTAAAAGCAGACGGCATCGCAGGACAGCAAACATTGGCAGCGCTGGGTATTGGTCAAAGCTCCGGCGAAACCGGCAGTTCTGGCAGTGGGACAAGCACCGGTGGCAACGGTAACTTTACGCAAAGCGAGGTAGATTTGCTGGCGCGCATCATCTCGGCCGAGGCGCGCGGCGAAACGTATCAGGGGCAAGTAGCTGTCGGCGCGGTAATCATGAATCGGATCGAACATCCCAGTTTTCCCAACACGCTTTCTGGTGTAATCTATCAGCCCGGCGCTTTTTCCTGTTTGTCAGACGGCGGCGTAAACCACACCGTGGCAGATTCAGCCTACCGTGCCGCAAAAGACGCCATCAACGGCGCCGACCCAACCGGTGGCGCAATCTATTATTACAACCCTGCCAAGTCTACCAATAAATGGATCTTTTCGCGGCCGGTACTCACGGTGATTGGGCAGCATCGCTTCTGCTCCTAAAATCACTCTGCAAAATTTGTATGGTCTGCCAGTTTCTTTTTCACTGATATTGTTGTACTATTAAAACCATAGAATATTTTTGGAGGACGGCCGAATGGAACACACCATACAACAATTTTATCTTCCTTCTAAGGTAGACGGTTTGCAACTGAGCGTTATGACGGTTTTGCCGGTAAAATCACCGGTGGGCGTGATGCAAATCTCCCACGGAATGTGCGACCACAAAGAGCGCTACCTGCCCTTTTTGACATTTTTGGCTGAACAGGGCTACGCCTGCATCATTCATGACCATCGCGGGCATGGCGGCAGCGTTATAGATGCGCAAGATCTGGGCTACTTCTATCAGGCCGGTAAAAACGGGTTGATTGCAGATTTGGCGCTGGTCGGCACACATATGCGCAAGCAATACCCCACCCTGCCGTTTTATCTGTTGGGGCACAGCATGGGTTCCTTCATTGCCCGCGCATATCTGAAAAAACTTGATTACACGCTGGACGGATTGATTCTGACCGGCTGCCCCGTATATGTGCCCGGCTGCAAAACCGGCCTGGCAATAATCGCGGCGCTAAAAGCCTGCAAGGGCGGCCGAGCACACAGCAAACTGCTCGATCGCCTGACCAAATACCCCGACCGCGGCGCATTTGCATACGAATCCTCCCCCAACGCCTGGGTCTGCAGTGACCCTGATATTTTAGAGGTCTACGACCATGACCCACTCACGCAGTTTACTTTTACGCTCAACGGCTACCAAGCACTGCTGCAATTGATGGATATGGTCTATTCTGAAAAAGGGTGGCGTGTCTCACGGCCAGAACTGCCGATCCTGTTTCTGTCAGGGGCAGAAGATCCCTGTTTAGGCTCACCAAAGCGACTTTTGCAAGCAGCCACACTGCTGCAACGGGCAGGTTACCGCAATGTTGCATGCCAAATTTACCCAGGTATGCGACACGAAGTGCTCAATGAAGTGGAAAAATGGAGCGTCTGGCAAGATGTTTTAGACGCTTTAACATGCTGGCGTGCACAAAACTGAAGATATTTTCATAAAAGATTGCGCAGACTGATTTGTGCAATCTTTTGTGCTGAAAATGGATAAAATTTTGCAGTATGCTTTTCTATTTTGCCCGAAAAACAAAGATTTTCGCGTAATTTGTATAGACAAAAAAGAGAAGTCATGCTAAAATTAGTAAATAATTCAAGATGTTCACGCTTAAACTTCAAGAAAAATTGAGTTGTTCTAAAACCTGTACTTTAAATCACGCTATATTTTTTCCAGAAATCAGGAGAAAAAGCTACGTTTTTTCATCTAAATTGAGAAAAATGCCGGTGTGAAAAAAAGTACAGTTTTTTTACCAAATAAAAGGAGGCATTTTTATGAAAAAGAAGCTTGTAAAAACTGGCTGGTACGGTAAAATAGCTGCCATTGTGCTGGCTGCTGCATTTTTGCTGGGCAGCCACAGTGTGTGCTGGCCAACGCCGTACATGCCGTAGAGCACATCGCAGAAGATGCTGCCGCGGCCAATGCTGCTGCGCAAACCAACGCGCCAGACACAAACGTGAAACAAAACACAACCTTTCCGGTGCATGTGATTCAAAAAACGGGCAGTGATTTGGATAACCCCGTTATTGTGTTTACGGGCGATGGCTACACAGAGGATCAGCAAGATAAATTTATCTCTGATATAACCTTACGTGTGCGTCAATTTTTGAACTATGAGCCGTACAAAAGCTATGCAAATAAATTGAATATTTATGCTGTAAAAGCAGTTTCGAATGTATCCGGTTTTAGCAGCGATGGCTCTTTAGATACTTACTTTAAAGTGCGTAACAGCCGTGTAAGTGTACTTGCTCCTGAAGGAGAGCAAAAATTAAAAGCCTTAAAAGATGAATGAGAGCAAAATTATTTGGACCGAACCGAAACAAAAACGTCCAATATTATTGTAATGCCAATTTTAGCAAATTCGTATGCCGATTATGGATTGGCAATGTATTCCTATTATTGTGCTTTTACGTTACGCGATGAGGGGAAGGTTGTGGCACATGAAATTGGTCATACCCTTGGGCAAGTTATGGATGAGTATAATTCATACTATAATTGGGGTTTTCCCAATAGTTCAGACACAAACGACCCCGAAACCATCAAATGGAAAACATTACTGGGCTTTCGTTATACCACGATTTTCAAAGCGGCCAATGCTGTAAATCATTATACACCCAGTTCGGGCTGTTTAATGCGTTATTTAAATTGGCAGTATTGTGAAGTTTGCAAATTATCAATCGCGCGAAGATTGAATAACTCCTCTTTTACCCAATCACCGCGTAATTTGTATGTAGCGATTCCCGATGTGACAACAGAACATTCAATTACTCCCGAACGCTCAGAGTACAATGATTCTAGAATTAATGAGCAGAATATTGAGAAAGCAAACGGTCATGAGCTCGAGTTCCGCACAATTATCCAAAACTTTGAAAACAAAGATAAACCGATTGAGATGAAGCTAAAAATCACCGGCGCTGATGGAACGGTGAAATGCGAAGCAACCGAAACCGTGACGGTGCCGGCACAAAGCAATCCTGATAATTTGGATGTAGGTCTCGCCTCATGTTCGGTGAAAATTCCGAAGGAGAAGGTCACCGGCTTAACAGCAGGAGACAAAATTGAGGGTCAGGTCATCGACAAAGAAACCGGAGAAGTACTGGCCACCGACAAAACAGAAACACAAACATGGAAAAACGTGAACATCAGCTACAAAATAGTTGGTGAAGACGGCGACACCAGCAAAGCCGTCGATATGCCACTGGCTAACACAGCACAGGTGCCGGTTCCGCAGGGCACAAATTACCAAATTCAGGCTCCAAAAGCAGTGCATGGGTATACCTTTGTCAGCAGCAGCCAGAGTGGGTCGGTGACTGTAACCGATGATGTAAACTTGACCTACTACTATAAAAAGTCCGCTGAACAACCAGTTGAGCCCCCGGTGGAGGAAAAAGAGCCGGTGATTACGGCCACAGACCGCACAGTGGAGTACGGTAGTACATTCAACCCGCTCGAAGGTGTAAGTGCAACAGATGGCAATGGACAAACGATTGAGCTAAAGCAAGGGGAAAATTTACAGATTGATTCGAAGGTGGATACGAATACACCAGGAACATACGATGTGACGTATACTTTGACGCACAACGGCAAAACTGTGACAAAAAAGATTACCGTAACAGTTACAGCAAAGCCCGTAGATCCCGTAGA
>CAKSFA010000013.1 GCA_934454125.1 uncultured Eubacteriales bacterium | reverse complement strand
GGTATTTGTAATAAAGAAGACATCTAGTTTGTTGCTGTATATAATGAAATCCAACCAATTACGATAAGATGCAGCGGGTAATACACATAAAATCCCCACTTCATAACTTGATTTAGTCGGTAGTTGGAACCTTTTTGTCCGTTATATGCCTTTAAAACCGGAATGGCCAGCACCACCAGCATTTGTAGCAATGCATAAACCTGATTCAGCATAAAGAAATAAACACCAGCATAAATCGCCACATAAAAGATCATCCACAACATCTGTGCCTTAAAATTTCCGCGGTTTGTACCAAATGCTAAGATCCATAAACTTGCAATACAACTCCAATCACTGGGGAAGCTGATTGCACAAATCAATACCACCAGCAATACTTTGAGCAGTTTTTGTTTGATTTTCGTGCTGTTTGCAACCCGCAGCATCACCAATCCCCATGCCAAAGACCACATAACGCTGGTCTGATTTAAAATATCGCCACCATAAAATGGAACAAATGCGCGCCAGTCTGCAAACCCACTCGAAAAAAACACATAGGCAAAATGGGATATTATAGAAAACAAAAACAGCCGACTGGTGTATTTGTTGATATTTTTGGTATAATGGTAGCCCTCCGCAATACAGTAACACATAATTGGGCAGGTGATGCGCCCAATGCTATGCATCAACAGTGGCAGCGGATCAATTGCATAGCCGGGGAATGCCACCCAGGCAATATGATCAATTGTCATTGCAATAATTGCAATCATCTTGATTTGGTTGATATTGAAACATTTACCGGTTTGTTCCATGTACGATTCCCCCAAAGCTTCCGATTTCTTTCATTTTATCATAATTATACATAAAAAACCATTGATTACAAGTGTTTCTCTATTGATTTTTGCACACGTTTTTTTGAAAATTTCTGATTTTATGACAATTTTGCTACAAATTAAAAAATAAGCGCAATAACTATTGCTATTTTTCAGTCGATGCGGTAAGATAAATATGCTTATTTGAAAGTATAAAAACCAGAAAAATACACAGTGACCTTAAGGAGGAAGCATCTATGAAAAGTATCAAAACCAAGTGGCTTGCAATTGCATTGGCAGCGCTGCTTGTAGTAGGCCTCATTCCCACTGCTGCATTCACCGCGTTTGCAGCCGATGCAAAACAAGAGGTTTACACCCGCTTTAGCGGCAAAGTGCAAGAGCATTCAGGTGACGGCACCAAAGAAAACCCCTATAACCTGTTTGATGATGCCGTAAAAAACGTAGCAAACAATGGTAAAATCATCATTTTAGGCGAAAGTGGTGCCTTTCTCAACGCGCTTGATGAAACAGGCAGCAAGCCTTATGTGATTGATAAAAGCGTTACAATTACTGCTGAAGAGGGTAAAACCGCAACACTTTCAATACGCCCCAGCGGTTTGATTCTCGGTGGTAATGTCACATTCAAAAATATTGAACTTGGTTTTGCAAATAAAATTCATGATAGCATCTTTGCCAACGGGCACACTCTCACGCTCGAGAACGTTACCCGTTCCAGCGGTCACCGTCTGGTGGACCTCTTTGGCGGCACCTTGTATAATACCGATGGCACAACGCTTGCAGATGCAACTGCGAAAGCAGGCACCAACGGCAAAATCATCATCAAAGGTACCGGTGAGTTCGGCAACATCTACGCCGGCAGCATGAACGGCAAGCATAGCGGCGATGTCTCCATCGAGATCGACGCTGCTTCCACTGCAAAACTGTTGGGTCACATTTACGCCAGCGGCGCAAAAGAAGCAGAAGTGCCAGAGGGCAGCTGGTTCGATATCAAAGAACCCGATGCCCCCGCAGCTGATGCAACACAATACCCTGTAACTGGTACCGTCAGCATCACGATGAACAAAATCTTAGCCAGAAATATCGACGGTGCAGGCGCAACTACCACCAACGTTACACTTAGCACCGAGTTCCCTGTTTCCAACCTTTCTTTAACAAATATTTCCTCCTTAAACATCACAAAAGGCACAATCCAACCTACGACCCTTTCTGCAAAAACTGATGGCACTATGGATTTGACAGTGCCTGCAAATGCAACCCTAGATCTTTCCTCCATCACAGCTTCTAGTTTAAAAGTAAAAGACTTTACTGGCGGCGGCACGCTTGTTCTTGGCAAACTCGATAGCATTACCATCACCGGCACCACCAGCGGAAAAACCACTTTCGAAACCGCCAATGGCTACAATGGTCACTCCGGTCTCGCTCAATCTGAGCACGAGTATATTAAAACTACAATCTCAGATAAAAATAATGCTGAGTTTACATTTACTCCTTATCCTAGTCAAGAAGGAATGACCCTTACAAAAAATGACAGTGGCATATGGAAAACAGGTACGCCTACAACAGAGCCTGAGTATGTCACAGAACTGACAATTCCACAAACGAAATATACGGAACAGTATAATAAAATTAATGGTTTAGATGGGAGCAATCCATTAACACCTACAGAAGTAAAAGTGAATTGGAAACCGGATACACAAGATACTACAGAACAACGTTTTTTTGAATCACTGAATTTAACTTATCAGGTCGAGTATCAGGGTGTAACTTATCCTGCAGTCATGATTCCGGAAACAGATAGTGATTCGGCAATTGCAACTTTTCCAGAACTAAATTTGCAAATTAGCCCTGCTACAGATGATGAGAAAAATACAACTGAAGGAACAACTCCTCAAGGTATTCTTGAGGTAATAAAGTATCCTCTAAACACCACTGCCCGCAATGCAACCGGCATGGTAGCAACCGGTGAGTATAAAATTACGGTAACAGCACCAACCAAAGACGGTCAAAATAAAAGTGCATCAACTATCTTAGAGGTCGTTGACCCCGATGCCATCACTTATACAGTCAACTACTACCAACAAAACGTCAATGATGACCAATATACCAAAGTAGACGGTGAAACCGAAACAAAAACAGGAAAAGCTGGTGAGTCGGCACAAACTACCAACAAAACTTACACCGGCTTTAGCACTACGCCAAAAGTAAAATATAAAGAAGACGGCGGAACTGAGAGCGAAACAGAGGTTAAACTCGCAGCAAATAAAACACTCGAAGTCAACGTCTACTACGACCGCAACACCTACACGGTAACTTATCAAACAAACAATAAACCAGAGGGCGCTCCCGAAGCTCCGGCTAAAAAAGAAAACATTCGTTACGGCCAGAAGGTTACTTTAGAGCAAAAACAAACCTTCGCAGGCTGGACGCAAAGCGCGTGGTACAGTACAGACGTAACACTGGGTACAAATGATGCAGAATTCCAAATGCCCAACAAGAATGTCACCATCACCGCTGACTGGACGCAAGACGCAGTTCCCACTGCACAGTACACCGTTCACTATCACCAGCAAAACGTTGATGATGATAATTACACCGAGGTAACAGCAGACAAAATCACAAAAACCGGCAACGTTGGTTCAGCCCCTACTTTTGAGCAAAAAACCTATGAGGGCTTTGCAACCACTGCCGCAAAAACCACATACAAAGTTGGCAACAACGCTGAGAGCGAAACTGCTCAAAATATACCAGAAACTGGTAATTTAGAAGTCCACCTCTACTACAACCGTAACACTTACACTGTAACCTACACAACAACCGGTGGCCCAACCAACAAACCGACAGACCCCGCAGCGGTTACAAATGTTCGCTTTGGTAAAACGGTAACACTGCCAGCAAAAGGCACAGTAGATGGCTGGACGCAAGGTGACTGGAGTACTGCCGATGCAACCATTACCAACAATACCTTCACCATGCCGGCAAAAGACGTTACCGTCACCGCCACATGGACGCAAAATCCATTGCCGCAGGGCAATTACACCGTGCGTTACTACCAACAAAATGCAAATGGCCAAGGCTACACCGAGGTCACTGCAGAAGCTGAGAACAAAACCGGCGATGTTGGCAGTGCACCGGTGCTGACACCGAAGTCCTACTTGGGCTTCGGCGCAACCCCGACCAGAGTAACCTATAAAGATAATACAACAACCGAGAGCACAACGGTTATCAACATCAAAGAAAATGAAACGGTAGAAGTCAGTGTTTACTACGACCGCACAGTTTTTGGTGGCTTCCAGATTACAAACAACATCGAGGGCGATGCCGTGCTGGTCACCGTTACATTGAGCGATACCAGTTTCAATGGGGCTTACGGTGATGTCACCTTTGCAAATGGCGTTACCACATTCAGCATGCAAAATGCGCAGATGATTACTGGCGCAAATCTGCCGCTGGGAATTGGTTACACTGTCAGCGTAACAGACCAAGCCGGCAATCCGGTCGTAATCAACGGCCAGCAGGTTGCGCCAATCACAGGTACAATCGGCGATAACACCGTTGACCAAGTCGTATTGGGCGTCAGCCAGATTTTGCCTCCGGTAAATCCCGAGCCAATTAATCCAACTCCGGCAGAACCGGCACAGGGCAATATGAACAACATTCAAGCCGAAAATCTGAGCAATGTGCAAACGGGTGATTATACCATCATCACTATTAGCATTGCAGGCAGTGTTCTGGCTTTGGCAGCGATTGTCATTGTAATTTCGGTAAGTAAAAAGCGCAACCGCGCATAACAAATTCTAATCAAAATAAGCCTCACGCAACAGGGGCTTATTTTTCGTTCCACAAAGAAAGGGGTTCCATTTTATGAAAACAAAACTGTTTCTGTTTACTGCTGTTTGTGCAGTCTTTGCTGCCTCTGCAGTTGGTTGCTCTCTGCAATCGCAGTCAGAGCAAACCGAGACTGCTTCCACAGCGCAAACCTCGTCTGCCACCTCCACGGCAACATCGTCCGCAGCAGCTTCTGTTTCTGCTGCTTCATCACAATCACAAACTACCGGCGTTGCTGCCACGCTATATATTGGCACAGATGACACCTTCACACAAACCACCCGTAGCTTTGCGCAAGCGCCAGCAGCCGCACAACTCATCTCTGCAATTGAAGACGAAACCGGCTGGAATCTCGCAGTTTCCGAGATCACAACCTCAGGCAGGGGTGGCTATCTGATTCGGTTTTCCGGGCAAAGCGCCCTGTTTACCGATGACACTGCCGCCGTTAAGCCAGCATTTCGCATGACCGATCAAAAACAGCGTGCCAAAACAATTCTTGATAGCATTCAAAAGACATTCCAAGCCAATCTTGCAGCGGAAAATCAGGGCAACCAGACGCTTCCAATTTATTATGCCGCGCAGAACGGCAGCGCACTGACTTTTCCAGATTTCAATGTCACCATTCCTCTAGAAGAGGCCTACAGTCCTCAACTGTGGGAGCAGCAGGGGCAAGGCGGCAAGGGCTGAGCAGGAGGAACACATGATGCAACTGCAACTCAACGGCAAAACTGCCGTTCTGGTCATTGATATGCTGGAAGATTTCGTCAACGGTCCGCTATCCTGTCCGCAGGCTCGCGCCATCGTGCCGCACATTGCGCAGTTACTTTCCAGTGCCCGTGCCGCGGGTGTTCCGGTATTCTACTGCTGCGACAATCACACCCCCACCGACCATGAGCTCACCGTTTGGCCGCCCCATGCTATGTCAGGCACACCCGGGGCACAAATTATTCAAGAGCTGTCTCCGGCTTCCGGTGATACCGTTGTGCCAAAACATAGTTACAGCGGCTTTTTCCAAACCTCTCTGCAAACGCAGCTCCAACAGCGCAACATTCGGTCTTTGATTCTCTGCGGCTTATACACAAACATCTGTGTGCGCCACACTGCAGCCGATGCATATCTGCTCGGTTATCCTATGCAGATTCTGCAATCCTGTGTCAGCACATTCACACCGCAGGAGTTTGAAGCCGACTTGACCTATTTACAAACCGTTTACGGTGTACAAATTTTAAAAGATGCATAAAAAAGCCCCTCCTGTACTAATGTTGCACCAGGGGGGCTTTTTGCAGTGTACTTCAACATCAAACGATTTTGCCACTGGTCAGCACAAAAATCTCATAGCAGGCTGCCAAAAATCAAATCCGATTACGGTAAGAAAATCCGCGCCTCTTCTCAAATTCATAAAAATTTGCCAAAACTACTTGCAAAACGAAACATCCTCCTGTAAAATAATGGTAAATAATGGAATTTATTTCAAATTTATGACAGGGGAGATCCTATGAAAAAACGCGCCTTCGTTGTGTTCATCTGCGCCATCTGTTTTGTTGCAAGTCTGGTTGCTGCGGGTTTTCTCGGTCTTTCCAGCACTGGTGCCATGCATCGTCTCCACAGTCGGCCAGCTCCCCGTCTCATTTCTCATGTTTCTGTTACTATGAACATGTCTTAAAACCAGTTGCCTACACAGCTTCGCTTTTTTTCAAATTCCAAGCTTTCAGCAAACAATCTGCCGCTTCCTGCAATTCTGGCGGAGTATGACGTGCAAAGCCCAACACTACTGTTTGCGGCAAATTTTCCCATTCTGCCCAGTTATAAGCTCCAATTCCATTGAGCCGCACTCCAGCCTGCAAAGCGCGCTCAACCAACGTGTGTTCAGGTAGTTTACTTTGCACGTGCAGCAAACAGTGTAACCCTGCATTGGCACCTGAAATATGTAGCTGATTATGCCGCAATGCGCTTACCAGTGCGTCTCTCCGCTTGCGATATGCTGTGCGTTTCCGATTCAGGCAGCGCTCAAAATGCCCTCGCTGCATAAAGGCAAACAGTGTGTGCTGTTCAAATCGCGAAACAGTTGGAGAATATTGCGCACAGCGGTCGTGATACCGTTGCAGCAACGCCGGCGGCAGCACAAGGTATGCAATCCGCACAGACGGTGCAATGCTGCGCGAAAATGTTCCGATATAAACCACTTTACCATTGCTGTCCAGCCCTTGCAACGCGGGAATCGGCTTACCTGCGTAGGTCAGCTTGCTGTCATAATCATCTTCAATGATAAAGCGTTCTGGGCGTGCGTTGGCCCAGTGTAGCAGCTCCATGCGCCGGCCAACCGGCATCACTACACCAGTGGGGAACTGGTGCGCAGGCGTAATATACACCAGCGCTGCGTTCGTTTTGTGCAGCGCTTCCACAGAGATTCCTGCGTCTGTTACCGGTATGGGCAATACGGTTCTACCGCAGTTGCGCATAATTTGCTGCACCTTTGGATAGCCAGGGTTCTCCATGGCAAGCACACTGTCAAAGTCAAACAAAACGTGCAGCAGCATGATCAGATACTCCATACCCGCTCCAACAATCACTTGTTCGGCTGCGCAGGTAACACCCCTGTATTTATGCAAATAATCACAAATCGCCTGCCGCAGGCACAGGTCACCCTGTCGGTGCCCCAGATGCGCCAGCTCCGGCTGAGCATACATAATCTCTTTTGAGAGCTTCGCCCAGGTCGCATAAGGAAAGGTGTCTACATCCACCGCATCCGGCGTTAATTGAAAGCGACACGTTTGCTGCTCCGGCAGTTTTTGCGCAGCCATCGAAATCGGCTGTGTTGGTGTTGCAGCAATGGGTGGCTGCCATGCATTTACATAAAAACCGCTACGTGGCAGTGCACGCACATACCCTTCTGTTGCAAGCATCTGATACGCTGCGTCCACGGTGTTCTGACTTATCCCCAAATCATCGGCACATACCCGTTTTGAAGGCAGTTTTTCATTTTCTTTATACACGCCCTGCTGAATATCGCACACCAAGCGGCGATACAGGCGATAATACAATGGTTCCGGTTTTGTTCGTTCCATGCGTCCCTCTTTCTATCTGATACCGTTAAAAATACTTAAACTGACTATTTAAATAGAGCCAGTTTTCTTTTATAATCATACTCAATTCCAATCAAATATGCAAGCAGAGAAAGGGAGTAAGTACTATGGCACAGGAACTCAAGCATTTAGAAAAAAATATCAAACTCACAGAATCGTTCAAGGGCGGCGTCATTATGGACGTTACCAATGCAAAAGAAGCAGAAATTGCCCAAAAAGCGGGCGCGGTTGCAGTTATGGCATTAGAGCGTGTACCATCGCAGATCCGCAAGCAGGGCGGCGTTGCCCGCATGAGCGATCCCAAAATGATCCGTGAGATCCAGCAGGCAGTTGATATTCCGGTTATGGCAAAGGCTCGCATCGGCCATATTGCAGAAGCACAGATTTTAGAGGCGCTAAACATTGACTACATCGATGAAAGCGAAGTGCTCACACCAGCTGATGACTTGTATCATCTGGATAAATTTGCCTTTCATACGCCGTTTGTCTGCGGTGCCAGAAATATCGGCGAAGCGCTGCGCAGAATTGGCGAAGGCGCATGCATGATTCGCACCAAAGGTGAGGCCGGTACAGGTAATATCGTTGAAGCAGTGCGTCATATGCGCACTATGATGTCTGCAATCCGCCGTTTGCAAAATATGCCTGCAGAAGAGCTGATGACCTTTGCAAAAGAAAACGATGCACCGTATGATCTGGTTGTATATGTGGCGCAAAACGGTAAGCTGCCGGTGGTCAACTTTGCAGCAGGCGGCGTTGCCACTCCGGCAGATGCAGCATTGATGATGCATCTGGGCAGCGAGGGTGTGTTTGTTGGTTCCGGCATCTTCACCTCAGAGAATCCCGAAAAACGCGCAAAAGCCATCGTAACAGCAACCGCCAACTATCAAAACCCAGAGATTCTGGCAGAAGTCAGCGCCGGTCTGGGAGAAGCCATGCGCGGTCTTGAAATTTCCGAGATTCCGCAGGAACAGTTGTATGCAGGTCGCGGCTGGTAAGTCATTCAAGCAAAACCATATCAAAACAGGCAGGAGCACTGCCTGTTTTTTGTATTCCATTGTGCAAAATTTGAGAAACAGCTGTGCTTTTCAAACAGACTGTGCTATAATGGCAATAATAGAACCGCAAAGGGGAGCAACGGCGTGGCAAAGGCAAAACGCATCGTGGTCAAGGTGGGCACCTCCACCCTGACGTATGAAAACGGAAAACTCAATTTAAAAAATAGTGAAGCGCTGTGCCGTGTGCTCAGCGATTTGCACAATGCTGGTTTCGAGGTGGTGCTGGTCTCGTCCGGAGCCATCGGTGTCGGAATTGGAAAACTGGGTCTGCAAAGCCGTCCGGAAGAGATTGCAAAAAGGCAGGCGCTTGCCGCCGTGGGTCAGTGCGAGCTGATGTTCATGTACGATAAACTCTTTGGTGAGTACGACTGTATGGTAGCGCAGGTATTGCTCAATGCCATTGATATCGCAGATGAAACCAGTCGAAAAAATGTCCAGAACACCTTTCGCGAGTTGCTGAATATGAAAATCATCCCAATCGTCAATGAGAACGACACCGTTGGGGTCGATGAACTTGATGGCCTGCAAATTGGCGATAATGATACACTCTCAGCGGTGGTAGCGGTGTTGCTCGAAGCCGATCTACTCGTCATACTCAGCGATATTGACGGTCTATACGATGCAAATCCCAGAGAAAATCCGCAGGCAAAACTGATTCCACGGGTAGAAAAGATTACCCCGGAAATAAAGGCGCTGGCAGGAGCGGCCGGCACCAACCGCGGCACCGGAGGTATGGCAACCAAGGTCAAAGCCGCACAAATTGCCAATGATGCAGGTATCGATTGCTGCGTCATGAACGGCGCCAGGCCGCAAGAGCTGTACCGTTTGCTGGAGGGCGAAGCAGTCGGTACGTTATTCGATGCAACATAATCAGGTGAGAGTAGGGGGATAATATTGTGACCGAGTTAGAACAAATGGGCGCACGTGCCAAAACAGTGGCACACAAGCTTGCATTTGCCGCAGGGCTAAAAAATAAAGCACTTTCCGAGATTGCAACAGCTCTGCGCAGCAGCGAAGCAGAAATCCTAGCAGCCAATGCACAAGATGTGCAAAAAGCCAAGGAGAGCGGCATGAGCGCTGCCATGCTGGACCGATTGACCCTGACATCGCAGCGCATTGCCGGCATGGCACAGGGGGTAGAAGCCGTCTTGGCACAAAAAGATCCGATCGGTACTGTTCTGGATGGCATGGTGCAGGAAAACGGGCTGAAAATCGAAAAAATACGCGTTCCGCTGGGTGTAATCGGTATGATTTATGAGGCACGTCCAAACGTTACCGTCGATGCAGCGGTACTGTGTCTAAAAGCGGGAAACGCCGTTATTTTGCGTGGTGGCAAAGAGGCCTTTCGCTCCAATCAGTGCCTTGCAGAGCTCATGCGCAATGCTGTAGAGCGTGCAGGTCTACCCAAAGACTGCATCCAACTCGTGCAAAATACAGAGCGCGAAAGTGCAGCCGAACTAATGCGGTTGACCGGCTATTTAGACGTATTGATTCCCCGCGGCGGAGCAGGTTTGATCAAGGCAGTGGTCGAGCAGGCCAAAGTGCCGGTCATTGAAACCGGCGCAGGCAACTGCCATGTCTTTGTAGACGAAAGCGCAAACATCACCATGGCAGCAGAGATCGTATTCAATGCCAAAACCTCGCGTCCATCTGTCTGCAATGCCATTGAAACGGTGCTGGTGCACAAGGCCATCGCGCAGCAGGCTCTGCCGGTCATCGCACAGCGCCTTGCAGAAAAACAGGTGCAAATTCACGGCTGTGCGCAGGTATGTGCAATTTTACCGCAGGCTGTGCCCGCCTCTGAGCAAGACTGGGAGACAGAATACTCGGGCTATGCCATTGCCATGCGCGTGGTTGAAGATCTCGACCAGGCCATAGCGCACATCATGCGCTACACCACAGGGCACAGCGAGTGTATTGTAACAGAAAGTTATCAAAATGCCATGCAATTCACCCGGCAAATCGATGTTGCAGCCGTATATGTCAATGCTTCCACACGCTTTACCGACGGCGGCATGTTCGGCTTGGGTGCAGAAATCGGCATTTCCACGCAAAAATTGCATGCCCGCGGTCCCATGGGCATCGAACAACTTACCTCGGTAAAATTTATCATCAATGGCAACGGCCAGATTCGTGCATAAAATCCAGTTCTTATGATAAAACGCTTCGGCAATAATCTTCTTTTTGTAAAAAGGAGTTCTGCCGAGGCGTTTTTGCACTTATATATAAACAAGCAGATATCACCAGCAGAAAGGATCTGGACAAATGCAAGACGAATTCACACCGCAACCACCTAGGCAAGCCGAGTTCACCTGTGACTACCGCACAGAGCTTTACAGCAATGCCCCTCCGCCAGCCCCCACCATCCATGTTACCGTAGAGTCAGAGACTCCCGACCCGCCGGACGAGCCGGAGGGTGTGGTGCTGTGGAAGCGAAATAACCAACCATCGCCGCTGTTTTATCCAAAAAAGCCGCAGGAGGCAGATTCCGGCGCTTCTGATAAACAGAGACGGGGTGGAACATTTTCGGCCGTATGCCTGCTTCTGGCAGCATTTGCAGGGGTGGTTTGTTTTTGTATGTTTGGCAGTGTGCGGTCTGTGCAAAGTGCAGAGCAGCTCAGCGCGTTTTTGCTGCCGGTTCTGCTGCAAGAGCCACAGCCCTTTGCTTTCCCTGAACAAGCCAGTGCCGAGATGACGCTGCAAGCGGCAGTATGGCGCGCAGTGCAAAAAAATGGCGCACAATACCGCACAACAGATGAACAAGGGCGTCTCACCGTGCCCGCAAAAGACGTAGAAACCGCATGTAGCGAGCTGTTTGGCAGCAGCTACCATTTGCCTTATAAAACGCCACAAAACAGCACATTTTTTGTCTATGAGCCAGCAGATGATACCTATCGCGTCCTGCCGCAAAGCAGCGCAGCAAGCGCCTCGCAAATCAAAAGCGTTTCCGATGAAAACGGCGCAGTCACTGTCCTGGTAGAGAGCGGCCCAAAACGCTACAACTACAAGCTCCTGGTCGATACACTGCGGGGCGAATTCTATCTGGCAGCGATAGAAGAGCAGGCATAATGCAAAAAAGACGGCAGCGTTATCCAAACGCGGCCGTTTTTTGTTACAGCAATAGATATAGCAAAGAAAAAATCGTGTTGCTGTCCGCCTGCTCCTGAAACAGAATCAGCAACAAAATCAAAATCAATGTTCGGTCCCCGTCCTGCGTCAGGGCATCCAGCAAATCTTGCGTAGCCCGCTGCGGCTGTGCTGGCAATGGCTGCTGCAATGGTGGCTCCGGTTTTGGCGGTGGAGGAGCAGGCGGTGTGCGGTGTAATTGCCGTTCCGCGCGGCTTTGCATTTCCTGCACGCGTGCAATGGCTTCCTCTTGTAGGCGCTTGATGTCTGTTGTTTCATTTGCCATGGCGTTTCCTCACAAAATCCCCTGTAATATGCCCTGTTCTTTCAGCAGCGGCAAAAATTTCAACATTCGCATGATTTTCATGGCTTCGTCCAGCTTTTTCTGGCGTTCGCCTTTGAGCAAAGGGCGCAAAGCATGCAGCAGGCGTGTGCTGTTGTCCTCCTGCTGCACGCTGCTGAACAAAGGTGCCAGCCGCGCAACCGTGCCCAGCAATTCCGGCGAAAGTCCGCCCACACTGGGCTGCGGTGCGCTCTGCTGCCCCAGCAAACCGGCAAGCGCACTGAGATCCGGCGTGCCAGCTTGCTGTTGCGGGGCAGGGGCGCTTTGCGCAGCTGTGCCGTTTTGTCCCAGCAGATTGTTTGCAAGCTGCTGAAATTTTGCCATTTCTGCGGGGTTATTCAAAATTTCATTTAGTTTACCTGCCAAGTCGTCCATGATCCCGTTCTCCGTTTCTTATTTGCCTA
Source organism: uncultured Eubacteriales bacterium (assembly GCA_934454125.1). Lineage (GTDB taxonomy): Bacteria > Bacillota > Clostridia > Oscillospirales > Acutalibacteraceae > UMGS1071. The sequence goes on along the minus strand of CAKSFA010000013.1, from coordinate 6,090 downwards.
AGAATTTTTTCATCAACATTTGTGCCTGCGGGGTGCTGAGCAAGCGGTTTGCAGCATCTTTGTCGCTGAGCACCTGCTGCAATTTAGCCGCGTCATTGGCGCTCAAACGCCCCAGTAGTTGTTGCAGCGTGCCATTTTCCGCCTGCTGTTTCAGCTGCTGCGGGCTGGTGCCAAGGCGCTGGGCTGCTGTGCCCAGCAATTTTTGCAATTCGTCGTTGTTTGGCAAGGTTGCTTCCACCTTTCAAAAATTATCAAAAAGTTTTCAAAAAAGACTGGATTCTCCGAGGTGTTTCCATATATAATATGATGAGAACATCAGACATATGCCGGCAGTCGGGTCACGTGCACTTTGCATATGGGCGCAAGGGGGATTTTATGAGAATACTAGTTATTTCCGATACACACGGGAATACAAGAAATATAGAGCGTGCCATAAACAGTCAACCGTCTGCATCCATGGTGATTCATCTGGGAGACGGCTCAGACGACATCGTAGATTTAGAATTTGCATATGCAGACAAACAGTTTCATGCAGTGGCCGGCAATTGCGACTGGAACTCACCGCTGCCGCTTTCCGGTGAGTTGTGCATTGCAGGGGTCCGGCTTTTTTTCACACACGGGCACTGCCACGGCGTCAAAACAGATTTGAGCGCCATTAAGCAAGAAGCAAGGAACAGGCAGGCGCAGGTTGTGCTGTTTGGGCACACGCACCTGCCTGTTACAGCGTATGACGATGGGTTGTATTTGTTGAATCCCGGCTCACTGCAACTGGCCAACGGCACCTACGGCATCCTTGAGGTCACCGAAGCAGGCATAACCATGAATATCGAACAGGTGTAATCGCTTGCTTGACAGAGCCAATTCCCCCATGGTAGGCTAAGCCTAACGTAAATTTTTGAGAATGGAGAAGGCATACATGAAAGAGTATCAGAGATGGTGCAACACGCCGCTGGAGGATCCGGAACTCACCCGGGAACTCCAGGAGATCGCAGGCAATGAAGCAGAAATCAGCGATCGTTTTTACCGCGATCTGGAGTTTGGCACCGGTGGTCTGCGAGGCGTGCTGGGCGCCGGCACAAACCGTATGAATATCTACACCGTGCGCAAGGCAACGCAAGGCCTTGCCAATTATCTCAATGCAAAAAAATCCGACGGCAGCGTCGCCATTGCATATGACAGCCGTAAAAAATCCGACGAATTTGCAAAAAATGCAGCCCAGGTTCTGGCTGCAAACGGCATCACAGCATATGTTTATCCTCAATTAATGCCAACGCCTGCGCTGTCATTTGCCGTGCGGCATTTAAAGTGCGATGCAGGCATTTGTATCACAGCAAGCCACAATCCCGCAAAATATAATGGCTATAAAGCATACGGCAGCGATGGTTGCCAGGTCGCGCTCGACATGGCCGATGCTATCCTGGCAGAAATCAACCGGCTCGATTTGTTTTCCGACGTGCGCTGCATGTCATTTGATGACGCAGTGCAGCAGGGCAAAATCCAAACCATCGGCGCAGAGGTCACAGAAGCCTTCTTGCAGGCCGTTTATGCGCAAAGTGTGCAAAATTGTGCCGGTGCAGGCCTCAAAGTGGTGTATACACCGCTCAACGGCAGCGGCAAACTGTGCGTGCTAAAAATCCTGGAAAAAATCGGCGTAGACGATGTAACCGTCGTTCCGGAGCAAGCAGAGCCAGACGGCGATTTCCCCACCTGTCCGTACCCCAACCCAGAGTCCCGGCAGGCACTGCAAAAGGGGCTGGAACTATGCGAAACCGTGCAACCCGATCTGCTGCTTGCCACCGACCCAGACTGCGACCGCATGGGCGTTGCCGTGCGCCATAATGGCGCATATGCACTGCTCACCGGCAATGAAATCGGCGTATTGTTGCTCGATTTTATTGCCCGCAGCCGCAAAGCAAACGGCACCCTGCCACAAAATCCGGTCGCAATCAAAACCATCGTTTCCACCGATTTGGCCGATGATGTCGCAGCAGCTTACGGTATCGAACTCAGGCAGGTGCTAACCGGCTTTAAGTATATCGGTGAACAAATCGCCGCACTAGAGAAACAAGGGCAAGAAGATCGTTTTATTTTTGGTTTTGAAGAAAGCTACGGCTATCTTTCCGGCAGCTATGTACGAGACAAAGATGCAGTCAACGCTGCAATGCTCACCTGTGAGATGGCAGTTTATTATAAAAAACGCGACATGACGTTGGTAGACGCAATGGAAGCACTTTATCAGCAGCATGGCTATACGTGCAATGATCTGCTCAGCATTACCCTGGAGGGTCAGGACGGCATGCGAAAAATGCAGCAGATCATGGAGCGGCTCAGAGCCGAAATCCCATCTGAAATCGCAGGTTTTGCCGTGCAGGAGCACCGTGATTACCAGTCTGCACGTGCCTATTGCAATGGCCAGGAGACGCCGATTGCACTGCCGCGCTCAAATGTATTGGAATACCGGCTGCAAAACGGAGCAAAGGTTATCGTTCGTCCTTCTGGAACAGAGCCAAAATTGAAGCTGTATCTCTCCGCTAAAGGAGAGAGCCGGCAGAACGCACAAGCTGTGCTTGAAGCCCTAAAAGCCGGCAGCAATGTGCTTTTACAGCTATAAAAATAGATTTGCAATGACGGAGCATTTGTGATATACTATAGCAGTTATCACCATCCGTAGCGAAGCTGGATATCGCAACAGATTCCGATTCTGGAGGTCGGGGGTTCGAATCCCTCCGGGTGGACCACCAAACTGAGTTTGGATGCATATCGCGTCCAAACTTTTGTTTTTACAGCAAATGAGAACTCGCGCCCGAACGCACACCGTGTTTTGAGCGCTGTTTCATTTTACCCGGCGGCCGATTCACCCAAAATGTTACAAAAATATCAACTTTTTTGTGATTTTTTTCGCATAATTCTTCTTTTCGTTTGATATGTTACAAGAAAAAATTGTATAATTTTTATAAAGTTAGTGAAAGGCTATTTCTTTAAAAAATTAGAAAGGAGAGACGCATATGAAAAACAAACGGCAACGCTGATTACATGGGCGCTGTTTATATTTGCGTCTTGCAGTGGGAGACATTGCGTTTTTTACCACTGCGCTGAGTATAAACGAGGGGAAACTACCATTTAGGAATAATATAGTTAGGAGAAATGCAATATGAAAAGACAGGTTTGTAGCATAGGATGGCTGTCAGTGTTGCTGGTAACCACCATGCTGCTGAGCATATGTGCAACGGCTTTGCCATTTATAACTGTGCAGGCGGCGCAAGAAACAAAGATAGAAATCAAGATAGGAGACTACATCGAAATGGGCACCTATGATGGTAAGCCTGTTTTATGGCGTTGTGTGGCAGAGGACGAGAACGGAAAGCTGATGCTCTCGGACAGAGTATTAGATACGCTGCCCTATGATGCCAAAACAAACGACAACAACACAAGCGGATCGCATAGCCGTAGTTTTTACCGCGGTAAATACGGCTCTAACCACTGGAGGGACAGCAATCTGCGTTCATGGCTTAACTCTACGGCTGGGGCAGGCGGAGTGAATTGGCTGTGCGGCAACCCGCCAAAAGCTGGTTCGGTGAGCACCGGCAAGGAATACGACAACAAAGCGGGATTTCTCAACGGTTTTAGCAAAGAAGAAATTGCTGCTATGAAAACGGTGGAGCAGCGGGCGATTGTTTCTCACCCGGAGTATGCTGCCGGGTTTATTGCTGGAGAGGCCAGGTCGGACTTGCCGCTTTATACCAACATTGCCTATGCGGCAAATGGCTATGAAGATGCCTTTTACGAAAATACTACAGAGAAAGTGTTTCTATTAGACGTTAAGCAAGTAAACACGGTGTATCAAAACAGCGGTCAGTTGGGCGGCGATTACTACATCGGAAAAGATAGAAACGGAGCTGCTTGGAGCTATTGGCTGCGCACGCCGGTGACCACCTGCAATCACTTGATGCGCTATGTAGTATCCACTGGAGAAGTAAACCGCACAGATCCATATATGGGACACATCGGTGTCCGTCCGGCATTTTATTTGGATACGGACTATTATGTTACGACCTCCGGCACCGGCAAGGTAGATGATCTATATAAAGGTGCTGCATATCGAAAACAGAGTGTGGATTATGTGCTTTCCGAGCCGAAGGAAGACTCCGGAGCCTGGGATGTCAGCACGGATTTGAACCTCCAACTGACTCTGGGCGAGTGGTATTCGGCAGATGGAAAATATGCAAACCCGACTATCCCGGTTCAAGTCATTCAAAAACCTCGGAGCGATGAAGAAAATATGGTCATCGTTATCTGCGGCGAGGGATATACCAAAAATCAGCAGCAAAAATTTGTGAACGATGTCAAGAGACTGTGGAACGGAGTTTTACAATATGAGCCCTATAAAAGCATGGCGGATCGCTTTAATGTGTATGCGCTTTGCACAGCTTCGGAGTCTTCTTATGGGCACGGTGGCAGCACGTTCTTTGACGTGTATTCCGAAAGTATATCGGTCAACGGTAGCCCCCAGAAAAACCATATTTTCGAGCGTTGCATCGGTCCTGCCTTTATTGAAAAAATCCACGATGCTCATATCCCTCAAAAAGTGGATCCCAATAAGGTCTATGACGCAGAGCCCTATTATTATGTTCACGACTACATCAGTCAGTTTTTTCTTGTGGTAAATACTGCCAAGGATTTTGGTGGATCCTATTTTAATCTACCTATCGGCTTCCATTATATTATTACTCCGGCGGACAGCAGCCGAGCTACCGCGACCTTTACCCACGAGCTGGGTCATGGACTTTTGGGTCTGGGAGATGAATATTCGACCGGAAGTGCGCTGCCTGAAGATTCGGAAAGGAAGTCTCTGAATGTGACTGGGGTTAAAGATCCCAATCAGGTGAAGTGGAAGGAACTGCTGGGCTTCCGGAAGACTTATTCCTGCCCACATGTGGAGGGTTCGGGACTTTTAAATTCCAGCTGGGAGTGCTTGATGCGGGATACGAGGTATTCCCTCTGCGAGGTTTGCAAGCTTCAGGGAGCCAAGCGCGTGAGCCAGCTGGTAACAGATGGCCCCGGTCTCTATGTTGCGACCCCGGAAGTGAAGAAATATACCGGCGCATACAGCAAGCCGGATGATTTTTCTCAGACAAGTATTAGCGGCTATTTTAATTATGATGCAGACCGAACGAACCGCCTTTTGAGCGGCAGCAGTAAAACCAACTTTAGCCCAGAAATGAAGGGACAACAGGTAGAACTGCGAACCATCGTTCAAAATTTATCGGACACGCAGGAGCGGAAGGTTACGCTAAAACTTTGGGTACAGCACGTTGATGGAACCAAGGCTACGGCGGCAGGAGGTCAGGAAATCTCAACAGAGAAGACCTTTACTGTTCCGGTCTGGAGCGAGAAGTCCAAATTCTGGCCGAAAGGTATGCTGGAGTACACCGGCAGCGATTTTGATTCCGGTCTTGCCAATGCTACCTTAGTTTACACCATTCCGGCAGATGCTCAGTTGCAAACCGGAGACACCGTCTGCTTTACCGTAACGGACGAGAACGGCAATGTTTTGGCTGATGATGGAACGGAGACACAAAGCTACGCCAATGTTACGCTCCAATACAAATTTAAGGACGGCAACGATGTTCCGAACGTTCAGCCCAGCACAATTCCGTTGCCGGTGGGTACGGTAGTTAATTGGACGGCTCCGAAGACCTTAAATGGGTATCAATTTAGCTATGCGGAAGGTTTGAACAAAACCGTTGATCGCAACGGTCTGACCGTTACCTATTATTACGAAGAAGTCGATCCGATTGATCCGATCGATCCAACGAAAACGGACATCAGCACGCTGAACATAACGCTGGAAGCAGATTCTTATACGTACGACAACACAGAAAAAACACCGGCTGTTACGGTGCGCAATGGCGGCACAGTGCTGGAGAAAGACAAGGATTATACGGTTTCTTACAGCAACAACAAAAATGCTGGCAAGGCACAGGTGACGATTACGGGGATTGGAAGTTATACCGGGTCGATTGTGAAGGAATTTCAGATCAACAAGGCTGCACAGAATTTGACGGTTGCGTTGTCTGCCAATACAATTAC
>CAKSFA010000012.1 GCA_934454125.1 uncultured Eubacteriales bacterium | reverse complement strand
GTGTTGTCCGTGTTAATCTGGTCCAACACCACCGTTGCTCCGTTGGCAATCGTCACTTCGCCTGCTTTCGGGGCGGCAGGTTTTGCGCTGGCTGCCCCACCTGCGCCAATGCTACCAACAATTCCATGATTACTTTCCCCCCCTGTCCAACCATCGCCACCGCTTTGCACACCTTCACCGGCACCGGTAACACCATTGGCATAAACCGTGCCGCCAGTCACAGTTAGAGAACCTCCATCACCATCAGTGGTGTAACCATTGGCACCATGACCTTGACTGGTCCTTTCTGAACCAGATCTCGCACCTGCACCAGCTGCACCACCGTCACCACCGCCGATACCAACAGCTCCGGTGCCACCAGTTGCTGTTACAGTACCTCCTTCAACGGTAACAGTACCACCATTGCCGCCTTTACCACCGTTACCTCCAGCTCCGCCACCACCACAGCCATTTCCAGTACCACGGAAATAGGTTCCAGGCGCACCATTCGTGCCATTTGCACCGCGACCGCCGCCAATTCCGGCTCCACCTGCGCCGCCTGTAGTATTGACAATGCCATTCTTCACGGTCAATGTACCCGCAGTTTGCTCATTATTTTTGCCGTGCTGGCCACCGGCTCCTCCGGCATAATCGGTACCACCAACAATTCCTCCTACTGCCTTGCCCGTTTCACCACTATTCGCCGTGCCACTATATCCAACCACAGTACCAGTACCAATACCAGCACCGCCATAGCCGCCTTGTACGGTTAGTTCTCCGGTGCCTTCAATCGTCAACGTAGCATTTTGGGGTAACGTAATACCGGCGGTTTCGGTCTTGTTCTCTGCCGCTGTTGTTGCCGTCGCTTTCAGCGTATTTGTGCTCTCCAATTTTAGCGTAACATTGGCGTTATCGCTCAATGTAAGCGGGGACAACTCCGTCTCAATGCTGGCATTTTGTAGAATAATTGTCGCCTGAACGCCCTCTTTGACCGTCACGCGATGCGTGCCGCTTCCTGTGAGTGTATATGTGCCATTCGTTTCTAACGTTTTGTCTTCTGTTAAACTTGTCAAATCGATCGTCTCGGTGTGTTCTTCCGCAAACGCCGTGAACACCGAAACCGGCACAATACCCAACACCAAACAGAGGGCCAACGCCCCCGCCAACAACTTTCTCATCATCAACTCTCCCGTGTAATAAAATGTATAGGTTTTTTACCACTGGGCTTTTTGAGTTGAAGTCACGTAAAATCGCCGTTTTTCTACCCTCAAATGGGTAAAAATTTAGTGTGATTTTAACTATACTTTTCGAGCCAAAATTACACTATTTCATATAGCACAATACCATATCTTTCTACAAAAGTCAACCATTTTTAGTATTTTTTGCGAAAAAACATAAAAAAGAGAGCAGAATGAAATTCCACTCCCTTTTTTCGTCTATCTTAAGCTTAAAAAAATCATTTCCGGTGCATCCTCCACATTGGGCCCATAAAGGTTCACACTTTCTGTATAGCGTTTCACTGTTATGGCGTCCAAATTCCAGATTGCTGCATCCATTCCCAGGGTATCGAGATAGAAGCTTACTTCTTTCAGTTTTTCCATATCTACTGTTAGAAGATTCGTTCCATCTGCTTTTCCCGTTCCGGTTGTTGTACTGTTCTCATAACAATTCTGAAATGCAGTTGCATCCGCTGCTGTACCGTAGAACTTACCAATCAATTTTGCACTGGTTGCGGCACTGGTCGTTCCAAGCGACGCAGAATTTTTGATCACCGTTCCTGCATCCACCTCTCCCACAAACATACCTACGCTTGGCGAGTTTTTCCGGTTTCTATTTGCTGCATATACATTGGCGATTACATGGTCTATCATCACTTCTCCACGTGCACTGCCCACAATACCGCCACACTGCACACCTTCTGTCACAAGATCTCCGTGCACATAGCAGTTTACAATACTTCCACCGGTTTTCTCTCCCACCAAAAGCGCCGACTGATTACCGGTAGCTTCGCTGGTTCCCGCCGATACATAAATATGTTGAACGTCAATGCGATCAAAGGTAGAATACGCATCCACTGCCACAAGTCCGGCAACGCGGTTTGCCCCAAATATGGTGATGCGATCCAGCTTCATGTTGGTGTACCGCGCATTCATCGAATATTTCGCAAATACGGCAACTTCGCTCTGCGTGCGGTCACTTTGAGCCGGCTTCACATACTGGCTATAGGGGTCCTCCCAGTAGGCTGCTCCGTAACTGTAGGTGTCAATATTCAAATCCTGCACCTCTCCATTAAACTGCTGAAAGATGGTCGCATTTTTCAGGTTCTGTATCGTATTCCCCTCTCCCTTGATGAGTCCCATAAAGGTACCGTGAATCAGAACCGTGCCAACCGAATATTCCTGTCCGGCAAAATCGAGATCCCGCGTAATCGTAAACTCCCCTGTCGGATGTGCTGACAGTTCCGTGAGAAATTCATCCACCGTTTTAATCTCTGCCCGATAGACGCCCACAAACTGCGCCTCTTTGGTATCCAATCCCTTCAAGGTCGGCGCCGTCTCGTCCGCAATCTTTGAGAAATCCCAAATATCCGCATCCCAGCCCAGTGTTCCTGTATAGAAATCACTCGACGTAATCTGCTGATATCCCGCCAACCGAAGCTTATCTGTGTAATCGACATCCGTTCTGCTCAAGTTCGATACACCACGATTGCCCTCATATTCGAAATTGTTGCTGTACTTCGACAGCTGTGATGTTTCTGTTCCACCGTCAAACTTGTACTGATTGCTCTGATTTCCCAGAGCGATATTGTTCTCAAGCGTGGTATCACCCGTAACTTGTCCGACAAACCCGGCAACTTTTTGAACTCCGTTAACGCTGGCCGCGCTGTAACTGAAACGAATCACAGCGCCAGACGCAACACCTGCAAGACCGCCAACAGAATTGTTGCCTTGTACATTGCCTGTCGCGTAGCAGTTCTCCACGCTACCACCAACCAGACTTCCTGCCAGGCCGCCTGTCTCATCGCCGTTTGCCGAAACGACGGCGTGGCTGCTGCTTCTTGCAACTTTGCTGTTTTCCAAACTTCCTGCCAGGCCACCTGTTCTGTTTCCTCCCTGTACCAAAGCATCTGATACATGCACATTCTCAATGGTGGTATTCACTGCCCTGCCAACAAGGCTTCCGGTATCCTCTGCCTCACCTTTTATCTGACTTTTCGAGAGGACCAGATTCCGAATCACTGCTTGATTCGTTGCCTGAAACAGCGGCACCTGGTTTCCTGTAATGGTATGGTTATTCCCTTCCAAAATTCCGTAGAACTCTGCTTTCACCAATTCTGTTTTGCCTGAAAGGTCAATATCTTCCTCCAGGATAAATCTTGCGTAGCGATTTTGGTTGATTTTCTCTACAAATTCGTCCGCGGTGCGAATTCTCTGCGTCTCAAGAATACTGCTGCTATCATTTCGATCACTATTTTTCAGCTTGGGAACGCCTCCCGCTGTCACAGTGTTGAAGTCCCACACCTGTGAGTCCCATCCAAGCGTCTCCGTGTAGAACTGCTCTGTTTGGAGCGCCGTCTCCTCTGCCACACCGATTTTTCCATCGAAATCAATGCCGCTTCTATCCAGTGTAGAAGCTCCAACTGCTGCCCCGCGCTCATAGTTATTACTGAAGTTTGTGAACAACTCCTGTTTGGTTCTTCCATCAAACTTATAGCCTTTGAACTGGTTTGCCAGCGCCAGACTATTCTTTACCACCGCGTTTCCGATGGATTGTCCGATAAAGCCGCCAACACCATTTCTTCCTTCTGCTCTAGCATTGCTAAAGCAATTCTCAATCCGAGATGCGTTTAGATAACCGACAAATCCGCCAACATCATCACTTCCGGAACCGCCTTTGGCAATCCCTACCGCATAGCTGTCTTTCACCAGTGTTCCGCCCACAATCTCTCCGGCAAAGCCGCCGATTGCACTTGCAGTACCACTGCTCTCTCCGTTTGCAGAACATTCTGTAATCTGTGATTTATCGATATAGCCAGCAAACGTTCCAACTCTGGCTATTCCAGATACAGCCGCGTCCGTCACATGCACATTCTGTACGATCGCGCCCGTCAGCCTTCCCGCCAGTGTTCCTGCTTCTTTATTCGCACTGACAGAAGTATTCTGCATCACAATATTTTCAAGCGTTGCATACTCCACTGTATTGGATAATACCCCGGTCTGCTCTGCCCGTGTCGGAAGCTGTATGCTGCTGTTCTCAATCGTCAGATTGGAGATATGAGCAAATTTCAAGTTCGAGAAAACGGGGGCTGTTGTTCCGGTGATCTTATGACCATTGCCATCCAATCTTCCCATAAAGTAACCGTCAATCAGGGCATCACCAGCAGCTGCCACACCAGAGAGATCAATATCACAATCAAGCACATAGCTTCCAATATAGTAACCTGCATTTTCACCCATAAGATTCTTGGTCAGTTTCTCCACAAACTCATCTGCAGATGCAATATGAATCACCTCGTCGTTGCCGCCCAGAACTTCCCCTCGAAAATCATTGGTCACACGCTTCAAATAATGATAATTGATTCTGCGAACATTCGTGCTGGCTGTCACGTTATGATCCTGGTTTACCGCATCAGTCTTTAATGCGTCAACGTACTGCGCAACCAAAGCATCTGAATCAAGATAGGCAATTTTATTCCGGCTCTCCTCCATCAACTGGTATCTTGACGCCTTAAACTTCTCCCATGTCATCGTCTCATCATTGGTAATCTTCTGAATTGCATCCAAATCGTTTTTACTCTTTCCGGTAAACCATGTCAGGTACCCGTTTTCATAGCCGCCAATACCCAGCATTTGCCAAGTCGTATACGTAAAGCCCCATGAATGGGTTCTTCCCTTATCGTTATACGGCTGATACCACCTGCGGATATACATCCCCTCCGAGCCGTACTCACCATCTCCATACTTTGTCAGTGAGCCGTTGACACCGGGCCGAATCGTAATCTGATGCTTCCAGAGGTCTGCCACACTTTGAAGATTCATATCCTCAAATTCCTGAGCAGTGAGCTTCTTCCATGTCACAGCTCTTCGGTCATTGAGATTCGGATACTGAATCTGTACGGCCACCTTCGACTGCTCCTCCGGTGTAAGTTTTAAGAATGCTAACGCCTCAATGTAATCCAAGAAATCGATGGCTTCATACATGCCCTTGTAGTAGCTGTCAAGATTTTCCACCGAGTTGATACGGTCTTGCGTAAGATTGCTCGTCACAAGGCGATCCGGTGTAAAATCTGTATTCAGGTTCCACTGTACGTCCCCATCCCCAAAGCTTTGGGTAGTATGCCCATCTGTGTAGTCCTCCGTTCCCAGAGTACCATTGTTATTTCCATCAATCGGGCGAAAACCGTTTTCCTTAAAGAACAGCTTGTACGACTGGTTATGACCAATCTCATGCGTCCATTCATTATAATGGTTAAACGCCGGGTAAGAATATTTGATAACCCCTTCGTAAGCATATGCCAGAGCTCCCTTCATATCAAACCACTCGTTGAGTATATCGTTAAAGTTGATATGATACGGATCTGTACACTGCCCTGACTGCTGTGCACCATAAACCTTTACGGAGTAGTTATCCATCTGTATGTCCGCAAATTTATTCAGGTAAGAAACATCAATGATTCCCAGTACATTGTTGTAGAAATTGGCAATCTTCGCGCCGTGTGCCTGCATCCGATTCAACAGTTGCTGCTGTTTGGTCGCATCATTTACATCATCAATATAGACCATCTGTGAGCCCACCAAAAAGGTTCCCGGTGCCGACACCAAAAATGCTGTTTTTTCCGGCAGGGTCAGAATCGGCATCACGAATTTGGCCTGCTTGCTCAGTTGTGTCCAAGCGCGGTAATCCGCTTCGGGGTGATCCTTTGCCTGAGACTCTGTCAGAAGATTCCGCCCTGAGAAATAATCGGTAAACCAGTCATCCGCAGATGAGTAGAAGGTGGTTAATGCCATCGCACGCTCCACCAGCTCTCCCGACGAACTGATCTTCAGGGCGGGTGCCAGATATCTGCTGAACTGCAAATTCTGCACATGTATAGACTTCTGTTCCATATTCCAGAACTCGTTGGTGATGCGCTCAAAGGAGAGATCTCTGTTATAAGTCTCCGGCAAGAACATCATCAGTTCGCTGATGCTCGTTCCTCCCATCTTTACACCGTAAAGGCGGTCATAGTATGTGTAAGCATACATCATCCTGTTAAACTGTGTCTGATTTTCCACTTTCTTGTTGATGATAAAGGTCAGAAGCGCATTCTCCTGCGTAATGCTGTAACCGTCTACATTCCCCGCCAGATTCAGCGCCAATCTTCTGGCAAACTCCGGAGTCTTGATGTTTTGATTAAAGTGAGCCTTCAAAACACCATATCCACGCCGATTCCAAACGTTCAAATTCTCCAAGCCGTTAATATCACGGTCATAATCCATATTCTGAATGTATTGTGCTAATGTATCAATCAGCGGTGAATCCTGCTTGATCACATATCCCCGGTAGTTGTACTCAACGCTCAAATCGTCTATCTTGTACATGGCAACTCTCCGGTACATCTTGCGAGGCTCATTTGTTCCGGCATACTTGTAACTTACAGCATAGTCCTGCGTCGTTCCGTCTGTAAAAAGCAACCGAATCATCTGAATTTTGTCATAGCTCTCCTCTGTCAGATAAGTCATCACCTGCTTCTGGTCATCAAATGCCACAATACTCTGAATGACCTTCTGATTCAATAGGTGGTCCGCAGACAGCTTTCTTCCATCCACAACGAGATATTTTGCATCGTAGAAAGGCATCAGCTGATAGAGGTTGCTGTAGAGCAAATCCTTCTTTGCATCATATCCCGGGCGCTGCCGGAGACTCTCATAGTCCGGAATATAGTGTGCCGCCGGATCCTGCTGCCCTTCCTCCACATTTCTGGGATCGCCGTTCTTTAGGCAGGGCAGTTGATCATAGCTGCATCCTTCCGTCTTCCAGACCGTCTCATCAAAATTCAACTGGCGCATGGTATTAGCCGAAAAGGACTGCTTCTCTATATTCTGCACGGTATCCACGTTGTTTTCTTTCAGCGTAGACTCGCTGATGGCAATATTCGTTCCCTCACACTTCACACTGCCCCATGCGTAGAGACGAAATCCGTTCGTTCCGGTGCTTAGGCTGATATTATCTGCCAGCGTTACTATACTGGAAGCCTGTCCCAAAATTCCACCGCCGCCACCGTTATTGGTCGATAAATCCACTTTGGTGATACAGTTGCGAATCTCGTTTTTCATCGTGCTATCCTGACCGGAATTGATTTCACCGATGATGCCGCCGATGGCAGTGTTTCCCTGCAAGCTGCCCTCCACATAGCAGTTTGTAATAACAGTATCTTGAGAAAGTCCCACAATTCCACCAACTTGGCTTCCCGCACTTCCAGAAGCGCCACTGGGACGAATATTCAATCCGGTAACACTACATCCATCAATATAGATGGTGCTGGTTCCTCCTTGAGTTCTTCCTACAAGTCCCCCATAGTACGGGCTTGCCCCATCGGCTGTCAGAATATCAAGTCCTGTCACGTGGACATTTTGTATCGTGGTCCCACTGTATACAACATTGGCAACCGCCGCCCTTCTAGAGGTTGGTAGATCGCCAACCTCTAGAGAGGGACGGTTACTGATTGATACATTTGCAATCTTTAAGTTCTTGATCGTTGCCCCCTGCACTTCATCAAACAGCGGACCGTTCATATTGTAAATGGTGTGTCCATTGCCATCCAACGTACCCCGGAACTTAAAGCCCTGGCCAGTCATCGCATTCAAATCTGCGTTGTATCCTGTGGCGTCATAATCTCTGGTGAGCTTGATGGTTCCATCCGAGTTTGCCTTGATTCTTGCTACCAGGGCCTCAAAAGACTCACCGCCTACTGCCTCATTTGCGTCAATCATATCGCCATACAGAACCTCCAGCTTATTTGCCTGTCCTCCGGCGTACTGGATGGTATTTTCGTCCACCAGCTCCAGATAGAGCTGATTGTTCTCTACCCGATATCCCTTGATCTTCGCATAGAAGTCCGGCAAATCCCGCATCTGAACGTGTACAAAATACCGCTCTCTGAAATATTCATATTGCAGATACGTAAGGCTTAAAGAACTGACCTCCTCCTGCTGATTGCTGTTGTTCAATCGGTAAGCCGTCACCCTCAGAACATCTTTTGCCTGAATCTTGCGGTCTGAAGATACAAATATCTCTTCCTCCGAAAGAACCTGGTCCTGATATTCATTCTGCCCAGACCCCAGTGCATCACTGTCCAAATCATAAGAGGCTTGAACCTGCATCAAATAGACCTCGGCAGATTGCTTGTGAAAGGTCAGCGTATTTTGTCCTTTTTGAAGTGCCTGTGTCGCTACAGAATTACTCTCCTCATCGGTAAGTACAATCTGTCCGTTTTTCAATGCACCGTCTGCATCGGTCAAATCAAAACGCACCTCGACCCTATCATCGGACGCTTCGCTGTACACAAAGTTCTCAACCACCGGCAGACTCTTAAGCACCTCTACCTGAATGCTCTTATTTACAGGTACTTCCATACCGTCTGCAAATTGTACGCTTGTAGCAGAAAGCTCCTGAAGTCCACTCGTTTCACCGAGTGTATAAGTTACTTCATAGCGGTTATCCCCTACTTTATTAGCCGTGCAGATCTGTTCGTTGATACGAATTTTTTCAACATCTGCCTGCTTGTTTGTTTCTAATTGCACTTGAATTTTGAGCGCCGCCTGCTTCTTCGCATACACGGTCTCTGCCTCCATTGAGAGAATCTCTGCACGAGGCGTTTCTTGAGAGACAACGATCTCCTTCTCCAAAAGGACCTGGTCCTGGTATTCATTCTTTCCAGCTTCCAGTACATCACTGTCCAAATCATAAGAGGCTTGAATCTGCATCAAATAGACCCCGGCAGACTGCTTGTCAAAGGTCAACGTGTTCTTTCCCTTCTGGAGCGACTGTGTTTTTACAGAATTGCCCTTTTCATCAGTCAGTATAATTTGTCCATTCTTCAGCGCGTCATCAGCATCGGTCAAATCAAAACGTACCTCGATCACATCATTGGGCACTTCTCTGTATGCAAAGTTCTCTACCACCGGCAAACTCTTCAGTACCTCTACCCGAATGCTCTTGTTTACAGGTACTTCGGTGCCGTCTGCAAACTGTACGCCTGTGGCAGAAAGCTCCTGAAGCCCACTCGTTTCACCAAGCGTATAGGTCACTTCATAGCGGTCATTCCCTACTTTATCAGCCGTGTAAACCTGTTCGTTAATACGAATTTTTCTAACATCCTCCGGCTTGTTTGTCTTTACTTGCATTTGAATCTGAATGGTTGCCTGCTTCTCCACATACACATTCTCTGTTTCCATTGCAAGAATCTCTGCTCGAGGCTTTTCTATCTCCTGCACCAAAAGCGCAAGATCCGTTACCGTCAGCTGACCATCGCTGTTCATATCTGCATGTTCCGCCGCCTGACCTGTCAGTTCTGTCGCATGAATCAGGTGCTGCTGCAGCAATTCTACATCTTGATAATCCAGCTCTCCGTCTCCGTTCAGCTCACCCTTTACACCATTGGTGGCTGCATTGGCGGTCATCACCGGCATCGCAATGGTAGCAATCTGTGCTGCCATTACCCCCAGTATCAAGAGTATCATAAAGGTTTTGCCGCCTTTTCCTGAGTTCTTATCCCCTTTATTCTTCGTTGATTTTCTGATAACAAAAGCCACTAGGGCAGCAACAACGGTCCCTGCTGCCGCCAACCCATACCAAAGGGTCCCGTTGGTGATTTTCTCATCCGGCAAGCTCTCCTGTGGTGCAGATTCTGTCATCGAACTTACTTCTTCCGAACGATTGTCACCGCTATCCGTAAAAATCTTGTCCTCTGCCTCAGATACCTCTCCATCGGTAGATGTTCCCGGAATAGAAGACGTTTGTTGTTCTGAGCCCTGTTCTGTGATCTGTCCCTGTGTCTGCTCCGGATTTTGTTCCGGATCCTGTCCCGGATTCTCCTCTGGGGTCTGTTCTGGATTCTGCTCCGGTTTGTCGATCGGTTTCTGCACAATATCAACTACAGCATCTGCCGTACCTCCCGCAATATCTGCACCCCCCTGAGACATCACAACGTCAGAAAGTTTTACCACTTCTTTTCCCGGCTGAATATTCTGCGCCGCCTTCATCGATAGGCTTAAAACCGCTTCTGCCTGTGTACTGCCTGCTCGCTTAATGGCAACCAGCTCTCCCGTTTCGGCGTTAAACCGCAAGCGCTCCCAACCATTTAACGACTGGAAATCGTCCTGCTGCACTTTTTCAAACAAGTCCCGATTGTAATCCAGTGTCGCCTTGTAGGCATAAACTCCCTGATTGATTTCTTCGTAGTTCTCAAAACGCATCGTGAGATTCAGGTTCTCTCCCGCCTGCACTTCGTTCTTATCCTGTTCCACTACAACCTGCATCCCTGCGGCTGTCTTCATGTTGATACTGGTGAAAACACCGGTGAAGATACCAGCGCAGCACAATGCCACCAACGACAAAATACTGATTCTTTTCATCTTTTTTATCCACCCTCTACCTTTCCAAGTTCCCCAAAATCACAGAAAATCCCATCAAGAAAGAATCCTCCACATAGGGAGCAGTCCTTCTCCCTTCCGAAGAACAATCCCATCCTGATCTGTTTTGTGCAATCTATCCTTTTCTTGCCATAATCAGGCTAAAGAAAAAAGAACATTTTTTTCTTAATTATAACAGCATATCCCTTTTTACGCAAGCGACACTTTCAACGTTGGGGTACCCAATCAACCAGCGAGACGGCAAACATAAAAAAGCGCGCCGACCCATTGTTCAGTGCGCTTTTTCCCCATCCAATACCGGAAAAATATTTGCGGGCACACCTCACTTTGTATGAATTGTTTTCTCAGCGTGCGCGAGAGGTGTTCAACTCTCCCGGTCACCCGATAGATTGAATAAAAAAAGAGAACCTCCTGCCTGATTTCTCATGCATTGATTCTCTTTTGCAGCCTCGACAACTACGGCAGCCCTTTCTTGTTTTTCACTTCAAAAAACCGCAAACCCACATCAGCACTGAGGTTTCTCGTGGACATCTGTTTTGTTACCCTTACCTGAAAAGAAGCTACAAAACAGATACCCTTTTGGGCGCGACTTCCCACCCGCTGTAAAAACAAAAAGTTTGAACGCGATGTGCATCCAAACTCAGTTTGGTGAAAAGAAGCTACAAAACAGACACCCGTTTGAGCGCGACTTTCCATCTGCTGTAAAAACAAAAAAGTTTGAACGCGATGTGCATCCAAACCCAGTTTGGTGAAAAGAAGCTACAAAACAGACACCCGTTTGAGCGCGACTTTCCACCCGCCGTAAAAACAAAAAGTTTGAACGCGATGTGCATCCAAACTCAGTTTGGTGGTGCGAGAGAAGGGACTTGAACCCTCATGTTATTGCTAACACTAGAACCTGAATCTAGCGCGTCTGCCAATTCCGCCACCCTCGCGTATCTACGATATTTTAACACACCGACCAATGACTGTCAAGCATTATTTCTGAGAAATTTCAGAAGTCCCATGCTCACGCAAATAGGTCGATTCCAAGTCAGCCAGATGCAGCTTCACCGCCAGCGGGTATTTATTATACGCCACGCCGATGGCAAAATTCCCGGCACGCGCGGCATCATCAAAACCGCCCATATGCCAGCGTATTGCCACCGCCTCAGAGGTTTTCAGCCGCAAAAAGCGCTCAATCATAAACACACTTTTCTCCCCATGCCCATAAGGAAAGCTGTCCTCCACTGAAAAATAGGGCTGTTTTTCCCATTGGCCGGTTTCGTCATTTTTCACATTGCGGGTCGATTCTTTATAATATTGTGTTTTGCAAATATCATGTAGTAGTCCACAAATCGCAAAGCTCTCCTCATTGTCTCCCTCATCAAAATGGCGCCCCCGCAGCGTGCGGTACACGCTCACGCTATGCTTGACCAATCCGCCCCGGCACGCGCAGTGAAACCGTGTACTGGCCGGCGCAGCAAAAAAATCTGTTTTACGCAGCCACTCCAGCAATTCGGCACCGCCGGCACGCGTAATATGCGTCTGGTAGATCTCTTCAAACTGTTCCTGATCCGTCACTTGCAAAGCCCCCTTTTTGTTCAGTATAACACAGATTCTGCCAAAAGAACAGAAAAAAAGCACCGGCATCAAAGCCGCGTGCTCCCACTTCAATCTTTTAGATGCCCGTGCTGCCAAAACCGCCCGTGCCGCGTTCCGTGTCAGAAAGCTCCTCCACCTGCACAAACGTGCTCATCACCACCGGCGCAATCACCATTTGCGCAATGCGGTCTCCAGGATTAACGGTAAACGCTGCCTGCCCACCGTTGCGCAAGCCAACCTTCAGCTCTCCGCGGTAATCGGCATCAATCACGCCCACGCAGTTTGCCGGCGCAACTCCGTGCTTCACTCCCAAACCACTTCTGCCATACACAAACGCCGCATATCCGCTCGGTACCTCAACCGCGATCCCGGTTCCAATCATCACAATCTCACCCGGCGCAATCGCCACCGGCTCATCCAGGCACGCACACAAATCGGCTCCCGCTGCATCCCGCGTCGCTCTGTGCGGCAAAACCGCACCCTCTCGCAGGGCTTTCACCCGAATCTCCACCGCGCTCTCCTCCTTACGCATCTTTGTTCTGCTGCTCGGCCAACGCTTTGGCTTTCTCTGCCGGCCGTTCCAGCACATAATAATCCACCAATCTAGTCATCAGGCTGCCAGTTGCATTGCCCAACATCACAATCACCATGATGCACATGCCCCAACCGGTCCACTGTTTGCCAGACATCATAAACCAATACAAATTTGCAATGCTATGCTCAAATCCGCTCAAAATAAACAGCGGCACACAGAAAAAAATGCCCAAATATCCCATCAGATTGATCCCGCCACGCGCTTTACCACGTTTAAAACACGCCACAGCCAGATACATCAAAATACCGCAGTAAACGCCAAGGCAAAACAAGCTGAGCAAATTGTCTCCCTCACGGGAGGCCGCCGCTGCCGTCGCCGCCTCAATCAGTTTCGAGGCCTGGCGCGTCTGCTGCAAAATAGAAACCGAGATCAACATACCAACAAAATTGCCTGCCAACCCCAGCAGCACAAAGCGCAGATACGCGCCCGTGCGCTGTGTCGCCAAATATCCAACGCGGCCGGTATAAAGGTTCAAATCAAATTCACTCACAATAAACAACCCAAAGCAGAACAAAAACGAAGCAACGATCTTATTGTCCATCATTAAAAACACCGTTGCTCCAAAGCTGATGATAAACCCTGCCGCAATTCCTCTTAAAAACTCATTTGCAATTTTTTTCCCTAAGCTCATACAGTTCCTCCGAATCTCTGAAAAAAATAAGTGCACACCGCAGCACGCCGCACAATAAAAAAGTGGCTTTTATTGATAAAAGCCACCGCACGGCTCCGTCCTTTCCAGTTGTGTAATCCCGACACGCTCAAAAAAGACAGCGCTGCTATCGTCGAATTGTACGACAAAATTTTATCACGAAAACTGTTCAAATGCAATAGAATTTCCGCAAAATTTTATACACAATTTCAACCAATTCTCCTCCAGATTTCCGTCAATCCTGCAAAAACATTCCGTTTATTTGCCGCCAACCGCCAGCAGCAGCTCCCGCAAAACCTTGCACGCCACTGCCGTCGAAACCCCACTCTGGTCATAAATCGGGCACAGCTCATTCACATCAAATCCCACAATATGCAGCGGCGCCACCGTACAAATCGCCTGCAGCAACTGCACAAAGCTCACGCCCCCCGCCTCCGGCGTTCCCGTTCCGGGAAAAACCGACGGATCCAGCACATCCAAATCCAACGTAAAATAAACCGGCTTGCCCGTCAAACGCTGCACCACATCCTGCAAGCCGTTAAAATCAAACCGGTTGGTAAACACATGCTCCTTTGCCCATGCAAACTCCGCACGCTCACCCGAGCGTATGCCAAACTGAAAAATACGCCCGTCACCCACCAGTTCCCACACACGGCGCAGCACCGTCGCATGCGAAAACCGCTCACCCAAATAATCCTCGCGCAAATCCGCATGGGCATCAAAATGCACCACATGCACATCCGGGTACCGCTCTGCAACCGCACGCATTGCCCCCAGCGTCACCAAATGTTCCCCGCCAATCATGCCCGGCACCTTTCCGTCCCGCAAAATCTGCGCGGTATGCGCCCGAATCTGCTCCAGCGCACGTTCCGGTGTACCAAACGGCAGCTCCAGGTCACCGCAGTCACAAACTGCAATGTCCTCCAAATCCCGTTCCTGATATGGGCTATATGTCTCAATGCCAAACGATTCCCCGCGCATCGTCTTCGCTGCAAAGCGCGTTCCCGGCCGAAACGAAGTCGTGCTGTCAAACGGCGCACCAAACAACACAATATCTGCCTGCTCATACGGCTTGTCGCATCCAATAAACGTCTCAATATTCGGCTTCATGCTTTACCCTCCAGCAATTCGTTGATATAAGTCGGCAACGCAAAACACCCTTTGTGTAATTCTGTATTATAATACCGCGTCCGAATCCCCAGCGCCTGCCATGCCTGTGCGTCCAAATCTGCAATCGGGTCAAACTGCTTTGAGGCAAATCCAAACAACCAATGCCCCGAAGGGTACGTCGGAATATGCGCCTGATACACCCTGCAAATCGGAAACAAATGCACGATCTGCTCATGCGCCCGGCGCATCGCCTGTGTATACGTGTCATAATACGCATTCTCATGCTGATTGATCAAAATGCCGTTCTCCGTCAGCGCCTTATAGCAGTTGCCATAAAATTCTCTGGTAAACAGTCCCTCACCCGGCCCAAACGGGTCCGTCGAATCCACAATGATCAAATCATATTCATTTTCCTTAAACCGCACATAGCGCAACCCATCCTCAAAATGCAGGTGCACGCGCGTGTCGCTCAGCTTACTGGCCGTCTGCGGCAAATACTCGCGGCACACGTCCACCACCAGTTTATCAATTTCCACCATGTCAATGTGCTCAATGCCGGCATACCGCGTCAATTCGCGCACAGTGCCGCCATCTCCCGCACCAATCACCAGCACCCGCTTAATGTTCAGATTCGTCGCCATCGCCACATGCACAATCATCTCATGATAAATAAACTCGTCCTTTTCGGTCACCATCATGCAGCCGTCCAGTGTAAAAAAACGGCCAAATTCCTCCGACTCCAAAATATCAATTTTCTGAAACGGGCTTTGCACCGAATACAGCTGCCGCAATACTTTAATCGAAAGCTTTGCTTCCTTCGAGTGCTGCTCGGTATACCACAAATCCAAACCCTTTGCTTCCACTTATCCTTCACCTACCACATTGATCGTTTCAATCGCAATATCCTGTGTGCCCGTTAAAAAGCAGCCCTTCTCCTTGGCATACGCAATATAATCCAAAATCTCTTTGGTAATGCGCTCACCCGGAGCCAAAATCGGTATGCCCGGCGGATAACACATCACAAATTCGCTGCAAATCTGTCCGGCGCTGCCGCCAATCGGCACAGCATGCTTTGGTGCATAAAACGCCTCCTGCGGCGTCATCACCACCTCCGGGTTGATATACTCATGGTCATACATGCCCGCCTTGTCCTTCTGATAAATCCGCTTGATCTCCGCCATTGCCGAGATCAACCGCTCCATTGCAAACAAATTATCTCCCACCGAAATAATTGCCAAAACATTTCCAATGTCGCCAAATTCAATCTGAATGCCATAATCATCCCGCAGCAGATCATACACCTCAATGCCCGCCAAACCAATGTCCCTGGTATGCACCGAGAGCTTTGTCGTGTCAAAATCGAACACAGCCTTACCGTCGATCAACTCATTGGCAAAGGCATAAAACCCGCCCAGCTTGTTGATCTCCTCTCTTGCATACTGCGCCATTCTGCGCACACCAGAAAAAATCTCCCTGCCGTTCCGCGCCAACTCCCTGCGCGAAAGATCCAACGAAGAAAGCAGCAAATACGACCCGCTGGTCGTCTGCGTCAAATTGATGATCTGCCGCACATAGCCCTCTTGCAACTGCGGGCTATTCGTCAGCAAAAACGAGCTTTGCGTCAGCGAACCACCGGTCTTGTGCATGCTCACTGCCGCCATATCCGCCCCCGCCGCCATTGCAGAAACCGGCAGATAATCCCCAAAATAAAAATGCGTTCCATGCGCCTCATCCGCCAGCACCTGCATCCCACGCTCATGCGCCAGCTTGGTAATTTCCTTTAGATCCGAGCAAATGCCATAATACGTCGGGTTATTCACCAGCACCGCTTTTGCCTCCGGGTGCTGCTCCATCGCCCGTTTCACGTCCTCCACAGCCATGCCCAGCGGTATACCCAACTGCTTGTTGATACCCGGGTTTACATACACCGGCACCGCCCCACTGATAATCAGCGCATTGATGGCGCTGCGGTGCACATTGCGCGGCATGATGATTTTATCCCCGCGCTTGCACACGCTCATAATCATGCTCTGCACCGCCGAGGTCGTACCATTGACCATAAAAAAAGCATACCGCGCACCAAAGGCATCGGCTGCCAGCTCTTCCGCCTCCCGAATCACCGAAACAGGGTGGCACAAATTGTCCAGCGGCTTCATCGAATTCACATCCACCCGCAGGCACTGCTCACCCAAAAAACGCGTCAGTTCCGGGTTGCCCCGACCACGCTTGTGCCCCGGAACGTCAAACGGCACAATGCGCATTTCTTGCAAGCGCTCCAACGCCTCAAAAATGGGTGCACGATTCTGGTCTGCCTTGTGCAATCGTTACGCCCCCTTACTTATATACATTGCTTCCGCTAAAAATCTCGATCATCTCACGGCGCAACCGGTCGGTAATCGCCAATCGTTCCTTGGGAGAAAACTCATACACATCGGTGTTAAACAGATAATTCTGCAACGCAATCTCCTTGATCAATAACTTGGTATGAAACAAATTTGCCTGATACACATTGACATCAATCGCATCATATTTCTGCAGCGTCTCCGTTGCAATATAATCCTGAATCGAGGTAATATCATGGTCAATAAACAGCTTATTTCCGTGATTATCACGCGTAAAGCCCCGCACACGGTAATCCGCCGTAATAATATCCGAATCAAAACTGCCAATCAAATAATCCAGTGCATTCAGCGGCGAGATCTCTCCACAAGTCGCAACGTCAATGTCCACACGAAACGTCGAAATACAATTATCCGGGTGATACTCCGGGTAGGTATGCACCGTTACATGGCTTTTGTCCAAATGCGCCAGCACCGTGTCACGCTGCGCAAGCTGTCCACGGTTACAAGAGGTATCTATCAGTTCATTTGGTATATCATTCTCCGTAATCAGCAGCGTCACGCTTGCCCCCTGCGGGTCATAATCCTGCTTGCTGATATTGAGCACATGTGCCCCGATGATCTCTGTTACATCGCACAAAATGCGAGTCAAACGCTCCGAATTATATTGCTCATCAATATAAGCAACATAATCCTTCTGCGCCCGCTCGCTCTTTGCATAGCACACATCATAAATATTAAAGCTCAGCGTTTTGGTAAGATTGTTAAAGCCGTATAACGTCAGCTTCTGTTCCAACCCGAACCTCACACCCTTTCCACAAAAATCATTTGCTCTTTATGATAGAAGAAATACCCAAAAAAGTCAAGCAAATTCCCGGTAGATCCCTCCAAAAATCTCCCCAAAATTTTCGACTGTAACCGCCCGATTTCCTCACGCAAACCGCTCTTTCAGCAACGCAATCTCCGCAGCATAGCCCTCCAGCTCATTGGGCGTTTCCAAACAAAACGGCAAATGTCGCAATTTAGGGTGATTGATGATCGCCGTAATCGCCTCCAACCCAATGCACCCCTGCCCAATCTTCTCATGCCGATCCTTGTGGCTGCTCATCGGGTTCTTGCTGTCATTCAGGTGTACTGCGCGCAGCCGTTCCAACCCGATCATACGGTCAAATTCATCCAGCACGCCGTCCAAATCATGCACAATGTCATACCCCGCATCATACACATGGCACGTGTCCAAACAAACGCCCAGCTTGTCCTGCAACTGCACACCGTCTATAATCTGCCGCAGCTCTTCAAACCGGCTGCCAACTTCACTGCCCTTGCCGGCCATTGTCTCCAGCAAAACCAGCGTTGTCTGCTCCGGTTTTAGCAACAAATCCAGCCCCTGCACAATCTGGGCAACACCAATCTCCACGCCCTGCCCCACATGGCTTCCCGGGTGAAAATTATAAAACTGTTCCGGCAAATATTCCATGCGCGCCAAATCATCCTGCATGGTCTCCAGTGCAAATTCACGCGTGCGCTCTGTTGCCGAACATAAATTCAGCGTATACGGCGCATGTGCCACAAGCTGCGTCATTCCATGCTGCACCATGAGCTTCCGCAGCGCATTGATGTCCTCTTCATCCAGCGCCTTAGCTTTACTTCCCCTCGGGTTGCGAGTAAAAAACTGAAACGTATTTGCTCCAATCTCCAGCGCCTGTTTTCCCATATGCAAAAATCCTTTTGATGCCGATAAATGGCAACCAATCTGTAACATATTCCATCCCCTTATTTATGATCCCATTATTCCAACCCTATTTACAATTTCGCTGCTCCAACTGCAACAAAAATGCCTTCGGCCCCAACCCTCCGGCATAGCCGACCAAACCACCGTCCGCACCAATCACACGATGACACGGCACCACAATCCCAACCGGGTTGCGATGATTGGCCATCCCGACAGCTCGCGCGCCACCCTGACAGCCAACCTGCTCCGCAATCTGCCCATAAGTACGTGTCTCGCCATACGGTATTGTACAAAGCGCCCACCAAACACGCTGCTGAAACGGCGTTCCACAAAACGCCAACGGCAGATCAAACACACACCGATCGCCCGCAAAATATTCCAACAACTGCCGCCGCGCCTGACGCAACAACGCATTTTCCCCCACCAGCACTTCCGGGAGTTTCGCCTGTGCTTCCAAAAAACACACCCGCACAAGCGCACGTTCATCGGCTTCCAGCCATAGTTTCCCCACACCTGTCGGCAATATCATTCCTCGCACCACAATCTCACCTCATCCATCTTTATTGTAGCTCCAACACGCTATGATTCCAATCCACACCCTCACACGGAGGGTGACGAGCAAGCACCTCGGCGGTATGTGGGACTATCTGATATTTCAATCCACACCCTCACACGGAGGGTGACAAAAAAATACTGATTGCCTCCTCTTGTGTAAGAGATTTCAATCCACACCCTCACACGGAGGGTGACAGGTATAAAAAATAGGCAAATTGAGGATGCGTTATTTCAATCCACACCCTCACACGGAGGGTGACTAGAATTGCTGAAAAAGTTCAAAACGAAGTTAGAATTTCAATCCACACCCTCACACGGAGGGTGACCCAATTTCTCTTTGCAATTTCTCGTACTGTTCAACCATTTCAATCCACACCCTCACACGGAGGGTGACCATCGACGGCCACGAGTACATAGCCGAAGATACGGATTTCAATCCACACCCTCACACGGAGGGTGACCAGCAAAAACAAACAAAAAAATAAAGATTTTCTATCTATTTTCAAAAACGATCACAAACCATTCGTAAAACCACACTCAAAACCCGTCACTTATCACCAATCTCACCAAGAAAAGTACGCCATTTCCAGTGCGAACCCCCCTGAAAATCTATGGTAGCGTCCACTTCGCACTGGTTACAGATTTTCCAATGCCCTCTTCATATTAGCATACTTCTCTAAAATTGTATAGTAAAATCTATAAAATCAACTCATCTTCTCATGTTAGCATCATATTTTTATATCAACTCTTCCATGCACCCACCAAAACTCCTCTTTCCTTATTACTCAGCTCCTAACCAACCTACCACACATCTCCATTGTAACTCCAAAAACCTTTCCATATTCCCTCACTTCAAAGCACCCTCCTTTTCCATATTCACTCACGCCAGACTCCGTCTCTTAAACACTTCTCTTCCCTAACCTCCACTTCAATCAACATATCTACTCATCTTCAAAACACCATCATACTCTAATCTCTTCTCACGTAACTTTCTCCACTTCATTCCCACCCCCGATCACACACGCACCAATATCAATATCGCTTTTGCTGATTCCCTCTCATATCCCACACTAACTCTACTTCAAAAGCAACCACCACTCCTCTTCCCATATTTCCTGATACCAATCTAATATTACTCATCCCAATCTCACCCAAATATGTCTAAACTGTTAAAACACTCCATTTTTGGTCGCGAATTGGTCGCTTCCGGTCGCAAAACGCCCACTTTTGGTCGCTTAAAACACACAAAAGCACAGGTGTCAATAATCTGCTGTAAACCTGCTTTGTTAAGTGAGTCGACAGGCAATCTTGTCTGCTCTTCCTCCCACTTTTCAGGCTCGTGATGCGGAAGATTACGCGTTCTACCACCGTTGGTTTTTGTGGGTTTACAAGGCACACAAAAGTATCGTATGAGCGCTTTACCAGTGGTGAGTTTACGTTTATCTTCGCTTAGCCCCAAAGCTTCACCTATCGCAGAAAGTTCAGCAGGATAACCGCAGTACAAGCCTTGCACCATGGTACAGCGCCACTGATAAATGGGGGGTGTGTAATACTTTGATAAGCAATACTGTTCAAAGGCAGCATTATATGCGTACTTGGTAACGTTGATATCTCCCAGAGCCGCTATAATGTCAGGTGGTATTTCTTCGCCCTGTGCCAAATCCACAATCTGTACTGGCCCGCCGTCAACGGAGTAGGCGAAGAGTAATATGGCAAAATCAAAAGACTGCACGTACTTGTACAGCCCTGCTTTACTAATATCCACCGATGAGTACGTCTCTATATCGATAGATAAGTATTTCATGCTACATCACCCGCTATCCGGTAACCGAGTCGATTACGATAGGCCGCCCAGTGATTGGGTCCACCTCACTTTGTACGTAATGCAAGGGTTGCTGTGTGACTTGTGCCGGCTGAGCGTACTGCGGTTGTTGATACTGCTGCGCAGGTTGCTGTGCAACAGGAGCCGCCCCAAACACTTCTTGCGCGCTCTTTCGACCGGATAAAGCTTCCCCATCCTCTAGCTTTTGCAAGTTGTTAAGACCACAGCCTACTCCTTTTTTGCCTGCTGCGTTGTATGCAAAAAAATTAATATCTGCACGGCCGTAGCAACCGCTGTACAGTACAGTTTGGCTGATAATAGGTTGCGTTTGAGCATTAGGCTGCTTTTCTTCATAAATTTGAATTTCTGAAATGAGTGCTTCTATTAACTGCCTGCGTTCAACATCGTTCATGACTTTATAAAGCTTGTCAAAATAAATCAATACTTTATATATGTTATCACCAGTAAGTTTCTCAACCTCTATCGTTTCTTTTTTTGCTTTAGCTTCTATTAACTGACTTTCTAATTCCTCAATTTTATCGTACATACGATAAAGCCTATCATCTAAATCATTTTTTCTTCTCTTATAATGTTTATCCTCTACATCTAAATTATCTATTTCCTCAATAAGCTTATACTTTGTAGAATGACTTTTTCTTAGCTCATTTTGGTAATTATCTATCTCATTTTCAATAGCAGATGTATCAACCTTCATGTTAATTTTTTCTTGTATCATAGATGCAAATTTAGGGTTGCTTACTAACTTGATTATTACCTCAGCAACGGCATCATCTAACAATTCTTCTCTAATTTGTTTATTATAGGTACATTTATGTCCTCTATTCATAAGTCTATGCTTACAACCATAGTAATAGAAGTCTTTATACTTCGTCCCATCTTTTTTATATTTTATAGATTTATACTCTTTTGCCATAAAGTTTCCTCCATCTCTTTTTTATCTGCTTGTTTTTCAGATAAAAAAGGAGGACTTCTGCATCTTGGCATAAGAAGTCCTCTGAAATGAAAGAATAAAAATATTTCTTTATATGAACTTGATTGTTTCAATTCGCACCTGAAACAATCATCTACTATACATATTATAAAAAAGAGGAATATATTGAATTCTAAATATTTCTAACATTAAACGTTTAGATGCTTCCATATTTATTTCCTCCATTTTATCAATAATCTAAATAACCATCATATTCATCTACTACTTATATAATTGAGTTTTATTAAACTTTTTAAGTTTCTATTCTATCAAATATTTAAACAATCTCTGCATCTGAAAATACTAACTCATATAGTTTTACTAACAATATTTTTATTAGCGTGTTCAAATCCTGATTTCTTGTATCAATTATTTTCTGTTCACTTTCAATAAGAAAAAAGCCTTTACTTCCATAGCTAATAATAAGTCTCTATTTTTCAATAACTATTGCAAAATTATATCTTGTTTAAGAAAATATTTTAATTTTAAAGATAAAAAATTCTTCATCCTGCAACGCTTTATATTCTATATTGTAATTATTCAGAATATTACTTACAATATATAAACCTAATCCATTACTATTTTCCTTATTTAAATCAAATTT
>CAKSFA010000011.1 GCA_934454125.1 uncultured Eubacteriales bacterium | reverse complement strand
GATAGGATGAGTTGGGGTGTTGGGTGTTTTGAAAGTGAGTAGATATGTTGATTGAGGTGGAGGTTAGGGAAGAGAAGTGTTTAAGAGGGGAGTCTGGCGTGAGTGAATATGGAAAAGGGAGGATGCTTTGGAGTGAGGATTGTTGGGGAGATTTTCGGAGTTGCAATGGAGAGATGTGGTAGGTTGGGAGCTGAGTAATGAGGAAAGAGGAGAGTGAGTTATTTTGTGATAGTGGGGGTGGTTTGGGAGTTTACGATGGGAAATGGAGTATATAGGGTGTTTTTTGGTGGGTGGGAATGATGGTTTCGAATATTGCGTGATGGGGGTGGAGGTTTTGTGGGGGATTTTATTTTGTGATGGGGGAGGTTATGGTGAGGAGTGAGAGAAGGTTGTGTGGAAGAGTGAGTATAAAAAAGTGATGCTAATATGGGAAGTGGTTGGGGGGAGAGTTTGAGAGAAGGGTATTGAGTCAGTGGATGATATTGAGATGTTGGAGGGGAATAGGAGAGCTGAGTTGAATTATAAGTTGGATGAAAATATGGAAAGGGGGAGGAGGTTCTGGGGAAGTTTTGTGGGGTGTTGGAGTGGGAGGGATTTTTTGCTTAAAATGAAAAATGGAGGTAGGCTTTTTGAGGAGGTATAACGATTCGAAGTGGAGTGAGATAGGGTGGGTTTTGTTTGATTGTGAAAAGATTTTAGCAATTATTGGAAATTATCTTGACAGATTGTGGAAGGGTCGTTATAATTGGGTTTATAGTCGTTTGAGTTAGCTTGAGCTAACACGATCTGCGTTAGGATGAAAGGACTAATTTTTTTAGACATAGGTTAGCTTTAGCTAACTTGATGTCATTTTATCAATCGGTATATCAGTAGGAAGTGACCGAATGCTTTGTGGCTGGGATTTTTATGCATGATTCTGCTGTGATTACAAGCGTTTGGTACAAGAGGAGAGAAGAATGGAACACTATTATGAAAAAATAAAAAGCCTGGATCAGTACCCGGCTTTATCTGTGATGGCAGAGCTTTGTGCAGGTGCGCAGGAGGCGTGTTTGTATGAAATTGGGGACGAAATTACGATCGGGCTTGGCGTACATACTGAGATTTGCGTTTCTGCCCGGGAGATTGTGGTGACTTGTGCCGGAGAGAGTAACCGCGTGAAGGTGCAGGCGCTTTGTGAAGATTTGGAAAAGGTGTTGTCTGAGATTGCGCTGCGAGATTGGCGGATGTATGGCATTGTAAATTTTTCGCTTGCCCGATATATTTATGGATTGGACGGCGGGGATGAGGATCAGACACTGTTTCATTTTCTGATTCCTGAGACAGAATATAGAATTTGTGGAAAGGAAGTAAGATTGCGCTCTGTCACTCAAGCGGGCGTGGAGGCGCTGGAACAAAAGTTGGAGCAGGCTTTGAATCAGAAAGCAGATGAAACTCAGCAGACGTTTTTGGATGCGGAAGCTGTGATTGGGTATGATGCGGACTACTATAAAAAAATTGTTTCAGCCGGTGTTGCGGAAATTCAAAACGGGGAGTATCAAAAGGTGATTTTATCGAGAAAAGTGCCGCTGCATGCACGCCTGGATATGAAACAGACGTATTTGAGTGGACGGCAGGCCAATACACCGGCACGGTCTTACTGGTACCGGATGCGCGGGTTTGAGGTGGTTGGATTTAGCCCCGAAACGGTGGCGGAGGTGGATAACAAAGGAACAGTTTACACATTTCCGCTGGCCGGCACACGCGCACTGACAGAGGATAAAAACTTGAATAAAGCGCTAAAGCAGGAATTGCTGCATGACACCAAGGAGATTGCAGAGCATGCGGTTTCTGTAAAATTGGCGGAGGAAGAATTGCAGCAGGTGTGTAAGCCGGGTTCTGTGGTGGTGACAGAGTTTATGTCTGTGATGGAACGGGGAACGGTGCAGCATTTGGGCTCGCGGTTAAGAGGGAAGTTGCGGGCGGATTTGAATCGGTGGCATGCGCTGTGTAAACTATTCCCTGCGGTGACGGCTTCCGGTATTCCAAAAAGAGAGGCGATCGATGCCATTGGTAGAATTGAGCAGGAGCCCAGGGGGCTATATAGTGGCAGTGTGATGATTTGTGACAGCGACGGTGCACTGGACGCAGCGTTGGTGTTGAGAAGTGTGTTTCAAACGCCGGAGGAAAGCTGGGCACGGGTTGGCGCCGGCATTGTGGACATGTCAAAACCGGAGCGTGAATTTACAGAGACGCAGGAGAAGGTGAGCTGCATTGCAAGGAATTTGGTTGCAGCAAAATCATAACATAATTTTTTGAATTTGAGTTAGTTTAGGCTAATATGAGGAGGAGTTTCAAATGCGACAAAATAGAAGTGACGCAAAGCGGCTTTCGGCAAAAGATTTGATTACGATGGGTATTTTTACGGCGATTTTGGCGGTGATTACATTTGTTGTGGCGCTGCTGTCGTTTTTTCCTGTTTTTATACCGCTTCTTACGATTTTGATTCCGCTGGTGGAGGGGATTCCGTTTATCTTGTTTTTGACGAAGGTGAAAAAGTTTGGCATGGTAACAGTGATTGGTGCATTGGCAGGGATTATCAATGGCTTTTTGGGTATGGGATATTATGTGATGCTGACCGGTGTGCTGTTTGGCTTTTTGGCGGATCTGGTGTTAAAAAGCGGTAACTATACCAGCAAAGTGAGAAATGTGCTGGGCTATGGCGTTTATTGCATGTGGCTGATTGGCAATTATATTCCGATTGTGATTGCAAGAGACAGCTACTGTCAGAATTTGATTGACAAGGGCATGGGACAGGAATATGCAAATGCGCTGAGCATGTATATTCCGGATTGGAGCTTGCCGGTGTTGCTGGCGGCGAGTTTTGTGTTTGGCATTTTGGGCGGACTGATTGGTATAGCGCTTAATCGCAGGCATTTTGAGAGAGCCGGGATGACGGGATGAAACAAATAGGTGGTGTATCTAAGCGCCGGTTGGATCCCAGAATGAAGCTGCTGCTGGTGTTGACGATGTCTACGGTGTCGTTTGGCGGGGGTGGGCGCGGTGTGATGGGTGTTTTGCCCATTGTTTTGACGGCGATGGTGCTTGTACTGTTTTTGCTGTATCGGAACATTTCGTCTGCGTGCAAGTATGGGATTTTATATGCTGCGGCGTATGCGGTGTCGGAATATTTGCTGCGTTATGTGACGGGTGCGGCCGGCTTTTTGGTCGTGGCTTTTTGTGGAATTTTTTTAAAGATGATGCCGGTGTTTCTGGCGGGATCTTTTTTAATCGGCACGACGAAAGTGAACGAATTTAACGCAGCGATGCAAAAGGTGCATATAACGGATAAGATTGCCATTCCGGTTTTGGTGATGTTCCGATTTTTCCCGACGTTGAACGAGGAATATCAAGCGATTGGAAAGGCGATGCGCATGCGGGGGATTCGTTTTGGCGGCAAACATCCGGCGAAGATGATTCCGTATCGGCTGATACCGTTGTTGATGTCGAGCGTGAGAATTGGAGAAGAGCTTTCTGCTGCGGCACTGACGAGGGGACTTGGCGCGCCGGTGAAGCGAACAAGCATCTGTGAGATTGGTTTTGGGGTGCTGGACATTGTGATGATGGTGGTTTGCTTTGCAAGTTTGGTGCTGGTTGTGCTTTCGAGTTTTCATGTGATTTGAGGGGCGTTATGATACAGTTACAGAACGTGAGCTTTGCCTATGGCAATGGTGTGCCTGGGGTTTGTGATGTGAATTTACACATTCAAAAAGGTGAGATGGTGCTGCTTTGCGGCGTTTCGGGCTGTGGCAAAACAACATTGACCAGGTTGATCAATGGACTTGCGCCGCACTTTTATGAAGGTGATTTAAGCGGAACGGTTACGGTAGATGGGATTTGTATATCGGAAGTGCCGATTTATGAGCTGGCCGGGAAGATTGGAACGGTGTTTCAAAACCCGCGGTCGCAGTTTTTTCATACCGATACCACGGGGGAACTGGCGTTTGGCTGTGAAAACATCGGGTTACCTGTGGAGAAAATTCGCGCGCGCATTGATAGAGTGGGGAAAGAGCTGAATCTGACCGCGTTGATGGACCGGAATTTGTTTCTGCTTTCGGGCGGAGAAAAGCAGCGGATTGCATGTGGTTCGGTTGCTGCTTTGGAGCCGGAGGTGGTGATTCTGGATGAGCCTTCCTCCAATTTGGACATGAGGGCGATTGCGGATTTGAGAAAGATGATTCGGTTTTGGAAAAGTCAGGGTAAGACGATTGTTGCAGCGGAGCATCGGTTTTTTTATCTGGCGGATTTGTGTGATCGTGTGCTTTGGATGAAAGACGGACGGATTCAATCAGAGTGGTCTGGTGAAGCGTTTGCGCGTATGACACCGGAGGAGCTTGCTGGATTTGGGCTGCGCACCAATCGTCTCAGCAGTTTGCGTGGCCGGACCCAAACGACTGCATGCAGCAATGAGATGATTGCGTTGGAGCAGTTTCAGTATACTTTTAAAAATGGACATGTGGCGCTGGATGTTCCGTATGCGGAGTTTCCGCTGGGATCGATTACGGCGTTGGTGGGCTGCAATGGAGCGGGGAAAACGACGTTTTCAGAGCTGCTTTGCGGTTTAAAGAAGCAGAAGCGCAGTGCGATGACGCTAAAAGGAAGGAAATATAACACAAGACAGCGGTTGGCAACGTGCTACATGGTGATGCAGGACGTGAACCATCAGCTTTTTACCGAGTGCGTTTTGGAGGAAGTGTTGCTTTCGCAAAACAGGGAAAACCGGGAAGAAGCTGTGAAATTGTTGCGTGATCTGGATTTGCAGCAGGTGCAGGAGCGGCACCCGATGTCGCTTTCTGGTGGGCAACGGCAGCGCACGGCGATTTGTACAGCACTGGCGGCAGACCGAGAAATCATTTTGTATGATGAGCCGACGAGCGGGTTGGATCATTTGCATATGCGGGAGGTTGCAGCGTGCATGATGCGGCTGAAGGAACTGGGGAAAACGCAGATTGTTGTGACACATGACCCGGAATTTTTGTTGTTGTGCTGTGATTATGTGCTGCAGTTGGAGCAGGGAATGCTGAAGGGTGGGTATGCGCTGAATGAAGTCGGAACGGAGCGTGTGCTGCAATATTTTTGTGATTTTGATTAAATTGATTTTTGGGAAAGGGAGGGTTCTTTTTTGGATGCTCAGATGAAGAAGCAGAAAGGTGCAATCGGCTGGATTGCGGGATTTGCCGGAAAGAAAAAGGCACAGTATGGAATCAGTGTTGTATTGGCGATTTGCAGCACGGCTTGCGGTGTGACGCCGTATATTTTGATCAGCATGCTGGTCAATGCATTGATACAGGGGGAGCGGAATATTGCGTATTATCTGGTGATGTGTGCGATTATTGCCGGTTTGTTTGTTGCAAAAAATGTGTTTTATTCGATTTCGACGGTTTGTTCTCACAATGCAACGTTTGCGGTTTTGGCCGGGATTCGGCAATCGCTGTGCGAGAAACTGACAAAAGTGCCGCTTGGGTTTGTAAAGGATATTCCTTCTGGTACGTTGAAAAACATTATGATGGAGCGGGTGGATAGCATTGAGACGATTTTGGCGCATGTGTTGCCGGAATTTACATCGAATTTACTGGTGCCGATGTTTCTTTATGTTTATATGCTGGTGGTGGACTGGCGCCTGGCGTTGGTTGCATTGGTGCCGGTGGTGGTTGGATTTATGCTTTCGATGGGCATGTATGCCGGTTATGAACAGAACCATAAAAATGCGCTGGCCAAAACGAAAGCGCTCAATGACACTGCGGTGGAATATATCAATGGCATTGAAGTGATCAAAGCGTTTGGCAAGGCAAAAAGTTCTTACGAAAAATTTGTGATTGCGGCCAGAGAAGGGGCGGACTGCTTTATTCAGTGGATGAAGCGGGCAAATATTTTTCATACGGCTGCTTTGACGCTGACGCCGTATACACTGGTGGCCATTTTGCCGGTGGGCGCTTACTTTTTTATGCAGGGCACGATTACCGGCACGGCGCTGATTACGATGATTATTCTTGCGATCGGTTTGATTTCTCCGTTGATTACGCTGATGTCTTATATGGATGATATTGGGCAGGCGCGCACAGTTTTGAAGGAAGTGACCGGCATCTTGGAGGAACCGGAGCTGGTGAGACCGGAGGTGAGCAAGGCACAGCCAAGCGACCATTCGATTGCACTGAAGGATGTGCGGTTCAGTTACCATGAGAAGGAGATTTTGCATGGCATTGATCTGGTGATGGCGGATGGGTCGATCAACGCAATCGTTGGACCGTCTGGCAGTGGAAAATCGACGATTGCAAAGCTGATTGCCTCGCTTTGGGACCCGGATTCGGGAAAAATTGAGATT
Source organism: uncultured Eubacteriales bacterium (assembly GCA_934454125.1). Lineage (GTDB taxonomy): Bacteria > Bacillota > Clostridia > Oscillospirales > Acutalibacteraceae > UMGS1071. Next base: position 26,848 of record CAKSFA010000011.1, on the reverse strand, counting down.
GGCGGAGTGGATATTAAGGAGATTGCTCCGGATGATTATCACAAGTTGATTGCTTATGTTTCTCAGGAGAACTTTTTGTTTGACAAGACGGTAAAAGAGAATATTCGCCTGGGTAACCCGGAGGCAAGCGATGAGGCTGTGATGGAAATTGCCAAAAAGAGCGGCTGCCATGATTTTATTATGAAATTGGAGCATGGCTATGAGACTGTGGTGGGTGGCGCCGGCGGACACCTTTCTGGCGGAGAGCGCCAGAGGATCTCGATTGCAAGGGCGATGCTCAAAGATGCGCCGATTGTGATTTTAGACGAGGCGACGGCGTATACCGACCCGGAAAATGAAGCGCTGATTCAACGTTCGGTGGCGGCGCTGATACAGGGGAAAACGTTGATTGTGATTGCACACCGGCTTTCTACGATCACAGATGCGGATAATATTTTTGTGGTGAACCAAGGGAAGATTGAGCAGGCCGGCACGCACAAGGAACTGCTAGAGTATTGTGGTTTGTATCGGGAAATGTGGCAGGCGCACATTGCGGCAAAAGATGGATTGAAAGAAGGTGCTGGCAGTTGCTGAAAATATTAAAGAAATATTTTGCGTTTTGCGGCAGAAAAAACGGCAGAAAATTTTATGTTTCCATTGTGTTGGGCGTTGTGATGGCGATGTTTGAGGCGATGAAAATTCCGGCTGCGGCGCTTGTGATTGGCGATGTTTTGAACCAGACGGTGAGCATGCGTACTGTGTGGCTGTCGTTTGGCATTTGTTTTGTGAGCTTGATTGCGATTTATGTGAGCCGGTTGTTTTCGACCATGCTGCAAACGGAGGGCGGATATGGTACGGCAGCGCAGAAGCGGATTGAGATTGCAGAGCATTTGCGCTATATACCGATGGGATATTTTAATCAAAATAACCTGGGGCAGATCACCTCTGTGGCGACCAATGCGATGGAGAGCCTTGGCAGCATTGCAACCAGGACGGTGATGCTGGTAACACAGGGGATTTTGACGGCGCTATTGATTGCGATTTTTATCTTTTTCTTTGACGTTCGGATTGGAATTGTGGTTGTGATCGGGTTGGTGTGCTTTTTTCTGGTCAATGCCTGTATGCAACGCGTTTCTCATAAGCAGTCGCCAAAAAAGACAGAAGCGGATACGGTTTTAATCACCAAGCTGCTGGAGTTTATTCAGGGCATTGCTGAGGTTAAGGCGTATCATATTACCAAAACTGCAAACCGGGACTTAAATGATGCGATTGCACAAAATGCGCAGATCAATGCGAAGCTGGAGGCGTTGTTTGCGCCGTATACGATGCTGCAAAACTGTGTGACAAAGCTGACCGGTGTGGCGATGACGATTTGCTCTGTGTTGTTTTATTTGAACGGAACGATGGATTTGCTGGTGTGCATCGTGATGATTATCAGTGCGTTTTTTATCTATGACAGTTTGGAGTCTGCCGGCACTTATTCGGCATTGCTGCGCATGATCGATGTGAATGTGGATAAAGCGCAGGAGATTTTGGATATTCCGGCAATGGATATCGACGGAAGAGATGTGCAGCCCACAAATTACAATATGGACATGAAACAGGCTGTGTTTTCTTATGAAGATCGGACGATTATTGATCATGTGGATTTGAACATTCCGCAAAATACGGTGACGGCGATTGTGGGGCCGTCTGGCGGAGGGAAGACGACGTTGTGCCATTTGCTGGCAAGATTTTGGGATGTGGACCAGGGAGAAGTGGCGCTGGCTGATGTGAATGTGAAGGACTATAGCACGGACAGTCTGATGAAAAATTTCAGTTTTGTATTTCAAAATGTGTATCTGTTTCATGATACCATTGCCAACAATATTAAGTTTGGCAATGAGGAGGCTTCGATGGAAACAGTGATACAAGCAGCGAAAAAGGCGTGTTGCCATGAATTTATCATGAAGCTGGAGTGCGGATATGATACGGTTCTTGGTGAGGGAGGAGCCGGGCTTTCTGGCGGAGAACGCCAGCGGCTTTCGATTGCAAGAGCGATTTTGAAGGATTCGCCCATTATTATTTTGGATGAAGCAACGGCAAATGTTGACCCCGAAAATGAAAAGGAGTTGACAGAGGCCATTCAGGAACTGACGAAAGACAAGACGGTTATCATGATTGCGCACCGGTTAAAAACGGTGCAGCATGCAGATAAAATTATTGTGATGGATCAGGGGAAAATTGTGCAGGAGGGCACACATGAGGAATTGCTTGCGCAGGATGGGATCTATGCGAGTTTTATTCGTGTGCGAGAGCAAGCGGTTGGCTGGAAGATTCAGTGATTGAGATGGATTTGGCACAGATAGATCGGTTCGATAAGTGTTGTGCCAATTCTTTTCATAAAAAGTTAGCCTAAACTAACTTTAGTAAAAACGGGGGAGTCATCGGGTGAATTATGACACGTATTTTCCGTATGGATTGATGCATCAGGATAGAAGGTGTAGGCTGTATTGTTTTCACCACGCGGGGGGAAGTGCGTTTGTTTTTAAAAATTGGCTGGATTTTTCAGAGCTGGTGGAAACGGTGCCGATGGAGGTGCCGGATCGAGAAAAGCCGCCGGAAACGCTGCACTTTGAAGCGGTGATAGCCGATGCTGCAAACGCGATTGCGCAAACAGCAGACCAACGGCCAATTTTTATCTATGGGCATAGCTTGGGGGCGCTATTTGCGTTTCAGACCGCGTGGCAGTTAGAGCAACAATATCAGATTGAGGTGCAAAAGTTGTTTGTTGCCGGCAGACATGCGCCGCCGGAAGAAAGCAATTCTGATTTTAAGTGCGCACATGGAGAAGCGGCGCTTTTGCAGGAATTGAAAAAAGAAGGCGGAACCCCTGAACATGTTTTGGAAGATGAAGTATTTCGCAGCCATTTTTTGCCAAGGATCTGGCATGATTACAGGTTGAATGAGGAGTATGTTTATCGTGGTGAACGGCTGGATGTGCCAATCGTGGCGCTGAGTGGAACGGAAGATATCGATGCAACGCGATGGATGATGAAAAAATGGAAGAACGTGACAACGGCAGCGTTTGTGCAGTATGCGTTTTCAGGCAATCATTTTTTTCCTTATGGAGAAAGTGAAGCGGCTGTATTGCAGACATTGCAGTGTGAGATTCAAAAAACGCTTTTTGAGAGGAATACAGAAGATGCAGAATAAAATAACGGGCATTTTGGGATATGGCGGATATATTGGAAGATATGCGACAGAAAAGCTGCTTGGCTTGGGTTTTCGAGTGATTGGTGGGCAGCGGAATTGCGTGAATTTGTTTGAAACAGATGACAATTTCTCGTTTGAATCGGTTGATGTGCAACAGGAGGAGCAGTTGTTTGCGTTTATTGACAAATGTGATGTGGTTGTAAACTGCATCAGTCCATCGCATTTGTACGGAAAGTTGGTAAAGGACGCAGTTTGCAAACGGAATAAAATTTACGTTGATCCTTCTGATGCGCATTTTGAAACGAACCGAGAGCAGGTTGACGGAATTTGTGTTGCTTCTTGCGGGTATATTCCCGGGCTTTCGGAATTTTTGCCGTATGTGTTGGCCAAGGAGCGGTTTGACCGCGTGTATCGGTGTGTGATGTATCAGGGAGGATTTGACGGATGTTCGCCGGGCTCGTTTGTGGACATGATTTTGTGTGCCGGAAACAAACGGTTTTACGGAGATTCTTATTTGAAAAATGGCGTTGTGACACCGCTTTCTTCGAATATTAGGCGGGGCCATAAGACCCCGTTTTCAGAGCAAAGTGTGATTTTTAAGCCGCTGATCAATGAAGACAACCGGAATTTGCAGGAACGGCTAGATGCGGAAGCGTTTTGCTTTTTTTGCACCTATGATGACATGGAAACATTGCATTTTTTTATGAAGCTGTTGGTGGATGTTTCAAAATATGACAAGGAAACGGCTGCTGCAAATATTGAAAAAAAGTTACATGAGCGGATTCGGACCAATCAAAAGTTTGGGAATCAAATCGTTGGGGCATTTTTGTTTTTTGAGCTTTGGGGCGAAAAAAACGGTGTGGAACAGGCATTGACCGGCAAGGTGTTTTTGAAAAATGTGAATCGGGTTTGCGGATATTTTTTGGCTGAGGTGGTAAAAGAGATTTTGAAACGACCGGAACCACTAAAGTCTGGTTTTCATTTGGGATTTGAGCTGGTATCGCCGGACTATGCGCATCGCATTGTGCAGGAGATTGGAGATGAGGAACAAATCGAAATTGAAATGATTGCTCCACAGAACAGAATTTGTATTGAAACGCTGACAAAATAGACAGAGGATACTCAAACATCAATCAGTAGAAGGGAATCGAAACATATGGAACAACTGTTGCAGGAGATTTGGAAAAACATATTGGAATTAGAGCAGATGCCGGGAGTCGACGAATCTTTTTTTGATTTGGGCGGGAACTCGTTTTCAGCAGCGCAGGTGATTGCAGAGCTGGAAGAAAGGACTGGCAGCACGGCAGAAGTTGCTGACTTTTATGAGAATGAAACAATTGCGGCGTTTGTGACCTTGCTGCAAGAAAAAAAGGAAGGAGCACTTTAAATGGAAAGAATTGCACTGACGACTGGCCAGAAAGCGCTGATGACGTTGTACAACGAAGCTGATTTTTGCGTCAATCTTCCGTTTGCGTTTCAGATTAAAGGGAAGCTTGATAAGGCAAGGCTGGAACAAGCGTTGCAGGCAACCGTTGCGCACAATGATGTGTTCCGTTTTCGGTTTGAAAAGGGCAGCGATGGAACGATTTATCAATATGCTGTGGAACAGGAATTGTATCAGTTGGATGAGCGAACGGCAAACGGCAGTACTTATGAAGAGAAATACCAGGACGTGAAGAAGCAGGTATTTGATATTCTGGCAAAGGCAAAGGGGCTGTTTGGACGGTTATGGGACTTTGTATTGTTTGATATGGGAGAGGATACGCATCTCTTTTTTGCGCGGATCAATCATTTGATTTGTGATGGCGTGAGCATTGTTGCGGTGTTTGGCAGTATTCTTTCGCATTATAATGGTGTGCCTGTAAAAACGAGCCTGGGATTTGAAGTGTTTATCAAAGAGCAGGAGGCGTTTCAAAAAACACAGGCGTATGCCGAGCTGTTTCAGGAATTTGCGCCGTTGATTGAGAGTTACAAAAGCTATCAAAGCTTTATTACATACCCGAAAGACAATAGGAAAAAAACCAAGGAGACGCCGTTTGTGTCTTTGGAAAGCGGAGGGCTTTTGCAGTTTTGTAAAAATAACAAATTAAGTTTGTTTCATGTTAGTTTGTTTTTATATCATGTAGCCATTTCGGTTATTTATGATAAAACCGATACGATGATTGTTGTGCCGATTGGCACGAGAAAATCAAGCTATCTCAATACGGTTGGCTATTTGGTATCGGCTTGTTATAGCAGATTGCAGCTAGAAGCGGGAAGCAGTATGCAACAAGCAGCGATTGCGTGCCGCGATCATTTTCTGCAAAGTGCGAAGACGGCTTCGATTTTCTTTGACATGTATGTACAAAACAATTTTTCACATGAGTTTTTGTTGACGTATCAGAATCAGGTGTCCAATGCCGGCAGGCAGATTCCGTTGGGGCAGGCGATGGTGGAGCCGATTACCGACCCGGATTTTAACCCGCAGGAAGTGGAAATGAATGTTTCTGCTATTTCTGGGGTGGAAAAAGGGGATCGGATTGTGTATACGATGCGTGCAGATGAGGATGCATTCCCGCTGGATATGAGAGAAAAAGCAGCACAGGCATTTACACTTGCAGCAAACTGCCTTGCGCAAGAAGACAAAACCTTTGGTGAATTTTGCAGCGCTTTGCAGGGCAAGGCATAGAGCATTGTGCGGCACATGAGGAGGATTGTGATTCGAAACCTTTATACAGGAGAGGACTTTACACGGTTGGAGCAGAATGGCCTCTATTTGTCAAAGTATGAAATTGGTGTGTTTCGCGTTCACCTGCAACAGATTGCGCAATGGATTGGGCAAAAGATGCATCTTTTGAATTGTGAAGAACAGGCTCGCAGACAAAGTTTTGTGTATGACAAAGATCGCTTGCGTTTTGCGGTTGGCAGAATTTGTGCAAAAGAACTTGCAGCATACTGTTTGCGAATAAAACCGGAACAGATCTTGATTGTACAGGGGAAACATCAAAAACCGGTTCTTTTGAATGGCGGGGGCGCTTTGCAGTACAATTTATCACATTCTGGAGATCGGGTATTATTTGCGTTTGCGTTTGATGCAGATGTTGGAATTGATGTGGAACAGGTGCGGTATTTGCAGGATTACAAGACGCTTTGTGACTGTTTGCATGGTTTTGAAAAGCGGCGCGTTTTGGAATCGGGAGATTTTAAAACGTTTTATCAATACTGGACTGCCAAGGAAGCGTATATCAAGGCGGACGGCAGAGGGTTTGGGATTGATTTTGCGAGCTTTTATATATCGAAAGAAGACCGGTTGTTTGAAGCAAACGGGAAAGAACTGAAAGCGTATCAGTTGGTTCGGATTTCAGAAACGGAAAAATATGCGGAGGCGCTTGTTTACCGAGAAAGAGCAGGGAAGTTAATATGGAGAGAAGATACCAAAAAGATTTAACGTCATATGAGCATTTGAAATATTGGGAGAAAAGGCCGCTTGGTGGGTTGCTTGAGGTTTGGGCGGAGCAATATGGCGACCGGATTGCTGCGGTGGCGGGAGAAGAGATGCTGACATACCGCGAGTTGTTGGAAAAAAGCACCAAAAAGGCCTTTGGATTTCAGCAACTGGGTATCACAAAGGGAGATCGTGTGATTTTGCAATTGCCCAACGGCAACCATTATTTGATTACGTTATTTGCGCTTTTGCGGATCGGCGCTCTTCCGGTTTTGGTGTTGCCGGCGCACAGAGAAGCCGAGCTTTGCGCCATTGCGGAAAAAGCAGAGCCAAAGGCTTATATTGTGCAAAATCAATACCAGGGTTTTGATTATATGCCGCTGGCGCAAAAGCTGTTTGAACAATGTGACTGTATGCAGTATGTGATTGTAGACGGTGATTTTTCTCCAACGCAGGCTTGTGAAAAGCGTTTTGCGGAGATTGAAGCAGACCGGGGTACATTGCCGGAAATTGACCCGTATGACACGGCGTTTTTTCTGCTTAGCGGGGGTTCTACCGGTGTACCGAAATTGATTGCAAGAGCGCATGCGGAGTATCTGTATCTTTGCAGATTGTGCCAACACAGATGTGCGTTGGATCAACAGACGGTGTATTTGGTCGCTTTACCGTGCGAACATAATTTTCCGATGGGCGACCCGGGATTTTTGGGTGCGCTGTATGTTGGCGGTAGGGCGGTGTTTTGTCAAAATCCGAGCCCGGACGAAATTCTGGAGTTGATTACGAGGCACGGCGTTACGATTACGGCGCTTGTGCCTACAATGGCAAATATGTGCATAGAATTGCTGCAATTTGACGACGACTATGATATTTCGACATTGAACGTGCTGCAAATCGGCGGTGCAATGCTGGATGAGGCAGCGGCTGATAAAATCATGCAGGGGTTTGCCCCGGCAACGCTGATGCAGGTGTATGGAACGTCGGAAGGATTGATTTTAACAACACGGCTGGATGATACGGACGATGTGATCCGAAGTTATCAGGGAATTGCGCTGCCGGATGAGGATGCGAGTGGCTTGTGCCAGGCAACGCAGATTAAAATTGTGGACGAACAGGAATGTGAAGTGCCGGATGGTCAGTATGGTGAACTGATTTGCAAGGGGCCGTATCTGATTGATCGGTACTACAAATTGGAGAATACGGATTTGTCCAATTTTACGCAGGACGGTTTTTATAAAACCGGCGATAAGGCCATGCGCACGAAAGATGGCTATTATAAATTTGCAGGCAGGGTAAAAGAGCAGATCAATAAAGCCGGAGAGAAAATTATGCCGGCAGAGATTGAGGAATATCTTTGCATGCATGACAACATTGCAGATGCTGCTGTGCTTGGAGTTTTGGACCAAGAGGCAGGGAACCGGATCGTTGCGTTTGTATCTTCATATGACGGGCAGGAAATTACGCTGGAAATGATTTATAATTTTTTGCAGTCAAAGGGTTTGGCGCAATATAAATTTCCCGACCAATGTATGACGTTAGAGACATTGCCGTTGACAGCTGTTGGCAAAAAAGACAAAAAAGTACTGCTGCAATTTTTGGAGAACGGGGAATAAGAGATGGAATATGAACAGATCAAACAGCAAATTTTTTCGATGCTGCCGGTGCAAAAAGAGTTTGACGACCAGCAAAATCTGCTGAGCCTGGGTTTAAATTCTCTGAAGATTATGAGATTGGTCAATGCATGGAGAAAAAATGGAATCAAGGTTTCTTACGGTAGTTTGCTGGAGAATCCAACGCTTCAGGCTTGGGTTACCCTGATAGAAACTGCACAAAAAAAGCGTGTGTCAACATCGGAACAACCGTGTGCACTGGCAAAAGTCAATGCTTCTTTTCCGCTGACCGATGTGCAATATGCTTATAAAATCGGGCGCGAAGATGGCAGAGAACTGGGGGGCGTGGGTTGCCATGCCTATATGGAGTTTGAAGGGGCACAGATTGATTTTGAAAAGCTCAATGCTGCTTGGAAAACGGTGCAGCTTCATCACCCGATGCTAAGGGCAAGATTTTTGGAAAATGGGGAGCAGGAAATTTTAGAAAAACCGTATCAGGAGCAGATTGCGTTTTATGATTTTTCACACGATTGTGATTATGCGGAAAAAGTAGCGCAGTTGGCACAGGAGCTTTCTCATCGAAAATTTGAGGTGGAAAAAGGCCATGTTTGCGCAATTACACTTGCGTTGTTGCCAAACGGAACATATCGGCTGTTTTATGATGTGGATTTGCTGGTTGCCGATGTGCAGAGTTTTCATATTATTTTGCGGGATTTGGCAACGGCATATGCCGGAAAACCATTGCCGCCCGATTCAAAAAACTGGAGCTTTGCAAGCTATCTGGAACAAAAACAGCGTTGCGAAGCAGAAGAGATGAAAGCGGCAAAAGAATACTGGAAGCAGCGGCTGGAGACCATGCCGTTTGGTCCGGAATTGCCGTTGGCCAAGGCACCGGCTGCAATAAAACAAACCAAAACAACAAGGAGAACCGTCACCATTCCGATTCAGGAGTGGGAAGTGGTTATGCGAAAAGCTGCGGAGATAAACGTAACGCCAGCGGTTTATCTGATGGCAGTTTATGCGCTGATTATTGGAAGCAGGAGTGTAAATAAAAGATTTTTGCTGAATGTGCCGCTGTTTGACCGACATATTGAATATGGTTCCAATGAAGATGCAGTGGCAGATTTTACAACGTTGCTGTTACTGGAGGTTGATCTCAGCCAGAACCCAACTTTTGCAGAGTTATTGCTTCAAATCAGCAGACGACTGCATGAGGACTTAAAGTACACCTGCTATTCCGGTGTTCAAGTGCAGCGCGATATGATGCACAAATATGGCGGAGCAGAGCACATTGCGCCGGTGGTATTTGCGTGCAATTTTGGCAACCCACTCATCAGTGAGGAGTTTGAGCAGGTGTTTGGCGTGTTTCGGCAGATGCTTTCGCAAACACCGGGGGTGTGGATCGACTTTCAGTCTTATGAGATGCAGGATAACATCTTGCTGACGTGGGACTGTGTGGACGAATTGTTTCCGCAGGGATTGTTGGACGATATGATGACCTCAATGCGGAAGTTGATTCAAGATACGGCAGAGCAGGATTGGGCAAGGCATTTTGATTTGCTGCCGCCTGCGCAGAGAGCATTTGTGGAGAAGCAAAAACAGATTGAACCTGTAACAAGCAAAGAACGGCTGTTTGATGGTTTTTTGGCCAGTGCCGAAAATTACGCCGACAAAGTTGCAGTGATTGATACTGAAACAGGCCAGCAGATTACATATGCAAAGCTGAAACAGCAAGCGCTTTGCGTGGCCAATTATTTTGTAAAGCAAAATATACGCGGGCAGGCAGTTGCCGTTACATTGCCCAGAGGCAGTTTGCAAGTGATCGCAGCGCTTGGTATTTTGCTGTCTGGCAATTGTTATGTGCCGGTTGGAATACACCAACCGCCGCAAAGACGAAAGGCGATTCACGAATTGGTGAGCATTGCTTATGCCATTTGTAGTCACACGGTATCTTCTAAGATACAGTGGCCGGAAACTGTAGCGGCGCTCTCAATCGAAACGCTTTTGGAGGAAGCGCCGCTTGTGCAGCTCCCTGAAATTAGCGCAGAGGAGCCGGCCTATATTATCATGACGTCTGGCACGACGGGTGCGCCAAAAGGCGTGCAGATTTGTCATAAAGGCGCTGTGAATACAATCAACGATGTGAACAGTCGGTATGGGATTTTGCCGACAGATAGTGTTCTGGGCGTATCTGCGCTGGATTTTGACCTGTCGGTATATGATTTGTTCGGTACATTTTGTGCGGGTGCAACGCTTGTCACCATTCCGGAGGAGAAAAGTCGTGACGCTGAGTTTTGGTTGGAGCAGGTTGTGAAGCACCGCATAACCGTTTGGAATTCTGTGCCCACGTTGTTGGAGATGCTGCTTGTTTGTGCGCAGGCAGAACATGCCATGCTGCCGTTTCGGGTGATTATGCTTTCTGGAGATTGGATTGCTTTGGATTTGCCGGAGCGGGCGGCAAGTTTGACGCAGAACTGCAAATTGATTTCGATGGGCGGCGCTACTGAGGCTTCGATTTGGTCCAATTTTTTTGAGATTCTGTTGCCGATTCCAAAGCAGTGGCACTCGATTCCGTATGGCAGACCACTTGCGGGACAGTCGTACAGAATCGTGGATGATTTTGGAGCAGACGTGCCGTTTTGGTGCGAGGGTGAGCTTTGGATTGGCGGTGTGGGTGTTGGTACATATCGGGGAGATTCTGAGCTTACCAGACAGAAATTTGTGACAGAATATGGAACGACCTGGTATAAAACAGGGGATAAGGGAAGATTTTGGCAAGATGGCACCATCGAATTTTTAGGCAGAAAAGACTTTCAGGTTAAGGTGCGTGGGCACCGCATTGAACTGGGCGAGACCGAGTCGGCGCTGCGGCAGATTGAGTCGGTTGCAGCAGCGGTTGCCGAGGTTGCAGAAGGGGCAAAGCGTGAGAAGCATCTTGTTGCGTTTTTAGAAACGGGAATGCAACGAACCGCGCCGCTGTTTCAGACAGATGCCGAAATTTTAAGTGCTGTTAACAGGATTTGTCAGGCGATTTCTGGTTTGGGCAAAGAAACGTTTTCAGATCAGGCATATTATAAGACGATATCGTTTGCAAATCAAACGGTTTGCAAGCTGCTGTTAGCACTTTTTCAAAATACAGGTATTTTTGCAGATCAACAGGAATATACGCAGCAGGAAGTGTTAGTGGCGCTACAGGTTTTGCCGGAATATATGCCTGTGGTACAACGATATTTGGAATTGCTGGTTCAAAATAAGATTTTATCTTGTTGCGGAGCAAATGGTTATTGTCTTGTGCAAGCATTGCCTGCGATACCGCAGCCATGCAATGACACTGCAGCGAACATCGCAGTTTATTTGGAGCAACTTGCGCCCTGGATTGGTGGGATCCTCCAAGGAACAAATGACCCTGTGACCGTGTTTTATGGGCAGGAGCAGCAGCTTTCTCCGGCTGTACTGTTTAATTTACTGCCGGGCACGCAGGAGATAACAGAGGCGTTTGCACAAAAGCTTCGGCATCTTTGCAAGGCATTTGACAAGAAGGTCAGAATCGCAGAGGTTGGCACGCGTAATCTTGCGGTTACAACCCGTTTGCTGCAAGCTGTTGCGGGCGATGCAGCGGCATACACGTATCTGGATGCTTCGGCTTATTTTACAAATGAAGCTGCCAAGTTGAAAGCAGAGTACCCGTTTTTCACCGTTGAAACATTTGATTTTGAACAGGACTGGTGTGATACATCGGAGTTTGATATTATCATTGCGGCTAATTTTTTGCACAGAACGAAAAACATGGAACGAACGATCAAAAACCTGTACCAGGCTTTGTCGCCATCGGGTGTGGTTTGTATCCTGGAGATTACTGAACGCAACGCTCTGCAAGACGTAACGGCAGCGTTGCTTGAAAAAGGGACTGTGCAAATTATGCCGTTGTCAGTTTATCGAAGTCTGTTGGAACAATCAGGCTTTGACCAAATATTTGAACTGTTTGAAACAGACGGCTTTGGCAGCAATGCTCTGTTTGCAGCGGCTACAAACAAGGCAACTGTGCTCAATCAAGATTATCTGGTGCAGCAGCTTAGCGACCGACTGCCGGATTATATGATTCCCAAGGTCTTCTATGCGCTGGAAACATTTCCGTTAAGCAGAAACGGTAAGATTGACCGCAAGCGTTTGCGGTTGCTGGCAGCAAACGAACCGGAGACTGCACAAACGGCACCCACAACAGAAACGGAACAGATTTTGTGCAAAATTTGGTGCGAGTTGTTTGGAATCGAGCAAATAGGGATTGACGACAACTATTATCGCTTAGGCGGCGATTCTCTTACAGCGATTAAGATGACAACGTTGATAAAACAAGCGTTTCCGGTTGCGTATTCTATCAAAGATGCCATGAATGACCACACCATTTCACAGCAGGCAAACACCATCAAAAAACGCATGCAGACCGAGAACGAAGCCAATGTGCAGGCAATGCAGACTATCACACCAGACCCGGAGCATGCACATGTGCCGTTTCCGCTTACAGATGTGCAAAATGCTTACTTTCTTGGCAGGAGCAGTGCGTTTTCACTGAGCGGTGTTTCTACGCACTGTTATTTTGAGCTTGACGGCAAAGCACTGGATCTTGCCAAAGCAAATGCAGCGCTCAATGATTTGATACGGTATCACGGGGCAGCGCGGTTGGTGATTCATGCCAATGGCACGCAAGAAATTTTGGAGCAGGTTCCGGAATATCAAATGCAGGTGTATCGTTTGGAAGGTCTGGATGAAACAGTGCGGAAAGAAGCACTGCTGCGTATTCGGGAAGAGCTGTCGCATCAGATCATCGACATTGAAACATGGCCGTTGTTTGATATTCGGGTAGCTGTGTTGGAAGATGGGGTTAAAATTTTTGTCAGCTTTGACAATATTGTGTTTGACGGCTTTAGTATGTTTCAGATTTTAAACGAGTGGGCAGAGCGTTACAAAGGAACGTACCGGGAGAAACCGCCTCTGGCACTTTCTTTTCGGGATTATGTTTTGGGCGTTGAGCAGATGAAGGCATCTGAAAAATATCAGCAGGATCGGGCATATTGGCTGGAACGACTGGATGACTTTTTACCGGCCCCCGCTTTGCCGGTACAAAAACGGGAAAATGAGCTTACCGAGCAAAAATTTCAACGGCATACGGCGTATTTGTCCGCTATGCAGTGGAGTTGCTTAAAGGAAGCTGCGAAAGCGTTTGAAATCACACCATCGGTGTTGTTGCTCACTGCATATGCAGAAGTGCTCAGAACAAGAAGCGCCAATGCAGAATTTACGCTCAATCTCACACAGTTTGATCGAAAAGAGCTGCACGAGCAGGTCTCCTGCTTGCTGGGTGATTTTACCACATTGACCTTGTTGGAGATAAAAAACGCAAACGAAGACAGCTTTATACAACGTGCAAAAAAGGTTGGCAGTCAGCTTGCCGAAGACCTTGCGCACAGCGATTATAGCGCCGTCGATTTTCAACGAGAGTTGAGACGCCGGACCCAGAACAACAAAAATGCGGTCATGCCGGTAGTCTTTACCAGCGGACTGGGCATCAGTAAGTGGGCAGGCGAAAATTGGCTTGGAGAATTGACTTACAATATCAGTCAAACGCCGCAGGTTTGGCTAGATCACCAGGTGATTGAAACAAACGGTGGACTCGGATTGTTTTGGGATAGTCTGGCAGACTTGTTCTACCCGGGCTTTATTGATGAAATGTTTGACGATTATGTCAGACTGCTGACCCGGCTTGCAGAAGATCGCAGCCTGTTTACGCAAAAAATACACAGTTTGGTTGAGGTGAAAATCAACAAGGCAAGAGAAGATGCCAACCAAACGCAGGTAGATTTTTCTGACCAAACGTTGGACGGCATGTTTTTGAAAGCTGCTGAAACTTACCCCAACCGCATTGCTTTGGTTTCGAACAACCAAATGCTTACCTATCAGGAGCTGAAACAAAAAGCGCTTCGTGTTTGCGCTTTATTGCAGCAAAAGCAGATTCAACCGCAGGAGCCCGTTGCAATTTTTGCTCCAAAGGGCATCGAACAGGTCGTTGCAGCGTTGGGTATCTTGCTGGCAGGCGGAGCATATTTGCCGCTGGATTTCGAAAACCCGCAGGAACGCATCGCAACGATTCTCAAAGACAGCGGCGCCAGCAAAGTCATTGTCCGGGAAATACCGCAAAGCCCGCATGTGTTGGATGCTTATGATTGCATCACCGCTTGTGGAGAGAGCGATGTGCCAGAGCGAATGGTACATATTCCGGAAAAGGCGACAAACTCCCTTTGTTATGTGATTTATACCTCGGGCAGCACAGGCACCCCAAAAGGTGTTATGATTTCGCATGCTGGCGCTGCAAACACGATACAGGATATCAACTGGCGCTTTGGCATCAATGAAACCGATGCGTGCCTTGCCATTTCAAATCTGAATTTTGACCTCTCGGTTTACGATATCTTTGGTCTTTTGGCAGCAGGTGGCAAGGTTGTCATTCCAGACGCAGAAGAAACAAGAGAGCCAAAGCGTTGGGCAGAGCTGATTGCCAAAGAGCAGATTACCATTTGGAACAGCGTGCCTGCCTTTGCAGAAATGTTTTGCGCTTATCATGGTGCAAGTGACCTTACCAACCAGCAATCTTTACGATTGATGCTGCTTTCGGGAGATTGGATTCATACAGATTTGCCACCTAAATTGTACCGCATGTTTGGGCAGCTTCGATTGGTTGCCCTGGGTGGTGCCACAGAAGCTTCGATTTGGTCCAATTTTTTTGAAGTTCCGCATAAAATTCCCAAAGAGTGGAGCAGTGTTCCTTATGGCAAGCCGCTTGGCAACCAAAAATACTATATTCTCGATGCATTTTTGCAAAACAGACCAAACTGGGTTCCCGGCACCATCTTTATAGCTGGCAAAGGCGTTGCATTGGGATATTTTCAAAACCCGGAGCAAACGAGCCGGCAATTTATTACGCACCCGGTTACCGGAGAATACATGTACAACACTGGCGATTGCGGCAGATATTGGAACGACGGAACCATCGAGTTTCTCGGCAGACAGGACAATCAGATTAAAATCAACGGTTATCGGGTAGAAATTGGAGAAATTGAAGCAGTGCTCAACCGTATTAACGGTGTGTCCAGCAGTAAGGTGTTGTACAAAGATGAGGTTCTCATTGCGTTTTTTCAGGCTCACAGCTGTGACGCTGCTGCGATTGAACATACGGTAAAGGCAGCGCTTGCCCAAGCATTGCCGGCTTATATGGTTCCACAAAAACTGATACCCATTGAACAATATCCGCTGACCTCCAATGGAAAAATTGATTTTGCAAAGCTTTATCAAATTTATCAAACCTATCAGTCTGCGCAGCAAACGAACAACAAACGGCAACCAGAAACAGAGCTGGAAATTGCCCTTTCTGAAATTTGGGGCGGCATTTTAAATTATGCGCCGGTCTATGCAGAGGACGATTTTTTCACAAAGGGTGGAGACTCGTTAAAAGCCATTTATCTTGTCAATGCAATTCAAAGCAAACTCGGCATCACCATTGCTGTCAAAGAGATTTATACAAACAGCATGCTCAGTTCACTTGCAGCGCAGTTGCAACAGCAAACAACCCCGAAAAACAGCTTTGAAGAAGCATTTGAAATCTAAACCCGGTGCACAAATGAACCGGAAAGGAAGGGAACATGAACAAAAACAAATGGATTGCCCATGCACGCATACAGCCGTGCAATAAACGAAATTTGCTGTGTTTTATTTTTGACGGGGGCAGCGCAGGTTATTTTGCACCATGGAAATACCGCTTGTTTGACGATATCAACTTGATTCCGATTTTGTATCCTGCCAGAGAGAAAAGAAAAAATGAACCAATGCACAAAAATATGAAAATGTTTATAGAAGATCTGGTCACTTCTCTTGCAGAAATTTTTCAGGGTGATTATGCATTTTTCGGTTATTGCAGCGGCGCAGTTCTGGCTTATGAAGCGGCAACGCTTGCAAGCCGGCTTTATGGCACACAGCCGCAGTATGGCATGGTTGTTTCCAGTCAAGCGCCTCAATATCTGCGTGATACCGTGCCGGTCATCACGGCCGAAAATCAGGAAACGCTTTTTTTCAATCATATGATGGGTTTGCCATTTATGACGGAGAAGGTGATGCATGATCCCGTTTTTTTGAATTACTATAAACCGCTGTTTCTTGCCGATTATGGCCTTTTGCATACGTATGCTTACCACAAGCAAAATCCACTCGCCTGTGATTTGGACGTAATTTATTGCCCCGATGATCCGCAGGTAGAAAAAGAAAAGGTAGTGCAATGGGAAAACCTGACCACCGGAGCCACCCGTGTGATTGAAAAAGATGGCGGTCATTTTTTGGTAGACCAACAAGCAGACTATATTTTTTCAGTGCTAAATGGCAGGCTCTCCAAAACACAGGCAAGCGTGCAGCCCATCAAACTGGCACCTGCTCAAGGTGCCCCAAATGCAACCAAAACGGAAGAAAAACTAATGAAAATTTATCACCAGGTGTTCGAGCAAACACAATTTTTTCCGTCCGACCATTTTTTTCAAAAGGGAGGAGATTCGCTCAAGGCTGTTCAAATTGTAAATGCTGTCAAAACAGAATTTGGCATTGATGTCAATATCAGTGATATTTTTCGTCATGCACAGTTGTCTGACTTTGCGGCATTTGTTGCAGAAACCGTTGACTGGCAGGTTGATGACAGTGATTTAGAACAAGGTGAAATTTAAGCAAAAAGGAGGAGAAAACATGCAAATCGAGCAGTTGCTGTTGTCCTATCAAAAAAGAGGCGTAGAATTGTCGCTCAATCAGGAAAAACTGCGTTTTTCAGCGCCCAAGGGAACGCTTACCCAAGAGGATCAGGACATTTTAAAAGCGCATAAGCAGGCCATCGTCAACTATCTTGCAAACCATCCAAACAGCAGTCTGATTTTAGACCCAAGCAACCGTTACCAGTCCTTTCCGTTGACCGATATTCAGTCGTCTTACTTGGTTGGTCAGGAAGATTTTTACCAGTACGGCGGCACAAACTGTAAAATTTACACAGAATTTGCATTTGATGAGTTGGACCCAAAGCGCGTGCAATGGGCCTGGGAGCAGGTGATACGCCACAACGATATGCTACATGCTGTCATTGAAAAAAACGGCACGCAGCGTGTATTGGAGGAATATCAAATTCCGAATATTCCATTTTACGATCTGAGCGGGCAAACAGATGCGCACATTACACAGCAGATTGCCCAAATGAGAACCAGATTGACTCAAAAACAATATCCGGCAGGCACATGGCCTCAGTTTGATTTAGAGCTGACCAAACTGCCCACGCATGATTTGCTGCATCTCTCTCTTGATATGCTGGTTGCAGACTTTGTCAGCATCAATCTCATTTTAGATGCATTTGAACAGTTTTATTATCACAATCAATTTTCAGGTTTGACCGACCTTACCTTTCGAGATATTGTGGTTTACAGAGAGAATATGAAACAGACTGCATCGGGTAAAAAGAAGTATGAGGAAGACAAAGCATACTGGCTGGAAAAAATCGAAACTATGCCCGGTGCACCGGAACTTCCGATCAAAGAGGTGCCGGAGGAAGAGGGTGTGCTGTTTACCCAATACAATTTTTTTCTCGATGAGCAGCAATATGCAACCTTGTGTGAAATTGCAAAAAATGAAAGGCTAACGCCCTCCAATCTCATTTTGACCGCTTATGCCGAAACGCTCAGAACCATTTCGAAAAACAAAACCTTTTGCATCAACGTTACCATGTCTGACCGTCCGCCGATTCACCCTGACATTCATAAAGTTGTCGGTGACTTCACCATTGTAGACGTGTTGGAGATTGAACCGGCACACAACAAAACCTACCTGCAACAGGCGCAGTGTATTCAAGAAAGACTGTGGCACGATCTGGGGCGCCAGTCTTTTTCGGGCACGCAAGTGCTAAGAGAGCTGGGCAAAAAATCAAAGTCAAACATCACCGTGCCTGTCGTTTATACCAGCACGCTGGGCGCACTGAATGAAAAGGCCAACCGCAAAGGTCAGGTGGCTTACACCATCAGCCAAACCCCGCAGGTGCTTTTCGATTGCCAGGTGCTGGAAGTTGACGGCAAACTGCGAATCAACTGGGACGTTCGCACAGGTGCGCTGCTGGAGAACGTTGCACAGGAAGCTTTTGCACTGTTTTATGAAACCGTGTGCCGCCTGAT
The DNA here is from genome assembly GCA_934454125.1 of uncultured Eubacteriales bacterium. Classification (GTDB taxonomy): domain Bacteria; phylum Bacillota; class Clostridia; order Oscillospirales; family Acutalibacteraceae; genus UMGS1071. The sequence goes on along the minus strand of CAKSFA010000011.1, from coordinate 8,408 downwards.
TGAGCAAGATGGGCTGCATCAAACAATTGTTCTGCAGCTTTCCGAAATGGTTCAGTCAGTGCGCGATACAACCAATGCAACAGATGAAGCGATTCCGGCGCAGGCGCTGCACCAGGGCTTTTTGACACATCTTGCGCAAACGCCGCAAAACCCGGCGCTGTATGTAGACGGTGTTACATACTCCTATCAAGAACTGGCACAGTATGTCGTTGCCATTCGGCAGGTACTGTGTCAAAAAGGCTTTCAGGCAGGTAATATCGTTGCAATTTCGCTTTGCAAAGGCGTTTGGCAAATTGCGGCAGTTTTGGCAATTTTAACATTGGGCGGTATCTACTTGCCGCTAGATGTGCATCAGCCCTTGGAGCGTGCAGACAAAATCATAAAAAGCTCCGGAGCCAAGTTCTGTCTGGTAGCAGGGAAGGGCAATGTCAGCGATGGTCTTGCGCATAAAATCAATGTCTCAGAGCTGGAAAAAGCGCCGGATATTCCTTGCGAATTCCCAACGGTTTCTGTTGATCTGAACACGCCAGCTTATATCATTTTCACTTCCGGTAGCACAGGTGATCCCAAAGGAGTTGTGATTTCGCATGCCGCGGCATCCAACACCATTTTAGACATCAATCAAAGGTACGGCGTTATGCCACACGATAAGCTATTAAACCTTGCCAATCTCAGTTTTGATTTATCTGTCTATGACATTTTTGGGGCATTTTTTGCAGGCGCGCAACTGGTGCAGGCAAGTGAAAATCAACTCAAAGATCCGTCCCACTGGTTCTCTTTGCTCAAAGAGCAAAAAGTTACCGTCTGGAACAGCGTGCCGGCACAAATGAAAATGCTGACCATGCTGCTGTCCGGCACTATTCCAACGAAGCTAGAAAGCTTGCGCCTTGTGCTGCTGTCAGGAGATTGGATTCCGGTTGATCTGCCAAAAGACATCAAAACCTGTTTCCCGTGTGCGCAAATCATCAGCCTGGGCGGCGCCACAGAGGCAGCCATCTGGTCTATTTATCACACCATTGACCCGAATCGCACGTATGAAAGAAGCATTCCATACGGCAAGCCGCTCTCCAACCAGCGGTTTTATATTTTGGACGAACAGCTTCAGCCGCTGCCCAACTGGATGACCGGAGAAATCCACATTGCCGGCACTGGTCTTGCACTTGCCTATCTGGGAGATGAAACGCTCACCAATGAAAAATTCATCTATGCAGAATCACTCCGGGAGCGTCTATATAAAACAGGCGATCTTGGCCGCTATCTGCCGAACGGTGAGATCGAATTTCAGGGCCGAAAAGACTGTCAGGTCAAAATTCGTGGTCACAGGGTAGAACTTGGCGAAATCGAAACAGTGGCAATGCATGCCTTGGGTTTAAAAGCAGTCAAAACCATCGCCGTTTATGATAACGGCGCAGCGTATCTCTGTTTATTCGGGGTGCCGCCCCACGGTGCAGCGTTTCCAACTCGGGAGGAATTTGAAGCAAAGCTCAGTCAAAAGCTGCCCAAATATATGATTCCGTCCTTTTATGATTATCTGGACGAAATTCCGCTTACCAAAAACGGCAAGGTAGACACCAAAACCCTCCATGCCCGGGCAGAGGTGCTAATTGCCCAAAAGCAAAAAACAAGCCCTGAAAATCAAGGCTTGTCAACGGTAGAAGAGCAGGTGCACCGTGTGTGGTGCAGCGTATTTGCGGTCGATCACATTGACATCGACGAAGACTTTTTCGAGTGTGGGGGAGATTCCATTTTAATTGTCAAACTGATTACTGAGCTTACGCAGCAATACGGCTACCAGTTGGCACTCACAGACGTATATGCCGGCCCCACCATTCGGCAAATGGCTCAAATACTCAGCAGTCAAGCATAGTGCTTCAAACAATTTCACAAAGGAGAACAGCTTTATGAAAACAAGTAAATGGGTAGCGCATCAGCGGATTTGCCTGGAAGGCCGCATCAATTTGCTGTGCTTTGCATATCCGGGCGGCAGCGCCGGCAATTTTGCCACATGGAAAAAACAAATCGACCCTGCCATCAATTTAATCCCCATTTTATACCCGGAGCGCGAGGTTAGAAAAAACGATCCCATGCAAGCCACTTTCGATCAATTTATCACAGAGTTGGTAGAAGAAAACCCGGAGTTATTTGAACTGCCCTATGCATTTTTCGGGTATTGCGGCGGCGCTGTGTTGGCGTATGAAACGGCGGTGCTGGTCAAAAAACGTTACGGCAAAGAGCCGGTTTGGGGCATGATTGCCTCCAGTGAAGCGCCTCTGCATCTGCGTGATTCACTGGTTGCATTTCCAAATCAAAACGCAAAAGAAGATATGATTGCATACCTGATAAGTCTGGACATGTTTGATGAAAGTGTGCTGCATAATCCTCTGTTTTTAGATTATTACATTCCGCTGCTACAGGCAGATTGCAAATTGCTCGATACCTATGTGCACCGCACGCATGAACCGCTTCGCTGCGATCTTGATATTCTGTTCGGCGAAGAAGATACCACTGTAGCGTATGAAAAAACAAAAAAGTGGGAGACCGTCACAACCGGAGAAAGCCGTTTTCACAAATGTGCCGGCGGCCACTTCTTTGTAGAACAGCAAAAAGAATTGGTACACGGCATGATTCATCAACGGCTGATACCGGGAGCATCGCTATGAAGGCGCAGGTCAAAGCACTCGTCTGTGGTGCCAATTTCGGCAAATTTTATTTACAGGCATGCAACAACAGCAAGCAGATTGCCTTAACCGGTCTTCTGTCCCGCGGCAGCGAAAACAGCCAAGCGCTTGCCAAAGCCTACAAAATCCCGCTGTTTACCGATGTCACCACCATCTCAAACAATCAGGCAGACATCGCGGTCATCGCAGCCAAATCGCTCATCACTGGTGGCAAAAGCAGCCAAACCGTCAAACAGTTACTGCAACAAGGTGTCTCTGTCCTGCAAGAGCAGCCGGTCCATGCAAAAGAAGCCGTAGAAATCAGTCAATCCATCCGCAATGAAAATCAAATCTATTGCGTCAATAATTTCTACCGTTTTTTGCCGGCTGTACAGCGTTTTGTGCAATACGCAAAACAGCTCAGCCGCACGTACCCAATTTTGCGCCTGAGTTTTCGCTGTGCTTCTCAGGTGCTATATGCGCTGATTGACGTTTTGTATGAGCTGTTCGATGGTATTCACACGTTTGACGTTACAAAAATTCTGGACGGAAACAGAAGCGTGTTAGCCGGTACGCTCAATGCAATTCCGTTTGTGTTTCATTATTACAACGAATACGCCGCAGACATCGACGGCAGTTTGGCAATCTTTTTTGACATTCAGCTTGATACACCGGCCGGCAATTTGATTCTAAACGATCCCGAAGGAGAAGTGCTTTGGCAGTCGCATTTACAATATAACCGAGATGCAGATTTTTCAGCGAAAGAATTTCAAATGCTCCAACCCTTAGAAGTGCTTTTTGATGGAAAAGCGAAAAACTATGCGCAAAAATACCGGGAAATTTGGCCGCAGGCAATGGCACAGTCGATTCTGAACGGTTATCAAAACACCTTGCAGGCAGAAACAGCAAAGCAAACGGTGCAAAGAACTCTGGCTCAATGCGCATATTGCCTGCAAATCACAACCGCCGCCGGGCGACCAAAAAAAATCGAGATTCCATATCGCACCGATCTTCCATCGATTGATCGATGGAAACACGATTGCGTTCTCACATAATTTTGTGTCCCAAAACTCTGTTGCATTATTTCGCTCAGAATCTGCCAGATTCAGGGCAAATCCTGTGTTGAAAACTGCTTGACAAACCGTCAGCTTTGCAGTATAATAAACCGCATTGAGTCTTGCGACACAAGGGCCATTAGCTCAGTTGGTTAGAGCAACCGGCTCATAACCGGTCGGTCCGGGGTTCGAGTCCCTGATGGCCCACCACCAGGCTGAGCCTGGGCGCACTTCGCGTCTTAGGCTCGGTTTCATTTTTACCGATTTTCGCACGCGCCAAAGCACCGTCAAAGTTTTCAACTTTCCTGTTAGGCTGAGCCTGAACGCACTTCGCGTCTTAGGCTCGGCTTATTTTTTAGCCAAATTACACGCGTTTTCATACGACAGAAAAATCGGCACGCCTTATCCGCGCTGCCGGTTACGTATTTTCCTAATGTTAGGCGGTATTTCCGATTCGTGCAAAGTCTCGTGAATTGCGCAGCTACGTGCCTGTTGCGCTGTTTCGTAATACCAAACCTTGTATTCCAGAGTTTCAAGTGTGTAGTGCAGTTCGTCCAACTGTTGCAAAACTGCATCTTTGCGCCGTTTAATCAACTCAAGCCGCTGTGCAATCGTGCTGTCTCCCTGCATACACCAATCAATAAATTGCTTAATCTCTTTGATTAGCATGCCCGTTTTTTTCAGGCAGTCAATAATCAAAAGCCACTCCAAATCTTCCTCTTGAAAGCGCCGGATCCCGCCGTTTGTGCGCTGTATAAACGGCAGCAAACCTTCTTTGTCATAGTAGCGCAGTGTCGACGGTGCAACCCCGATTTTTTTCGCCATTTCTCCCACGGTATACACGTTAGAATCCCTCCCGGCACAAACCTTTGTCGCGATTATAGCACCCGCCCAATCCCTTGTCAACTATTGGCATTTTTCAGCACTTTGGCAACATTGAATTGACACATCGTGGTATTTTCGGTATAATAAATTGTCAAATTCCGTGTGCAGTAAGACCGGTTTATGCGCCGGTTTTTTTATTTGCAGTGCGGTCGGCTCTGCCGGCTTTGCAAGAATAGAACTTCAAAAAACAGGAGTGAGAAACTAAAGTATGCTACACACAAAAAACAGTGCCAAGCGGTGGCTTGCGTTCGCTGCACTGCTGTTGATCCTGGCAACCTTTTTTGCCGGCTCTGTGGGTGCACAGTCGGGGCAAAAATCCGGCGAAAAAACGTATGTCATCGCAATGGACACCACCTTTGCGCCATTTGAATTTGAAGACAGCAAGGGCAACCGTGTTGGTATCGACATTGAACTGATTGAGGCCATTGCAAAAGATCAGGGCTTTTCGTATCAAACGCAGGCCATCGGTTTTGATGCAGCGTTGCAAGCTGTTGAGGCAGGGCAGGCCGATGCAATCTTAGCAGGCTGCTCTATCACGGAAGAGCGCAAACTGAAAATGGATTTTTCCACACCTTATTTTGATTCGGGCATCGCCATGGCAGTCAGCCAGAATAACGACACCGTGCACAGCTATGAAGATTTGCGCGGTAAAAAAGTGGCCGTTAAAGTCGGCACAGAAGGCGCAACGCTGGGCAATACGCTGTCGCAGCAGTACGGCTTTTCCGTCGTCACCTTTGATGATTCTGCCAATATGTACGAAGACGTCAAAATGGGCAACACCATTGCCTGCTTTGAAGATTACCCGGTGTTGGGCTATGCCATCAGTCAACAGATCGGCCTGAAGCTCGTTGGTCAGATGGAAAAAGGTTCATCCTACGGCCTGGGTGTGCGCAAAGGTCAAAACCCAGAGCTGCTGCAAATGTTCAACGACGGTCTTGAGAACCTCAAGTCCAGCGGTGAATATCAGCGTATTTTAGACCGCTATATTTCTTCCGGAGACGGCACCGCCGTTCAAATCGAAAACAAAGACGGCGTCAACTTCTTCACGCTGTTGATCAGCACGTTCCCGCGCTTTATGCAGGCAGCCGGCGTTACCCTGTGGATCACCGCAGTCTCACTCGTAATTGCGGTGCTGCTGGGTCTGTTTTTCTGCGGCCTGCGCATCTCGCATATTCGCGCGCTGCACGCGATCACACGGGTTTATTTGTGGATCATCCGCGGCACACCGGTCATTGTGCAGGCTTTCATGATCTATTTTGGTATTCCAAAATTGCTGGGCTTCACCATGCCCGTTGAAATCGCCGCGATTATCACATTGTCGCTCAACGCCGGTGCATATCTGTCCGAGATTTTCCGCAGTGGCATTGAAGCAGTCGATGTTGGGCAAACAGAGGCCGCCCGTTCGCTGGGTCTGCCATATTTTAAAACGATGCAAAAGGTGATTCTGCCACAAGCAGCCAGAATCGTGATTCCATCGGTTATCAATCAGTTTATCATCACATTAAAAGATTCTTCCATTTTGTCCGTCATCGGTCTGGCCGAACTGACCAAAGTCGGCAAAGCCATCGTTGCGCAAAATCTCGAGAGTTTTAACACATATCTCATTCTCGCCATTTACTATTTGATTCTCGTGTCGCTGCTGACCATCTTGTCCGCTGCGGTAGAAAGGAGGCTCCACCGTGGAAAACGCAAAGGTACAGGTCACTGATCTGCATAAATATTACGGCGGCTTGGAGGTGCTCAAGGGCATCGACCTCACGGTGTGTCAAGGCGAGGTCGTCAGCCTGATCGGTCCATCCGGTTCCGGAAAAAGTACCTTTTTGCGGTGCATCAATCTGCTTGAAACACCGACCAAAGGCAGCATTTTAGTCGATGGCACCGAGATTACCGACGAAAAAGCAGATGTCAATCGTCTGCGCCGTCACATCGGCATGGTATTTCAGCACTTTAACCTGTTTCCGCATCTGACGGTTGAAAAAAACATCATGCTTGCTCCGGTAGAGCTTAAGCTGATGAGCAAAGCGCAAGCGCACGTCCGTGCTCTGGAGCTGCTTGACCGCGTTGGTCTCAAGAGCAAAGCCGGTGAATATCCAGTCAATCTTTCCGGTGGGCAAAAACAGCGCGTTGCCATTGCGCGCGCATTGGCAATGGAGCCGGATCTGATGCTGTTTGATGAACCAACCTCTGCGCTGGATCCTGAAATGGTCGGCGGTGTACTGCAGGTTATGAAAGAGCTTGCAACCGGCGGCATGACGATGCTGGTCGTCACGCATGAGATGGGCTTTGCCCGCGACGTTGCAGACCGTGTCGTCTTCATGGCAGACGGTTACAAAGTAGAAGAAGGCGCAGCGCACAGCTTCTTTGCCAATCCACAAGAAGAGCGCACCCGCGAATTTTTAAAATGTGTCCTGTAATCAATCTGAAATAACAAAACCGCTCACGTTTTCTGTGAGCGGTTTTTTGTCGTCTTCAAGCATCTCCATGTAATCAGCCTCCCACAGTTTCGGCAAACACAGAATCCTCCCAGGCTCAGTCTGCGCAGAAAGCCTTTTCACGCCGCGCACCTCAACGCGCGCAACATGGGTAAAAAATAAGAACCGAGCCAAGAACACGAAGCCAGGCTCAGTCTGGTGGGAAGAATCTATGAAAAAGGTTGCCTTTGCGGCAGTCGTCATAAGCTAGACGATATGTCAATTTCCGTTTCGGGAAAGGATTTGTGGTCTGCACCGCCTGCAACCCGGTATTCCGGCCAATTCCAGCACGCGCAGTATTTTTATGCAGAGCAAATATCTGCTCTAAAATCCTCAGATAGGACAGTTTTATTATAGAACCAGAATATGGATATTTTTTGAACGTTTCGTAAGAAATATGCAAAAAGAATGGGAAGGTTTGGAAAAAGCCGGTCATTTGTTCGGTTTGCCGGCAGCTGTTTTGATACGCTGAAAAAGGGGAAACCCAGAATAAAAAATAGGAGGATTTTATGACAACCAGGCAAATAACACTAAACGTGTGGCGCAATGCCCACGCAGTGGTCACCGCCGTGCAGGGCGAGCACGCGGCAAGGTGGCTGCAAATCACATTGTATGATAAGGAGGAACCGCTGAATTTAACCGGCAAAACAACGGCAATCTACATGACCAAACCAGACCGAACCATTGTCTATAATGTCTGCACGATCACAAACGCAGAGCAGGGCATAATCGAAGTTGCATTGACATCGCAGATGACGGCAGTCTGGGGCACTATCAGCGATTGTGAGATTCACGTACTCGACCAAAACGGCAGTCTGCTCAAGATTACCGGTCTTACTATCGTCGTAGATCAGTCGCTGGAGAATGACCGCGCCATTGAAAGCAGCAACGAATTTACGCTGCTGCTTCAGGCATTGCACAAAACAGAAGGCATTGCCGATACGATTTCCAACGTGTTGCAGGAAAAAATCGAGCAGTTCGATTCTGACTTTCGCACATTCACCGAACAAAAAAACAGCGAAGTAGAACAATGGCTTACGCAGAGCGACGCTACCATCGTCTATAAACTGCAAAGCGTAGACGATTGGCTCAGCGACAGTCAGCAAGAGCTGCAACACACCATTGAGCAAACGAAACAACAGACAGAAACCGCAGTCACTGCCGCCGATTCTGCGGCACAGCGCGCCAACGCCGCGGTTGACAGTATGGCACAAACGGCCGCCACATTGGTTGAAGACGCAGTTGACAAGCAAAAAAACCAGCCCAACGGCATCGCCGGTCTAAACAGCAGCGGCAAACTGGTGCAAATGCCAACGGCATCCGACATCGGCGCAGTACCC
>CAKSFA010000010.1 GCA_934454125.1 uncultured Eubacteriales bacterium | reverse complement strand
TCTTCAGGAAACATCTTTCTTTGCTTCCTTCGCTTCTTCGTTCGTCTTCTTGTTGTTTAATTTTCAAGGTCCTGTTTGCTTCATTTTTGAGGAAGCTTTTCTATATTAACATACCGTTTTTGGTTTGTCAACACTTTTTTCTTCCTCGTTCCAAAATCATTGGCTGCCTTTTCAGACAGCTTGCTTATCTTATCACACTCCTCTCGCCTTGTCAACCACATTTTCACATTATTTTATAAAAATCTTTTTTCACCCTTATTGAAGTATGTACCAGTTTTTGATATACTATACTATATCTTTCCAAAATAATGGATAAATTGCGGGAAAGGGTACTATATCTATGTTATGGTATCAAAAAGGGGGAAACGCATTATGCCGATACAAATTCCGTCGTCACTCCCAGCTTTAGACGTACTAGAAGCCGAAAATATTTTTGTGATGACACAGGAGCGTGCATTACATCAAGACATCCGTCCGCTTAAAATTTTGATTTTAAATCTAATGCCAACTAAAATAGAAACTGAAACGCAACTGCTACGCATTTTAAGTAATTGTCCTGTGCAGATTACTGTAGAATTTTTGCAAACGGCTACACATGTTTCAAAAAATACGCCGGCTTCACACTTGAATACATTCTATAAAACTTTTACCGAAGTCAAAAACGAAAAATATGACGGCATGATTTTAACTGGTGCTCCGGTAGAATTAATGCCGTTTGAGCAGGTTGACTACTGGCAGGAACTATGCGCGATTATGGACTGGAGCCGCACAAATGTGTATTCAACCATGCATATTTGCTGGAGTGCACAGGCAGGCTTATATTTTCATTATGGCGTACCAAAATATGAATTGGAGCAAAAGCTTTCCGGCATTTACAAACACAAAATCTTAAATCCACTGCATCCGCTCATGCGCGGTTTCGACGATCGCTTTTTTGCACCTCACTCCCGTAATACCGACACTCGGCGGGAAGACATTGCTCAGCATGAAAATCTGCTGGTATTGTCCGTTTCAAATGAAGCAGGAGTCTATATTGTTGCAGAAAAAAGTGGTAGACAGTTTTTTGTTACCGGTCACCCAGAGTATGATCGAGATACACTCGCCAATGAATATTATCGTGATGAAGTTCGCGGATTAAATCCAGCATTGCCCACCCATTATTTTCCCGATGACGACCAGCGGGCAAAACCACACTTTATGTGGCGCAGCCATGCAAATCTGCTATTTCAGAATTGGCTAAACTACTATGTATATCAGCAAACCCCATTCGATTTAAAAGATCTGATCACACTCGAAACTCCCCAAAATAAAAAATGACAAAAGCACAGTCACAACAGACTGTGCTTTTATTATTTATTTTCGTCTTTTCACCTTGCGATTTTTCAAACGCTTATCACATCTCACCGAGCAAAATGTACCAACGCTCTGGAATATCTGTACCAATGCCACAAGAAAAATAACCGCCAACACCATAACCGGAAACTGATACCGATAATAACCGTAGTTCACAGCAATTTTACCCAAACCGCCACCACCAATCATCGCACTCATTGCTGAATAGCTCAGCACAGTCGTCAGCGCAATGGTTGTATTCGAAATCAACGACGGAATACTTTCCGGTATCATTACTTTAATAATAATCTGAAACGGAGAAGCCCCCATACTCTGCGCAGCTTCAATAATATTTGGGCTAATCTCGCGCAAACTGCCCTCTACCAAACGGGTCACCAGCGGAAATGCTGCAATCACCAGCGGTACAATCGTAGCCGCAGTACCCACTGCAGTACCCATAATAAAACGCGTCAACGGAATGACCATCATCATCAAAATCAAAAATGGCGCTGAACGCAGTAAATTGATGATAATATTTAACACATGCAAAATCCATTTTGGTATATGCAGAATCCTACCATTTTCGCCGGCTACCAACAGCACACCCAATGGCAAACCAATCACGATAGCAAAAGCGGTCGAAACCAACGTCACATAAAAAGTTTCCCAAATCGCAAACGGAATCTCATGATGCAGAATATCCCAAGCCGTCTGCATCGTCTCTGATGTAAAAAACTCACTCATGGTCGTTGGTCACCTCCTCTGCATAAATATCAGGAATCTGGCGCAGATAAGCAATCGCCTTTTGCGCCTGCTCCCTCCCGCCGGGAATCCCCAGCAGCATATTTCCATAAGCCTTGTCCCCCATCGTTCTGGTCGAGGCAAACAAAATGCTCGCAACAATATTCTGCTCCATCGCCATCTGTGCAATCAGCGGCGTTTTGGTTGCGCTGGCACCATTGAATACCACGCGAATCAGATAATCCTCGCGGTCCATCTCCACCGCCTGCTGATATCCCTCCGGATATACCAACTGCTTTGCTGGCTCGGTTTTCGGTGCAGCAAAAATATCACTGACCGCACCTTCTTCCACAACAACACCGTGATTTAAAATTGCCACACGCGTGCAAATCTGCTCTACCACGCTCATCTGATGGGTAATCACAATCACGGTAATCCCCAGCTTATCATGAATATCACGAATCAACCCCAAAATCGACTGTGTTGTCTGCGGATCCAGCGCACTGGTTGCCTCGTCACACAGCAAAATTTTTGGGTGCGTTGCAAGTGCGCGTGCAATGGCAACACGCTGCTGCTGCCCGCCAGAAAGCTGCGCCGGATAGCTATGCAGTTTATCGCCCAGCCCAACCAACTCCAAAAGCTCAGTCGCACGCTTTACCGCCTGCGCTTTGCTCTCACCGGCAAGTTCCAGCGGAAAACATACATTTTTCAGGCAATTGCGCTGCATCAGCAAATTAAAGCCTTGAAAAATCATCGTGATATTCCGCCGTTCCTGCCGCAACTGCTTTTGGCTCAAGGCGCCGATATCCTTACCGTCAATGATCACCTTACCGGTCGTGGGGCGCTCAAGCATATTGATGCAACGCACCAGCGTACTTTTTCCCGCACCACTCATGCCAATAATACCATAAATTTCACCGTCCGGTATCGTCAGCGAAATGTCCTTTAAGGCATCAACCGTGCCGCCTGCAACCGGAAAGCTTTTGGAAAGATGTTGTAGTTCAATCATATGGGTTTCTCCTGACAAAAATAATGCCGACTGCAAGATGCAGGCAGCGTTATTTTTCATGTGTTTTCTGTTTTACGCAGATTGCAGCACGTCCAGTGTCGTTTGTTTGCCACCGTAAAGCCCCATCGGCTCAACATGAATCGCTGCCACCGATACAACGTGGGTGCCGTTCTCTTTGTTAAAGTCTTCTAAATAAGGCAAATGCTGAAAGTAGTTGGCATTCAGATCACCGCTTTCTACCAGATTGTTCGGCTGCACATAATCAGTGAACTCTCTGATATCCAGCGTAATATTTCTTGCTGCCAATATCTCTTTTGCCACAGCCAAAATCTCCGCATGCGGCGTCGGCGTTGCGCCCACCGTAATTCTCGTGCCAGCCAGCGCATCATAGTTTACCGAAGCATCATAACCATCACCCGGTGTGTTCACAACACTAATGACGCCACCACTATATTTTTGCGTAATAAAATCTGCAACCTGTTGGCTCTCCAAAGCTGCCTTAAGCGCTTTAATCGCATCGGTATTTTCCTGGCCTTCTTTTACAGCAAGAATATTGCTGTAAGCAGAAGAAGAGTTTTCAATTACCAACGAATCTGTCACCGGATTCAGTTTTGCACCAATGGCATAGTTGGAGTTGATTACAGCATAGTCCACATCCTTGAGTACGTTGGGCACCTGAGCCGCCTCTACTTCTCTGAACTGAATACCGTATGGGTTTTCCGCAATATCACGTACCGTAGCAGTAATTCCTGCGCCATCCTTCAGTTTAATGTAACCCTTCTCCTGCAACAGCAACAACGCGCGCGCCTCATTGGTTGCATCGTTGGGCACAGCAATCGTAATCGCGCCTTTCGTTGTGCCACCGCTGGCAGTGCTTTCACCGCCGGAACAACCGGCCAAAGTCAGCAGCGCAACAAGTACACCGCAAAAAATCAAAGCAATCTTTTTCATATCTTATTTCAACCTTTCTGTTTTGTTTCAAATATCATTTGCGCAAACAACAAATCGCATTCGGCCAGCGGCATTCTGCACGCAGCAAGCTGCCTGTATCCGCCGCATTGTCCACGTCTCCTTCTGCAAAACCTCCGCCTCCTTTTTTCTATACGCGTCTATTATATACGAAAATCGACAAATTGTCTAATACCGAATAGATATAATCAGCCATAGTTTAATCCTATAACAAAACCTCCGGCTTTTTGCGGAGGTCTGCAATCTCTTTAATCACTGAGCTTGGTACGCAGCTTACCTAAAATCACTTTTTCTCTTCGAGATACCTGCACCTGTGTCATACCCAAAAACTGCGCCGTCTGCGTCTGCGTCTGATTTCGAAAATACCGAAACAAAATCAGTTTTTGATCCCGCGGCTCCAGTGTGCCAATCACCTGCCGCAAAGACAGCAGCTCGGCAATTTTCTCATCCTGCGCTTCCACAGCAACGTCCATTTGCCCTCCGCCGTCGTCTTCATCTTCTGTCAGCGAAATCGGCCGCTGCGCAGCGCCAACTGCCTGTGCAGCCGCAGCAGGCTCCACACCCAGTAATTCTGCCAGTTCCTGAACAGTGGGCACACGTCCCTCCTTTGCGGTAAAATCGGCGGTAACTTTGGTTGCCTTAAGCGAAAGCTCCTTCAGCGCACGTCCCACCTTCACCGCACCACCGTCCCGAAACAACCGTTTCATCTCGCCCAAAATCACCGGCACTGCATACGTAGAAAACTTCACACCTCGGTCATGGTCAAAGGCATCCACCGCTTTCACAAGCCCCAAACACCCCGCCTGAAACAAATCGTCATACTCCATGCCGCGCGCCTTAAAGCGCTTTGCACAAGCATGCACCAAGCCGATATTTTCGCTGATGGTTCTCTCTCTGTTATCCATGGGCATTCTGTTTGGGTCTGCGTTCAATTTCCTTTTGCAGCGTCACAATTGTTCCCTTCCCCACAGTCGAGGTCACCTTCATACGGTCCATAAAGCTCTCCATCACCATAAATCCAAGGCCTGCTCGTTCTTCTCCACCCGTGGAGTACAGCGGCTCCTTTGCTTTTTCAATATCTGCAATGCCACAGCCCTTATCACGAATCCGAATCACAATCTTCCCCGTTTCATAAATTTTTACGGTTATGTAAATCATTCCAATCACATCTCGGTATCCATGAATGATACAGTTGGTCACTGCCTCAGACACCGCCGTTTTCATGTCCGAAATCTCACCAACTGTGGGATCCAGCTGCGCTGCAAATGCGGCCACAGTAGCACGGGCAAAACTCTCATTTGCCGAATAGCTTAAAAACGATAAACTCATCTCATTGATTGGCTTCATGGTATTGCGCTCCCTTCTCAATTTTTGCCAGCTTGCCAATGCCCGAAAGCGAAACAATCTGCTCCATCTTCGGCGATAAATGCGAAACCACCAGCTCACCGCCTAAACTCTCCATCAGCTTATATCGACCAATAATCAGTCCAATACCGGCACTGTCCATAAACTCCACCTGTTCAAAGCTTAAAACCAATTTCTGCGGGCGAGACTGCTCAATGGTAAAATCAATCTCCCGGCGCATATGCTGTGCTGTATGATGATCAATCTCTCCGCTGAGCGTTGCGGTTAACACCTCGTCCTGTAAAATCAGTCTGACTCCTCCGTTTGCCATATCCATCCTCCTTTTTCCCACCGGTTGGCTTGTCCTTTTCCGGTAAACATCCCGTTTCAAACAAAAAAAGACCCTTTATCGCTCTCTATAACGATAAAGGGTCTTTTCTGAAAAAAGGCTCGAAATATGCGCCTGCAAATTATTTTTTCTCAAAATAACGTAAAACTTCCGCACGTAGCTGTGCCGCTGTAAACAAGGAACCAAACACCAACACCACACCATCCTCTCCGGCCACTTGCAGCGCCTGTTCCAGTGCCTGCTCCGAAGTTTCACATGCTACTGCAAGCTGTCCAACATCGCGCCACTGCTGTGCAAATACATCGCTTTGCAACGCCCGCGGATTATCCGGCATAACCGTCAACACCTGCGAAAACTTGCCGCACAAACAGTGCGTTAAATATTCCGTATCCTTGTCCTGCAACGCTCCTGCAATCCCAATCACATTGCGCCCAGCCAAATATTGCTCCATCGCCACCTTGAGTGTATCCACACCGGCACGGTTGTGTGCTCCGTCCACAATCACAAGCGGCTGACGGCTCATCACCTCCCATCGAGCCGGAAAACGCACCTGCGCAAATCCCTCCTGCAAATGCAGCGGCTCAATCACAATATGCTGCCGTCGCAGTTCTTCCAATACAGTCAGTGCTGTGCAGGCATTTTGCATCTGGTGTTCACCCAACAGCGGCAAATGCAGCATTTGCCCTGCATACACAAAATCTGTACCATATAAATCCATATGCTGCACCGTCATATCTGCCATATCCGCCACAATCAACCGGCTGCCACGCCGCTGCGCCTCCTGCTCAATCACCGCAAGCACTTCGGGAGCTTGGTCGGGTGCCAAAATCACCACACCTCCCTCCTTCATGATACCGCATTTATCTGTTGCAATCTCCGACAATGTTTCACCCAACAACGCCGTATGATCCATTGAAATCGGTGTCAATACCGCTGCCATTGGTGTTGCAATTACATTTGTTGCGTCACGCTTACCACCAATGCCTGTTTCCAGCACCACAAAATCGCAATCCTGTTCCCAAAACCACAGCAACGCAATCATGGTCACCACTTCAAATTCCGAAAACCGCTCTCCTCGCTGATGCAACTGTTCCACAAACGGGAACACACGGTCAGCCAGCGCAGCAAACGCTGTTTTGGGTATCATCTCACCGTCGATCTGCATCCGTTCACAAAATTCCAAAATATAGGGCGAGATAAACAACCCCGTGCGATAACCTGCCTTTTGTAATACCGCTGCAATCATCGCGCAGGTCGATCCCTTACCATTGGTGCCCGCCACATGCACACAACGCAGCCGTTCATGCGGCGAGCCAAGCTGCTCCAAAATCCATGCAACGCGCTCCACCGCACCGGGCGAACCAAACCGCCCCAGTGCATGTAAACGCGCCATTGCTGCTTCAAATGTCATTTCATTTCCCTCCTGCAAACAAAAAGCAAGGCTCCTGCGAGCCTTGCCCATTAATCTCTCAGCGCTGCAATGCCGTCCTCCAGCAACCGCACACGCTCAGTCAGCGTTGCAAACTCCTGCTTTACGCCCTGCACCACCTGCTCCGGCGCTTTTGCCAAAAAGCCCTGGTTATTCAGCTTTCCACTCACTTGTGCAAGCTGCTTTTGCGCTGTTTCCAGCTCTTTGGTCAGTCGTGCAAGCTCTGCCTTTTTATCAACCAGCTCATCCATTGGTATATACACCTTTGCATCGTTGGTGATAATAGTCACCGCACCCTCTGGCTCAAACGCTTTTCCCAATGTAATCTCCGTAGCATAAGCCAACTTCTGTAAAATCGCGTCAGCCCGCTTAAATGTCTCCGGTTGCTCCGTTGCAAGATACAACCGTGTCTTGCGCGAAGGCGGCACATTCATCTCAGCCCTGCGATTGCGCACACCATAAATCACATCCATCACACGTTGCATCTCCGCCTCAGCCTGCGCAAATTCATGTGCCGGCGTATACACCGGCCACGATGATGTCATCAGTGCATCACCCTGATGCGGCAACGTCTGCCAAATTTCCTCTGTAATAAACGGCATAAACGGATGCAACAGCTTCAGGGTACCCGTCATGACCCAAACCAATACCTGCCGAACATGTTGTGCTGCTTGCCCGTCCGCTGCATTTAGCCGAATCTTTGCAATCTCAATATACCAGTCGCAAAATTGATCCCACAAAAAGTCATACACTTTCTGCGCCGCAATTCCCAGTTCAAATTTTTCCAGATTTTCCGTTACCTCTTTTGCCGTCCGGTTAAACGCACTGATAATCCACTGGTCTTCCAGCTCCAGCGTCTGTGGCAGCTCGTTTGGCACCGCATGCCCTTCCAGATTCATCAGAATAAACCGCGCTGCATTCCACAATTTATTTGCAAAATTGCGGCTTGCCTCCACCTTCTCGGCAGAATAACGCATATCATTGCCAGGGCTGTTCCCTGTTGCCAGCATAAAGCGCAGTGCATCCGCGCCATATTGCTCAATCACTTCAAGCGGGTCAATTCCATTTCCCAGTGATTTTGACATTTTCACGCCGTTTGCATCACGCACAATTCCGTGAATAAACACCGTATCAAACGGCACTTTCTCCGTATAAGCAAGACCAGAAAAAATCATTCTTGCCACCCAGAAAAAGATAATGTCATATCCGGTCACCAGCGTATTGGTCGGGTAAAAATATGCCAGTTCCGGCGTTTCCTCCGGCCAGCCCAACGTCGAAAACGGCCACAAAGCAGAAGAAAACCACGTATCCAGCGTATCTTCATCCTGCTGCAAATGCACCCCGCCGCACTTACAGCAGGTCTGCGGTGTTTCTCTTGCAACGGTCACAGCACCACAATCGCCGCAATACCACGCCGGTATTCGGTGCCCCCACCAAAGTTGACGCGAAACGCACCAATCCTTGATATGATTCATCCAGTTATAATAAATCTTATCAAACCGCTCCGGCACAAACTTCACAGCGCCGTCTGCCACAGCCTGCACCGCCGGCTTTGCCAGCGGTTCCATTTTCACAAACCATTGCAGCGAAACCCGCGGCTCCACCACCGTCTTACAACGGTAACAAGTGCCCACATTGTGCTTCATCGGTTCTGTCTTGATCAAAAATCCCTGCTCATCCAACGCTTTCACAATGCGTTTACGCGCCTCCATGCGGTCTAGGCCTTGATATTCCCCGCCATGTTCATTGATCACGCCCGTCTCGTCCATAATGGTAATCACCGGCAAATCATGCCGTAATCCCACTTCAAAGTCGTTCGGGTCGTGCGCCGGTGTAATCTTTACAACGCCCGTGCCAAATTCCTGCTCCACATAGCTGTCAGCCACAATCGGTATTTCTCTGCCCACCAGCGGCAAAATCAGCGTTTTGCCCACCAATGCACGGTAGCGCTCATCATCCGGGTGCACCGCCACCGCCGTATCGCCCAGCATCGTCTCCGGCCGCGTCGTTGCAACAGTCAAATCACCGCTGCCATCTGCCAGCGGGTAACGAATATGCCAAAAGCTGCCGTCCTTTTCAACAAAGTCCACCTCTGCGTCCGAAATCGAGGTCCTACACTCGGGGCACCAGTTGATAATACGCTCGCCACGATAGATCAACTCCTGTTCATACAAACGTACAAACACTTCGCGCACCGCCTTTGAGCAACCCTCATCCAGCGTAAAACGTTCCCGTTCCCAATCGCAGGAGCAACCCAACTTTTTGATCTGCGCCGCAATCGTGCCGCCATATTTCTCTTTCCAAGCCCAAGCGCGCTCCAAAAAGACGTCTCTGCCAAGCTCCTCTTTTGTAACGCCCTCCTGTTTCATTGCCTCCACGATTTTTGCCTCCGTCGCAATAGAAGCATGATCGGTACCAGGCAGCCACAACGCGGCATACCCCTGCATTCTGCGAAAACGAATCAAAATATCCTGCAATGTGTCGTCCAGTGCATGACCCATATGCAGCTGCCCTGTGATATTCGGCGGCGGTATCACAATGGTATACGGCTTTTTCTCCGGGTCTATCTCCGCATGAAAATACCCGCCGTTTTGCCAAAAGTCATAAATCCGCTGCTCAATCTCCTGCGGTTGATACGTTTTTGCCAGTTCCTTGCCCATGCTGTTCCTCCCAAATCCCGCGCTGTGCGCGCAGTTATCGTTTCCGTTTATTATGTCATTTTCCACTGTTTTTGTCAATTGAAACCCACCCGGTTTTGCGCAAAAAAGCAACAAAAAATCTGCCGCTGTTCCGGCAGACTTTTTGCTTTCTAATCCGGCATTGCCATGGTAAACGGCTTTGTCGTTGCGTTCAGTGCCTGAAACCGATAGCCGTTCTCCTTCGCTTTTGCAATGATTGCCGGCAACTGCTCCAATGTCACGCCGGCATTGTTGTCCAGCAGCACCACTGACTTCCCGCTGTTCAAAATTCCATCTACTACCGTCTGATAAACACGCTCCCCGGTCGCACCGGCCACTGTGTCCGCGCTGTCCAAACTCCAATCGTGATACGTAAATCCTCTGCGTGTCATTTCCGCAGCAATCTCCTTGATGGTTCCTCGATTATAACCATTCACGCTGCCGCCCGCAAAGCGAAACACCGCCGGCTTTTCCCCGGTCGCCTCTGTAATCAGCGCAAATACCCGATGAAAATCCTCCAGATAATTCTCCACTGAAGCATACATTCTGGCATAGTCCGCCGTATCCGTCAGCACCCCTACAGTATGCCCCTTCTCTGCCATTTGGGCAATCATGCTCCGCAGGTTCTCTTCCGACTGCTCGTTGCAATAAACAAAAAAGGTTGCCTGCACGTTTTGCTGCTCCAGCACCTGCAAAATCTGCTCTGTCTGCAAACCCGGCGCATTATTAAAAGTCAGATACACCGTTTTTTCACCCGCTGTTGCACCAATCTTCTCTGTTTTCGGCACATACATCTCCGGGTACAAAGTCTGGTATGGGTGCTCCGGCGTTGAGCCAACACGTTCCGATGTCTCCGCACTTGTCACAGCGCTGCTCTCTACCACAGACGAAACCGCCTGCGGCGCCTGTTGCGGCGCTTGCCGCAAAAAATACCAAGTGCATACACCGCCGGCCACCAGCGCCACTCCAACCGCTGCCGCAATCACGCCGCTTTTCCATCTAAACCGTTTCTCTCTGCCATACCGCCGTCTGCCACGGCGATACACGCGGTCTCTTCTGCCCAAACCGCCACCTCCTGTCCATCACGTTTGCTTACAATACCGTGCAACAATCGCTTTAATCGCAATGCCCTGTGCAGTAAAACGCAACTCGTGCTCTGTGACCAAATTGTCCTGCGGCGCCACTCCATTTTCATACAAATCCGTCGTCTGCCACAAAATCTCAAATCCGCTCTCCCGCAAATACCGCAGTGTGGACTGATACAACCCGCTGTCGTCCGTCTTAAAATGCAGTTCTCCGCCGTCCTGCAAAAAGGTCTGATACAACGCAAGCTGCCGGGTATGAGTCAGTCGTTTCTTATGATGCCGCATTTTGGGCCACGGATTACAAAAATGAATATAAATGCGCTCCACCGTATCCTGTTGATCCATCATTTCCAAAATACGTTCAATATCAAACGCCGTCAGCGCAATATTGTCCGCCGGTCGCCCGGCTTGGGCATAGTGCTCCTGCAAATTCCGCCTTGCCACTCCCAGCACATCCGGGCTCAAATCCACTCCGATAAAATTCACCTGCGGGCAAACCGGAGCAATCTGCGCCAAAAACACGCCTTTGCCACAACCCAATTCCAGGTGCAGCGGCTGCCGTCTTGCAAAAAAATCCTGCCAGTGTCCCCGATACCCCCGCGGATCCTGCACAAAATACGGGCATGCAGCCAACTCCGGCCTTGCCCATGCTTTTTTTCGCATTCTCATCTGTCGTTCCCTGCCCTTACCCATTCTTAGTTTTTATTATACCAAACATTCTTCCGCCTGTCGATGCTCCCATCCAAAAAGTGCAGCATTTTCTCAAAATTCCCGTTATTTTTCTTGCAACCCTCTTGCCATTTCCCACACATCGCAGTATAATAGATTGAATTTTGATTCCACACGCCGCATCAGGCAAATCAAACGCACGGAGGATCATCATGAAACATCTCATCAACCCGCTTGATCTGTCCATTCAAGAGCTGGACAGTTACCTCGATCTGGCAGATCATATCTTTGCAAATCCCACACAATATGCCAGCGTTTGCGCCGGCAAAAAGCTGGCAACATTGTTTTATGAGCCAAGCACACGCACCCGGTTGAGCTTTGAAGCAGCTATGCTCAACCTGGGCGGCAGTGTTCTTGGCTTTTCTTCTGCAGAAAACAGTTCTGCAGCCAAGGGAGAAAGCGTTGCCGACACCATTCGCGTCGTTTCCAATTTTGCAGACATCTGCGCCATCCGTCATCCCAAAGAGGGTGCCCCGATGGTCGCTGCACAATATTCCTCCATCCCTGTCATCAATGCCGGGGACGGCGGCCATCAACACCCCACCCAAACATTAACAGACATCATGACAATCCGCGCTTTAAAAGGCAAGCTGCAAAACCTCACCATCGGCCTGTGCGGCGACCTGAAATTCGGTCGCACCGCACATTCTCTCATTACCACGCTTGCTCGCTATGCCGGCGTGCGCTTTGTGCTCATCTCCCCGCCAGAACTTGAAATCCCAGATTATATCCGAGACTCCGTCCTACTCCAAAAACAGATCCCATTTCAAGAGGTGCAGCGTCTGGAAGACGTCATCGGCTCGCTCGATGTACTGTACATGACCCGCGTGCAAAAAGAACGCTTCTTCAATGAAGAGGATTACGTCCGCTTAAAAGATAGCTACATTCTGGACGCTGAAAAAATGGCGCTTGCCAAACCAGACATGATTGTTCTGCATCCCTTGCCCAGAGTCAACGAGATCGCCGTCGAAGTCGACAGCGATCCCCGCGCAGCCTATTTCAAGCAGGTACAATTCGGGGTCTATATCCGCATGGCACTGATTTTAAAATTGCTGGAGGTGGACAAGTTATGAACGTAGACAGCTTAAAACGCGGCATTGTCATTGATCACATCAAAGCCGGCAGCTGCATGGATATTTACAAATACCTGGAGCTGGACAAACTCGATTGTAGCGTTGCCATTATCAAAAATGCAAAAAGCAACGCCATGGGCAAAAAAGATATCATCAAAGTAGAAGGCCTGTTGAATATCGACCTCGACGTCCTGGGCTTTCTCGATTGCGACATCACTGTCAATATCATCGACAACGGCAAAATCATCGAAAAGAAAAAACTCACCATGCCGCAAACCGTGCGCAACGTCGTCTCCTGCAAAAACCCGCGCTGCATCACCTCGATTGAACGCGGCATCGACCAGGTCTTTCTGCTCAGCGACCCCACCAACCACACCTACCGCTGCGCCTACTGCGAGCAAAAATATGAAAATAAATAACAGCAACCGCAAAAAACAGCCGGCTAAACACACCGGCTGTTTTTTCTTTCTGCCAAATTACTTCACACCAAAAATCCACACACTCGCGCCAGCGTTGCCACCACAAAGCACAGTGCAAAACCACTCACGGTCGGCAGCAAAAATCCCAGCGCTGTCCACTTCCAACTTCCGCTCTCCTTTTTCATCGAAAGGCATGTCGTCGAACACGGCCAGTGCACCAAAGAAAACAGCAATACGCAAAGCGCTGTCACCCAGGTCCAACCGTTGGCCACCAGCAGCTCCCGCAGCGCCGTCAGATCCTCCATCCCAGTGATCGTTCCCGTTGCCAGATACGTCATAATCATCACCGGCAGCACAATTTCATTTGCAGGAAAGCCCAGAATAAACGCAAACAAAATCGTTCCGTCCATGCCAAACAGCCTGCCAAACGGGTCCAAAAACGCCGCACAGTGTGAAAGCAACGTCATTTCTCCCACTGTAACATTGGCCAGCAACCAGATGATCAAGCCGGCCGGTGCCGCCACCATTGCAGCCCTGCCCAGCACAAACACAGTCCGATCCCGCAAAGAACGCACAATCACCTTGCCCACCTGCGGTCGGCGATACGGCGGCAACTCCAGGGCAAAAGAAGAAGCCTGCCCCTTCAGCAGCGTTTTCGAAAGCAACGCACTCATGCCCAGCGTCAGCATCACTCCCAGAATGATCACACCCGTCAGCATCAGAGTCGAAAGCACCGTTCCAGCCACCCCATCCGCAAGGCTCCCCACAAAAAACAACGAAATCAGCGTAATCATCGCCGGAAAACGCCCGTTGCACGGCACAAAATTATTGGTCAACATCGCCACCAGCCGCTCTCTGGGTGAATCAATGATTCTACATCCCACCACACCTGCTGCATTACAACCAAAACCCATACACATCGTCAGCGCCTGCTTGCCGCAGCTACACGCCTTTTGAAAGCAATGATCCAGATTAAATGCCACGCGCGGTAAATACCCCAAATCCTCCAGCAACGTAAACAGCGGAAAAAAAATCGCCATCGGCGGCAACATCACCGCCACCACCCAAGCCAATACGCGATACGCGCCCAATACCAACGCACCATGCAGCCAATCCGGCGCCTGCAACAAGACAAACAATTCCGTCAACCGATCCTGCACCCAAAACAAGCCCCGAGAAAGCAATTCCGAAGGATAATTCGCTCCTGAAATCGTAATCCAGAATACCAATGCCAACAGTGCCGCCATTACCGGTATTCCCGTCCAACGTCCAGTCAAAACCCGGTCAATTTTCCGTTCCCGCGCCGTGCACCGGTCCTCCCCGCGCACCACCGCCTGCTTGCAGATTTCCCGCGCCGTTTCCGTCAAACGCGCCGCAATGCCATCCTGCAACGTCTCCCGACTGATTCCACGCTCCTCCAAATATGCCCGCGCCCGCGCCAGTCGCACTGCCAACATCGCATCCCCTCCGGCGTCATATCCGGTCTTCCCCTCAATTGCCCGCAAAACGCCCGTCTCACCCTCCAGCAACCGCAGTGTCAACCAGCGGCAGGGCATGCCCAACCGCTGTTTCAAATATGGCTCCACCATACCCACTGCCCGCTCCGTCTCTGCATTATACAGCACACGTGCACCACGTATTGCCGCTCCCTGCGCCACACGGTCCACTGCCTCTGTCAGCTCTCGCAAGCCCCGTTTATTCCGCGCTGCCGTACCAATCACCGGCACGCCCAGCTCCCGCTCCAAGCACACCAAATCTACGGCAATCCCCCGTTTTTCCGCCTCATCCAGCAAATTGACACACACCACTGCACGGCTGGTCACCTCCAACGTTTGCAGCACCAGGTATAAATTACGCTCCAAACACGCCGCGTCACATACAATCACCACTGCCTGCGGCCGTGTAAAGCACAAAAAATCACCGGCCACTTCCTCCTCTGCCGAATGTCCCACCAACGAATACGTTCCCGGCAAATCCACCAACCGATACCGGCGTTCCCGCACAGCAAATTCTCCAAATGCTGTCTCCACAGTTTTTCCGGTCCAGTTTCCTGTGTGCTGCCGCATGCCTGTCAACGCATTAAAGACCGTGCTTTTCCCCACATTCGGGTTCCCCGCCAGCACAACCACCGCGGGCTCCTGTTTTTCCTGACCCATCTTTGTCACCTCACCGTCTCCATTCCCACTTCAGATATCCACACCTGCGCTGCATCCTCCTTGCGCAGCGCAATCACCGCCCCGCTGATCAAAAACGCTCTGGGGTCTCCCGTCGGTCCTTTCAGCACACATTCCACCTGCGTTCCCACCACCAGTCCCAGCTCCTGCAATCTCCGGCGCAGCCCGCCCCCTGTCGGCAGCTTCTCTACCATTGCACGCTGCCCCACCTCCAGCTCATGCAAATTCATCCGCTCCGCTTCCTTTCAAAACAAAATTTCCCCTGTATCATACTATTTCCC
Source organism: uncultured Eubacteriales bacterium (assembly GCA_934454125.1). Lineage (GTDB taxonomy): Bacteria > Bacillota > Clostridia > Oscillospirales > Acutalibacteraceae > UMGS1071. The sequence goes on along the minus strand of CAKSFA010000010.1, from coordinate 28,622 downwards.
CTGCAAAATTCTGTGCGCAAAACAAAACAGAACGCCCTGTGCCTCTCACACAAAGCGTTCTGTTTCACATCTGCTGCTGCATCCACTCCCGCAGCGCTATAAAAATTGCCCGCAAACTGCGCTGCGCCCGTTCAAACAGCGCAGGCTCCACGCGCGGAAAAACCTCCTTACCAAAAACTCGTCGCGCCAGATATGCCCGGTACCAAAGCTCAATCTGCACGGCGCTGCAGCTTCCCTGCTCCAAACCATACCGCCGGGTAATATACCCACCGGCAAACGGCTCGTTACGCCCTACAGAAAATCCCTGCTGTACAAATACCCCGCTTAAAAACTCCGTCAATTCCGGTTCGCACGCACAACCAAACCGATCTCCCAAAATCACATCTGCTCCAAAATCAAGCCCAAAGCTGTGCAAATCCAGCAGATAAACTTTGGCACACCTCCGCTTCTTTTCTGCCAGCAGCTGTGCCAGTGCCGCATGATACGGCGCATAATACCGTGCCAGCCGTTCTCGGCGCACGATCTCTGTCAGCTCTGTTTGATACATCGCATCTCCCTGCGTCGTATGCGTATAACACACATTCGTCTTGTAAGACGCCCCCACGCAGTCCTCCTGCGCACGGTTTACATCCGCACCATACCTGCTGACCCGATTCATCAGTACAGTAAAGTCCAATTCCTGCAAAAAACCATACAAAACCGGCAGATACCAGTCCACATTGGGCAGCACAACCTCCGGCTTCAAACTGCACCGCATGTCTTCCGGCAGCAGCACGCCGCTGTGCGGTATGCTCACCACTGCAGGCAACACATGCTTGTGCGCATTATGCACCTCAAAAGCCTCCTGCCTGTCCTGTATAAAATACCGCTCCACTCACTCTGCCCTACCTTCTACAAAATCCCATGAAAAAATGGTGTTTTCACACCATGTTCCATCGCTTATGCTCTCCGAAACAACGATTTCGGTGCCCCGCAAATCGGGCATACCCAATCCTCCGGCAACTCCTCAAACGGCACCTTCGGATTGTCATGCACATAACCACAAATCGGGCATACCCAACGCTCACCGTCATGGTCATCCCGCTCTGCCTCCGGCGGTAAATACGTCGGCGCATTTTGCGGCGCCGAACCCTTGATCACCCGATGATAATAACTGTACGTCATTGGCTCTCCACGGCTGCTGTCGCTTCCAGCCACCACTTCCGCCAAAAATACAGTGTGCGTCGGCGTCTCCGCACTGCTGATCACTTTACACAAAAACCAGCAGCAGGTATTCTCCTTAATCACCGGCACACCTTCCAACAACACCTTATGACGCACACTCTTCAGCTTATCCGTATCCCGGCCACTCTGAAAACCCAGCGTTCCAATCACCGTTCCTGCCGTGTCTTCTGACAAAACAGAAACGGTAAACAGCCCGTTTTCCGTAATGCACGCATGGCTGTAATTGTTATGATTCATGCTCAGTGCCACAATGGTTGGCGACTGACTCGTAATCTGCACCACACTGTTGGCAATGCACGCCGAAGGTCCTTTTTCTCCCTTAACTCCAATGGCATACATTCCATACGATAAATTCCGAAAAATCTCCGGCTTCATAACTCCATTCACGCTCCTCTTGCTATAAAATTCAAAAATAAGAATGATTTCTATTTTTTATCATTATACACAGCCCATCCCAGTCCGTCAAGATTTATTCTTCTCTTTTATTTCTTGCCAATACCGCAAAAAAGCTTGCTCTGTTTTATTCTTCCCAAATGTATAATACGGTGTTCCCTGCACCACATCGGGCAAATACTGCTGCTCCACCCAACCGTCCGGGCAGTCATGCGGGTACAAATAAAACTGACCCTTTTTCGCACAATCCGCTCCGTCATAGTGCTTGTTCTGTAATTGTCTCGGTATCTCTCCCAGCTTGCCCTGCTCAATGTCTCTCATCGCCCTGTCCACAGCCAGATACGCCGTATTTGATTTGGGCGCAAGGCTCACCAGAATCACCGCATCTGCCAGCGGTATCCGCGCCTCCGGCAATCCCACCTGCAATGCAATGTCCACCGCCGCCTTCACCACCGGCAAAATCTGCGGGTACGCCAATCCCACATCCTCACTTGCACAAACCAGCAACCGGCGGCACACAGACGGCAAATCTCCAGCCACGAGCAACCGTGCCAAATAATACACCGCAGCATCCGCATCAGACCCCCGCATCGACTTCTGAAATGCCGAAAGCAAATCATAATGCGCGTCACCGTCTTTGTCATAGCGCATCGCACTGCGTTGTGTCAGCTCCTGTGCCAGCTCCAGCGTCACACGTTTGCCCTGCGGCGTCTGCTCCGCTGCCAAGCCGCACAACTCCACGGCATTGAGCGCCTTGCGCACGTCGCCACCGCAAGCCGTTGCAATATGTGCACAAACACCGTCCTCCACAACCAGCGGCTGACCATCCTCCTGCTCCAACACAGAAAACCCGCGCTCCACCGCGCGCTGCACCTCCTGCGCAGGCACCGGTTTAAATTCAAAAACAGTCGCCCGGCTCAAAATCGCATGATACACATAAAAATACGGGTTCTCCGTCGTTGCAGCGATCAGTGTAATCTGCCCATTCTCCAAAAACTCCAGCAACACCTGCTGCTGCTTTTTGTTCAAATACTGAATCTCATCCAGATACAGCAGCACGCCGTGCATCGTCTCAAACGTATGCAGCTCCCCGATCATCTCTTTCAAATCCGCCAAAGACGCCGTCGTACCATTGAGCTTTACCAGCTTGCGGTCCGTCTTTTTTGCCAGCATCTCGGCCACCGTCGTTTTGCCCACACCCGGCGGGCCATAAAACACCATATTCGGGATTTTCCCGCTGTCCAAAATGCGCCGCAGCGCTCTGTCCGGCGCCAGCAGATGCCGCTGTCCCACCACATCGTCCGGCGTCCGCGGGCGCAGCCGATCCGCCAAAGGTCCCTGCATCGCGCTCCCCCCTGCAAAATCAAGATTCCTCCACAATCATACCACAAAACGCAAAAAATATCCACGCCTGCTCTCCCACACACACACCCACGCAATTACTTGGCAAATCCTCCCGCATTCCGTCAAAACAATTTCGCTCCCAAATCTCAACCTTCCCAAATAACCGCACAAATCCCCGCAACACGCCCCCACACAAACACTCCCTCCAAAAAAAATTCAATCCGGCTATGCAAACAACTTTCAATGTTTCCAGCTCCATTTCATCTCACTTTGCTGTATTCTCCAACCTTGCCTTTGCCCATCTCCAAACAAGCTTGCTGTGCGCTTCAATCCGGCTTGATTCGCACTCCAAATACAAAAAAGACGCCCCCTCGGGCGTCTCTCTGTTATGCATACAACGGGTATTTCCGGCAAAGTTCCTCTACCATCGCACGAATCTGCGCACACTTCTCCGCAAAATCCTCCTGCATCGCCATTGCAATGCATTCTGCAATCACATCCATGTCCACTTCTTTCAGTCCTCTTGTCGTCACAGCTGGGGTACCAAGCCGCACACCGCTGGTCACAAACGGACTACGCTGCTCATTGGGCACCGTATTTTTGTTTGCCGTGATATACACCTCGTCCAACCGCTGCTCCAACTCCTTGCCAGTCAGCTCCATTCCGCTCAAATCCACCAGCATCAAATGGTTGTCCGTTCCGCCCGAAACCAGCTTCACGCCGCGGTCGGTCAAGCCTTTAGCCAATGCCTGTGCATTTTTCACCACCTGCTCGCCATACGCAGCAAATGCCGGCTCCAGTGCTTCCCGCAGACAAACCGCCTTACCTGCGATCACATGCATCAGCGGTCCCCCCTGAATGCCCGGGAAGATCGCCTTGTCGATCGCCTTAGCGTATTGCTCACGGCACAAGATCAAACCGCCGCGCGGCCCACGCAACGTTTTATGCGTCGTCGTTGTTACAATATCAGCCCACGGCACCGGATTCGGGTGCACACCTGCTGCCACCAAGCCGGCAATATGCGCCATATCCACCATCAGCATTGCACCCACGCTGTCTGCAATCTCACGCAGCCGTGCAAAATCAATCACCCGCGAATACGCACTGGCGCCCGCCACGATCATCTTCGGCTTTACCTGCGCCGCCTGTGCCTGCAGCTGATCATAATCAATGCGGTGCGTTTCCTTGTCCACGCCATACTCCACAAAATTATAATAGCTACCAGACATATTCACCGGCGAACCATGCGTCAAATGTCCTCCCTCTGCAAGATTCATGCCCATCACGGTATCACCCGGCTGCAAAAACGCAAAATAAACCGCCATATTTGCCTGCGCACCAGAGTGCGGCTGCACATTGGCATGCTCTGCGCCAAACAGCTCACATGCCCGCTTGCGCGCCAAATCTTCTACAACGTCCACAAATTCGCAGCCACCGTAATACCGCTTGCCCGGGTATCCTTCTGCATACTTATTCGTTAAAATACTGCCCATCGCAGCCATCACAGCCGGCGAAACAATATTTTCCGATGCAATCAGCTCCAAATTGCGCTGCTGCCGTCCCAGCTCCTGCGCCATCGCCTGACCCAATTCTTGGTCATAGCCGGTCACAAAGCCGATCGTGTCCATCATGTCCTGATACATAATCCGTTACCTCTCTGTTCGATTTACTCTGCTCTCATTATACACGCCCGCCCCAAAAAACGCAATCAACAAATCTCTTGCTCCTCTGCAAAAAATACGCTAAAATAAAAAAAAAACCAATTTTTATTTTATTTTCAACAAAAAAAGGACGGATCGATCCATGACCAAACAACAACGCGCCCTGGCTGCCATCGAGGCACTCAAAGCAGAATATCCTGATGCCACCTGCGCACTCATCCACTCCAATCCACTCGAGCTGCTCATCGCCACACGCCTGTCCGCACAATGCACAGACGCCCGCGTCAATCTCGTCACACCGGCACTGTTTGCGCGTTTCCCCACACTTGACGATTACATCGCCGGCTCCGAAGCAGAAATCGCACAATATATCCGCACCTGCGGTCTGTTCCAAACCAAAGCGCGCGACATTTACGCCATGTGCAAAAAGCTCAAAGCAGATTTCAACGGCCAAGTGCCCGATAACATGGAAGACCTGCTCTCTTTACCGGGCGTAGGCCGCAAGACTGCCAATTTAATTCTGGGCGATATCTACGGCCAACCCGCCATCGTCACCGACACACACTGCATCCGCATCTGCGGCAAACTGGGTCTGACGCAAAACAAAGATCCCCGCAAGGTCGAGCAAGACCTCAAAACCCTGCTCCCTCCGCAAGAATCCAACGACTTCTGCCACCGTCTCGTCCTGCACGGCAGAGCCGTCTGCAATGCCCGCAAGCCCGCTTGCGACCAGTGCTGCATGCGCACCTTTTGCAAATCTGCCCCTAAAGCATAACCACACACAGCCACCGGCTTCATCGGTGGCTTTCTCTATGCAGACCCCGTCTCTCACACAAGCACAGTCCACCAACCGCATAAAGCACCTATTTCTGCCCCCACTCCCTTCAACCAAATCACGGTTCATTCTTCCTTTTCTTTCGTTTCATCTACATTCCCACAATGAACACCATCGCCTTAATTTGATAGTCCAGCTTCACCATCCATCATCCGAGCAAAAACTTTCACCATCCCATAAATTGTGTTGCACCACTCCTCTACACATCGCATTCTGTTCACAAAAAAAGACCCGCGTCCAAGCAGGTCTTTTTCTATTTACAACAGCTCCGCACGCAGCTGTGCACCACTTTTCGGCGATAAATACGCCGGCGGCACGTCCAGTACCGTCTTTGCGCCGGTCATACCCTCTTTGGCCAACCGATGCGCCGCACGGGCATACGCCACCAACACACTCGCCGTAAATTCCGGGTTCGAGTCCAGCTTGATTGCATACTCCACCACATGCCGATGCTCCAACTGCGCTCCGGTCACACCTGTGCGAATCACAAAACCGCCATGTGGTATCCCGCCATGCTCCCGGTTCAACTCCTCCTGCGAGATAAAATGCACCGTTGTGTCATAATCGGCAAAATACCGTGGCATCTCCTTGATCTCCCGCTCAATCCGCGCAAGATCCGCACCCTCCTGCGCAACCACAAAGCATTCTCTGGTATGCTTCTCCCTGGTCGTCAGCTCCGGCTGCTTCCCTTCACGCACCGCCTGCAGCGCCGTCTCCACCGGCACCGTATACTGCTTTGCATCCAGCACGCCTGCAATGCGCCGTATCGCATCAGAGTGCCCCTGGCTTACACCCTTGCCCCAAAACGTATAATCCTTGCCATCGGGCAAAATCACCCCGGCATACAGCCGATTGAGCGAAAACATTCCCGGATCCCAACCAACCGAAATCAACGCCACCGTACCAGCCGCTTTTGCTGCCTTGTCCACTGCAGCAAAATGCTCCGGAATATTTGCGTGTGTATCAAAGCTGTCCACTGTATTGAACAGCCCTGCAAATTCAGGGGTCTGCTTTGGCAAATCGGTTGCACTGCCGCCACACAAAATCAATACATCAATATCTCCGCGGTATGCATCAGCCTCCTGTGCACGCAGCGTCTTCGCTCCCGGTGTACAAAGCGTCAACGCCTGCGGGTCTCTGCGTGTAAACACGCCAAACAATTCCATATCCGGGTTCTGGCGCACTGCCAACTCTACCCCTCTGCCCAAATTGCCGTAGCCCATAATCCCAATCCGAATTTTCTCCATGCCCGCTGCACCCCTTCCAAAATTTTGCCGGTCTTACCGTTTTGGCAAGCCGATTTTCTATCAAAAAGCATACCATAAATCCGCACGTGTGAAAACTGTTTTTTGCAAAAAACACAAATTTTTTCACCGTCACAAAAACACTTGACTTTCCCGCACAATTCTTATATAATAACACACAGCTGCTGTCAGCCGGCAAATTTCGGGAGCATAGCTCAGCTGGGAGAGCATCTGCCTTACAAGCAGAGGGTCACAGGTTCGAGCCCTGTTGTTCCCACCACCGCGCAACAGTTCTATTATGATAACAACATTTCCAAAATTGTTATCATATAGTGAAGCACTCAAACAATCTCTTGAATGTTTCACTGTATGATAAACAAAACCAATTTTCAAAAATTTTCACCCGCATAAAACAACCTCCGGTTACCATAACCGGAGGTTTCTTTTTATCACATCCAGCACTTCACCGCCTACAAACCGTTTCACAACACAACTGCGCCCCCTCTTCCCACTTATATTCCCGCCCCAGCAAAATCGCTCCCAACAAACAACCGGCCACCATCAAACCAAAACAACCATGCCGCTCAAATAAAAATACAAGGCATTGCAATCCACGCAATGCCTTGTATCATTTTAGTCTATGTGTTTCTTTTGAAACAACCGTCCGGCAGTGATCACCACACCACCAACTGAGCACAAGAACACAACCAACCACAACACCATTGAACGCGTATCACCCGTTGCAGGCGCATCTTTCAATACTGTTTCTGCCTTAGTGTCCGTCGGCTGCGCAGACAATGCAGAATCCATCTCGCCTGCATCCGGCTCCGCTGGCTGCACAGGCTCCGGCTCTGTCACAGTTTGCGGCACAATCAAATAATTTCCATTTTCATCCACCGTAACATGAACCATATGATTCATCGCCAACTCCGTCCGGTCCGTTTTGTTGTTGAAATCGGTCAAATTCGTTCCGTTGATATATTCTTCTGCAATATCTCTGGCGTCCTTCAACGCAGTTCTTGTCGTCATCGTTTTCACAGACGCACTTGCATCAGGGGCAGTACCTGCCAACTTTGCAAGAATCGAATACTCCGCACCTTTGCGCAAGCCTTCAAACACATACTTGCTGTCCACATCTGCCCGATGCCAGGTCACACCACCGTCTATCGAATATTCATGGCCTTTTTTCATAGCCAGCGTCAGCGTATACGCCGTCTTTCCAAGCACCACAATATCTTCCGGCGTGCCAACCGGCGCAGAATTCTGTTCCCATTTCGCATAGTACGTCTTGTCTCCCTGCACATCCGCCGCAATGGCCGTCACTGCCGCACCGGTTAAATTCGCATTGTCATACCAACCCTCAAACGTATAGCCATCTCTCACCACATCTGTCGGCAACGCGGTCGCAGCTCCAAAGGTATACGCCGTAATCGCTCCACTGTTTATCGTACCACCATTTGTCACCAGATGCACCGCATAACGGTTCGCCGTCCATTTCGCATAGTACGTCTTGTCACCCTGCACATCCGCCGCAATTTCCGCCACTGCCGTGCCGGTCAGGTTCGCATTGTCATACCAACCCGCAAACGTATAACCGTCTTTCACCACATCTGTCGGCAACGCAGTCGTTGTTCCAAATGTATAATTGGCAATCGTCTCGCCATTGATCGTTCCGCCATTTGTCTCAAACGTCACCGCATAAACGATTTCCTTTGCCTTCAGATACACACTCCGCTTATCCTCGCCAAGAACCAACGTATAGTCCTCATTCGCAATCGAAAGTGCGTCCAGATTCTCCTCCGCCAAATCAAAATTCGTAGTAAAGACCGGTGTTGTCACATCATAATTGGTCAGCGAAAATGCCAGCTTATCTGTAGTTGTGCCCGGCAATTTCCCTTTGATCAGCACCGCGCCGGCATTTTTATGAATCGCTCCCTGCCATTCCACCGCATTTCCGTCCATCTGAAAACTACCGGAGTTCACATAAACCGCAGGAACATCGGCTGTATTCTGCGTCTCCGCTGCATAAATTGCAGGTTCAGCAGCAGCACCGTCATTCCCAATCTTAGCAGAATTCAGCGATACATTTGCGTTATTCGTCATATAAAGCACGCTTGCACTTTTCGCCTGATTATTGCGAATCACCGTGTTCGAATCCACAATCAAAACTCTCGTATTCGGGTTCGAACCGGGGCTCACATAAATCGCACCGCCCGTCGTTGCCGTATTATTCTCAATCGTGCTATTTGAAAGCGTCGTGTGACCATCCACATAAACAGCGCCGCCGTTGGTGCCGACATTGTCCTTCACAGTCGAGTTAATCACTTTGATAATGCCGCCGCTTACATTGCTGATCGCGCCACCGCTGGTCGCAGTATTGTTCAGCAAATTGCTGCCTGTCACCGTCATCGTTCCAGAATTATAAATCGCACCACCGCTATTGGCCGTATTGTTCTGAATCGTTGCACCGGTAATCGTCGTTCTAGAAGAAGCGCTCGGCATATAAATCGCACCACCATTGCTGGTATTCACATTATTCTGCAATGTCACATTTGCCTGAATATTCAGTTGTCCATTGCCCGCAACGGTGATCAGCGCATGCTTTTGCTTGAGGTTGTTTCCGTCAAGAATCAGCTTCTGTGTCGCAGAGCCTTTCACCGTCAACACGATTCCTGCGTTTACACTGAATATGGTGTCATCGCCACCCTTTGACAACGTAATCGCCTCTGTCACGTCTTCTTTGATCGTCACGGTCAGATTTTTGTCGATCACAACACCAGAATCAATAAAATTCTTGAGCAGATAAACAGTATCTCCGCTGCTTGCCGCCGCAACCGCTGCAGACAACGTATCATACAACACTCCATTCAGCTCACACACACCACTTTGATATTCCACACGCTTCGGCGCACTCTCTTTCGAAGTCTTGAGCAATCTGTCATACGCAACGATTTTATACGTCGGTTCATAGCCCTCCTCATATTCCGTGGTATCCGTAAACGTATTGGCATGTGTAAAGCCAATCACCGTGTATCCCTTTTCGTCATTGCCTTCCAGAATCTCATATCCAAGGTGCGCTTCATTTTCCACATTGGGCAAAATCAAGCTATGTCCGTCCGACACCTTCATTACATTCAAGATTTCTGTCTCAGAATCCTCCTGATACATGCCGCCGGTTCCGGCTTCCAAATCCGCCTGATCCATCATGTATTTGTATTGCGCACTGTCAAAATACCAGAATTTGATGGTCTCTTTCTTAATTTTCTTCTCATCTTCGGCCTGCTGCATATACGTCTTAAACGCCTCCGAAGCACCATCATACGTAAACGGGTCCCCGTCAATACAATAGCCCCAGCGCTCAAAATAATAGCTCAGGTCAATTCCCGTTGCCAGCGAAGCAATATAAACCTGCTTCTCTGTTTTTGTCAAACCGGTGATCCCCTCAGTATAGCGGTACAAATTGTCCTGTTTGCCCCAAAAATCCGTATACAGGCTTTGGATCAACCAATACACCATATAGTTATATCGGTTCGTGCCCCACAATGTTTTCTCCAGCGTCCGGTCAGAAGAAAGCGCCTCCAGCGCACTGCTCAAATAATTTTCATTCCGAATGATGCCTAATTTATACGTATTATTATAGTTTGCCACCATATTGTTGGTGGTTTCCCCCACCGTTCTTTCCGGAATGTCCAACGCATGGCCAATTTCATGCACAAAACCCCAGGTAATCGTAGAGTTTCCGTCGCCATTCAAACTGTTGATCAGTGTATCCTCACTGCCACCGGCATACAAACCAATGTGCTCGGTATGGCAAAACATAAAACCATTCGGCCAGTTTTGCGATACACGAAAATTAATATTCAAATAATTGTTCCGTTTATCATAATATTCCTTGCCCTCTTCAAACTCAACGCCCGTAAAATGGAGCACATCCTTCACCGTTGTTTCCCAGTTCTCTATATTTTTCTGAGGACTGGCTGTCTGATAAATCTCATTTGCCCTGCTGGCCTGCACCGTCATTATCGTATGGTTCGAAACCAGCTCCGTAATATTCACCACCTTGTCCGGCTCAGCATCAACTGCCTCTGCATACTTTGCCAGCTCCGCCTTATAGCTCTCTTCATCATCACCTTTCCGAAATACCGGGTAAAGGTCGCCATTTTCAAAATAAACCTTCACATTCCCAGACTGCTGCTCTTCCGTATAAGGGTTTACAAGATAGATCGTTCCACCCGCAACAACCTCTTTGCTGTAGCTGTCATTTTGCAAATACGGCACCGTAAAGCGGTTGAGTCCCCGCGATAACTGAATCTCACCGCCCAACCATTTCGACCAATGTCCATAAAACTGAGAAAACCGAATCCGCGGCAATGGGTCGCCCTCGTCCGCCTCCACATAAATGCTCACAACTTCATTTGCTCTTGCCGAAATGCCGGTCACCTGTCTGTTGGTTGCAAACGAATTAAATTTCAGCGTATTTCTCGCGTAAGATACAATATCCCCATTGCGCCCAATCTGATTTTTTGCATCAGGCGAAGTAGAAAACTCCCTGCGCGCATCAAACGCCAAAGTACCATTCAAAATACTTTCCGCTCTGTCCAAAATCGGCTTGATGCTGTCTGCATAATTCAAATTGCTCTCAAACTTTGCTCTTAACTGCGCAATGGCTTCCAGCGAAGCATATTCTTTCGCAATCTGATATTTGGCATAATCGGTAAACAGATTCATCAAAACATCAACATCAGCCTGTTCACTCTTCTGCAAAAAGATAAACTCTTTGGCAGAAGCCACATATTTATGCGACTTATTCACTTCTCTGAACTCAAACTGCAAATGGTCACACGTCACCGGCTCCGAAAAAACAATGCGTACTTTTGAAGACGTCGCCGCCTGCTGTCCATACCCAACCAGCTTCATCTCTCCGTCTCCAACGGCCGAATAAATATTAAATTTGGTCGCAAAGCCATAACCCTCTCTGCTGCTGCTTGCAGCATAAATCATGCTGTCCAGCGTCACCGTCTCTTTAAAATGCACCGTCACCGTATTATAAAACGGGTCATTCGCCGGCACATTATTTTCAACACCAGAAATCCAATCCGTATTCCAGTTTCTGTCAAACGCCTTGCTCAATTCATTATTCTGGGCTGCACCACCATTGTTTTCATACGTAAAACAACGCGTCGGCACACTGATCAAATCCAGCATATGATCATCCTGATACGGGCTGTTAGAGTCCAAAACCTCCACCGACAAATTCGTCTGTGTTTCCACCGCATTTGCAGAGATTAAAAGAATCTGCATCAAAGACACCATCATAATACAGACCAAAGCCATCGCGCAGGAGCGCATTAAAATTTTCTTTTTCATCACGTTTCTCCGTTGATTCCTTATGTACAATAATATCTTTTTTAGTATCATTTTAATAAAATTAATATAATATGTCAACCAATCTCACCAGATTAACGCCCATATTCCACAAAATCCCTCCATTTCTGCACACAAATATCCACCAACAAAAAATACATTTGCAAACACCACAATCCAGCAATCCCACCCGTACCCAAAAAACGCGATTCCCTCACCATTCCACCAAGTCTCTCTCCAATTTCAAACACAAATATAACTGCATACTCCCCACCAAAATCTAGATCGAAACACCCACACACAAATTTTCACACCAAGTGCTCCCAAAGTCACCTGTCAAAATTTTGTTCATCTTCAAGCAAAACACCACCAAAATCTCTCGCATCATACCCTATAGTAACTATTTCCAATTTAGGGTATTTCCCCACCTCTCCATTCCCTTCCTCCATTTCAAAAATATTTAACCCTTTCCCGCTCCCTTTTATTACATTTCTGTGAACAACAGTAGTTTATGGTCGTTTCATGTCACAAAAGAGAGTTTTGTGGTCGCTTCTCGGTGAATAATTGATGAATAAACCATCTCTAATTTATGAATAATGCCTCAGCGCTACTTCAAATCATTTGCATCACCATAAAAAAAATCACCCGCATCAGATCACCTGATACGGGCAATTTTATATTCAATGATAACCGCAAAAGTAGTGCGTTTGAATCATCAATTATCTTATTAATTCAGCTTATCTGCTGTTACATGCAATGATTGCATTAATCAAACGCTCACCTGGGAAGTCCGCCATAACCATGCCAGCATTCTGAATTTTATTATTATTCAAATAGTTTGCAGTCAAGGTATTTGTACCTTCATACGCAATCGTTGCAAAGCACAAGAACCAGTTTACACGCGGAAAATCAGGATAGTAATTATGGAAACCAGGCTCAGTCAATCCTGTAGCCAAACGGGCAGCGCCCGTACCTGGTGAACTGTGGCCACTAGCTACAAAGTAAGGCATCGCACCGCCATAACCAGTGATGTAGTTCATGTAGGTTGTACCACTGTTGCGACCATTATTAGAATTGGTAAACTGATTTTTTATTTTCTCCCATTTGGAATATAGATCCCAGTTGCTGCCCAAGTAGTTGCTATCTTGCTTGTTGATCGACTGATAAGAAACACCATACTGAGCAATCCCCTTATTGCTAGAGGTAAGCAAAATTTTTCCTCTCAACTCGCCTACAGTCGGGTTCTGTTTGCCGCCATTATAAATTCTTTGTTGGTAGGTTGGATAGTGGTACTTTCTGAAAGCTTGTGCAAAGTCTTCATCACTTGAATTCGAATGTTCCTGCTCCAAACGCAGCACTACAAACTCTGTCGGATTATCATACAAAAATTGATTGAGTTCATCGAATACATCTCTCAGATCATAACCCAAGTAAACAGGACCATTGTAGCAAAGCAGTTTGTAGCCAGCTTCATGTTTCAAGCGAATATCAAATACACGAACACCACTCTGAAGCTGATGAAACAAATTCATAGCCTGTGTGCGTACGCCATGCACCAGATTACTGTTATAAGCCATAGAAACCTGTGTGCCCGGCAAAGATACTTCAGACAATTTTCTGTCATTGCTTACACTGTTCAGCCAGCCTGTTCTGCACTGTGCTCTGTCTGTTTCGTTCCAGTAAGCATTGTCCCAGTGTGCAGAAACACTACCGGTAAATACAGTCAGCGCAAACACAACTGCAAAAATAGAGATTAATTTCTTTTTCATGTTTTGCTCCTTTTTCATGTTTTGTTTTGAATGATCTTTTAGGAAGGTGCTGTGAAAGAAAATAAAGATTCTGCCATATCTTCCAAATCACAAAAGCACACAGATAATTCCATCACAAAAACAGAACCCCTACGAATCTTACGAATCGGCTCGGGCAAAAACCGGTGAAAAATCTTTGTAAAAAGCTCTGTCTGTCACAGAAGCACTGCAATACTTCTATGGCATGGCCTTGCAAAAATTTTCTCATAAAATAGCGAAGCAAGGCGGTAGATATTGGTTTTCATTTTCTTCATGTTCTATTTTATAGATATTTTAGACATAAATCAAGCAAATTGTAAATTTTTTCTGTTTTTGATTTTACTTTATAAAAACAACCACCTGAATTTGTGCAAAAAAACCAAACCTGTCTAGTATTGTATATTTTTCTGATTTCTTCAAAGAAATACACACAAAAAATTCCCCATATCAGAACAAGCTGATACAGGGAATCTTTTATGTTATTGCAATGTTGACAGAGAAATTATCTATCGTTGCAAGCAATAACCGCATTGATTAGGCGCTCACCCGGGAAGTCTGCCATCACAATACCTGCGCATTTGGTTTGACTGTTATTTAAAAGGTTTGCAGTCAACGTATTCGTACCCTCAAAAGCAATCGTTGCAAAGCACAGGAACCAGTTCACACGTGGAAAATCTGGATACCAACCAGCAAAACCAGGCTCTGTGAGCGCTGTCGCCAGGCGGTCAGCGCCGGTTCCCGGAGAGCTGTGTCCACTTGCTACAAAGTAAGGCATGCTGCCACCAGAGCCAGACAGGTAATTCATATAGATTGTGCTATTTGTACGGTTATCATTTGATTTGTTAAATTGGGCTCTAACCTTCTCCCATTTGGAGTATAAATCCCAGTTGCTGTTGAGATGATAGCTATCTTGTTTATCCAGGTTGTTGTACGGAATACCATACTGATGCAAGGAAGCAACGTCGGAAAGCAATACCGCTTTATTTCTAAGATCTTTTACAGTCGGGTTGTTGTCAGAACCCTGATAGAACATATCTTTGTACCTGTTATAATAAGAATCAAAAGCCACTTTCATCTGTGCATCGCTTGCACTAGAGTTCTCCTGCTTTACACGAAGCAGAACAAACTCTGTGGGGTTCGCCTGCAAAAAGCTCTGCACAGTTTGCAGCACATCTTCAAGGCTGTAGCCTAGATATACAATGCCGTGGTAGATGCTCAGATAGGTGCTGCTTTCGTATTTTACACGAATATCTAATACACGAATACCACTATCAAGCTGAGTGCGCAAATTCATCGCTTGAGTGCGAACGCTATGAACTAAGTTGCTATTGAAAGCCATTGTATCATGCGTGCCCGGAATCGACAATTCAGATAGCTTTTTATTGTCATTCAAACGGTTCATCCAACCAGCTCTATACTGAGTGCGAGATGTCTCATTCCAATAAGCGCTGTCCCAGTGTGCAGAAACGCTACCAGCAAATACTGCCAGTGCAAACACAACTGCAAAAATAGAAATCAGTTTCTTTTTCATATTTTTCTCCTTTTTCACGTTGTTTCAATGTCGTACTTTTTCTAAAAATAAAGAAAACAAAAAGCCTGCGAAATCTTTACTGAAATCACAGAAGTATTGCAGACTCTGAATCACTGAAATAGACACCTTAGAAAAATTTCACGCTGATTCGGGCAAAATCTCAAAACGCAAGAATTTTACCAAAAGATATCATAATCGTGGAATACCACAATACTTCTATGGTACAGCCTTGCAAAATTTTCTAAAAATATCATTTTCTTTGTAAGAACACAATTCTCATAACGCAAGGCAGTAGACATTGGTTTTTATTTTCTTTACATTTATTTTACAAAAAACATTAAAAAAACGCAAGAGAATCATAAATTTTTTCTGTTTTTAATCGTACTTATTAAAAATTACAATACTCATTTGTGAAAAAATACCAAATCGGTGGGATATTCTATTCTATCACTGTAAAGTAAAATGGTTTTTTTCAAATATCAGCAAACCTTCATCCCGCATATTTCCAAGCTCACGAGACATTGCGCTGCGATCTGCACAAAGATAATCTGCAAGGCGATTGCGGTCAAACGGAATCGTAAAACTACGGTTGCCGGTACGCTCCACCTGTTGCTCAAAATACGCCAGCAGACGTTCCCGGATCGAGCGTTTTGAGAGTACCTCAAGACGATGATTCAAGCGTAGATTTTTCTGCGCAATCAGCCGCAACATATTAGCAATCAAGCGGGTATGATAGTCACACGCGGTGGCGCACTGGGTAATAGCACGGCGATAATCAATCCACATAACCTCACAATCAGTCATTGCCTGCACTGTAACCGGGCAACGCTGCACCTGCATACAAGCAAAGGTTTCGGCAAATAGATCACACTGCTGCAGTTCTGTGATAATCACCTGATTGCCATTCATATCTTCACGGATTACATGCGCCTGCCCATGCAATAAAATGCCCACCATCGTTACTGTATCACCAGCCAATAGCGGAAAACTGCCTTTCTGGTAATGCATTATTTTTGCTGCCAGACAACGCAGCATAGCTGGGAATTCTTGCTCTGTAATCGCTTCAAACAATGATACATATTTTAAAATCGGATAATAACTCTGCAAAAAAACACCTCTTATGTTGCAATTGCAACAGATTTGTAGATTTTAGTATAGTACAATGTAAATAGAAAGTCAAAAAACACCTGGATTATTACCAAAAAAGGAGAAATGAACAATATGTCTATGTTTTGTTTTCAATGTGAGCAAACCGTCGGTTGTAATGGCTGCACAAAAGTAGGTGTCTGCGGCAAGCAACCGGATACGGCACAATTGCAAGATGAATTAACCAGCGCTTTGATACAACTGGCCCTTGCCACAAAAGGAAAAGAGAATCAGGTAACTCAGGAAATTTATAGTTTGATATTAGAAGGCCTGTTCATTACAGTTACCAATGTCAGCTTTGACAATGACCAGGTGCAAAGACAAATTGACAAAACGCGTACCACAGCTCTGTCATTTATCCCTCAATGCGGTTGCAACTGTGCGCACGAACAGCTCGTTGAAATTGATTTGGAGGAACTCTGGGAAGAAAATGAAGATATCCGTTCACTAAAATCGCTGATTTTATTCGGAATCCGCGGAATGTCCTCCTATGCATACCATGCAATGATCTTAGGCTATACTAACAGTCGAGTCAATGCATTTTTGCTGAAAGGTCTGCGTGCCATTAGTCTTGATTTGAATATGGATGAATTACTGCCGCTAGTAATGGAGACTGGAGAAGTCAACCTGATCTGTATGGAACTGCTGGATCGCGCAAACCGCGAAACTTACGGTAACCCTGTGCCTACAAACGTGCCGCTTTCAATCGAACCAGGACCGTTTATCGTTGTTTCCGGCCATGATCTGCATGATCTGGCACTTCTGCTGGAGCAAACCAAAGATAAAGGTATCAATATTTATACTCATGGTGAAATGCTCCCCTGCCACGCATATCCCAAACTAAAAGCGTATTCTCATTTAAAAGGTAATTTTGGCACAGCCTGGCAAAACCAGCAAAAGGAGTTTTTGAATCTGCCAGCACCGGTGCTATTTACTACAAACTGCATCATGCCTGTCAAAGAAAATTATGCTGACCGTATTTTTACAACTTCTGTTGTTGCTTATCCTGAAATGGTACACATTGATAGTGCTAAGGATTTTACACCGGTAATCGAAAAAGCCCTGGAATTAGGCGGTTATCCCGAGAGAAAACATATGACAGGTATCAACGGGGGTGATACCGTAACAACCGGGTACGGTTGGAATACGATTTTATCGGTTGCTGACAAAGTAGTAGATGCTGTGAAAAATGGTTCGATCGAGCATTTCTTCCTTGTGGGTGGCTGTGACGGCGCACGCACCGGCCGTAATTACTACACTGAATTTGTAGAACAGGCACCTGAAAAAAGCATGATCCTAACACTTGCCTGCGGAAAATATCGTTTTAACGATTTAAATCTGGGAGAAATCGGCGGTTTGCCGCGTATTTTAGATATGGGGCAATGCAACGATGCTTATGGTGCAATTCGTGTTGCAATGGCACTTGCTGAGGCATTTGAGTGTGAAATTAACGACCTGCCACTTTCTCTCATTCTCTCCTGGTATGAGCAAAAAGCAGTCTGCGTATTGCTCAGCTTGCTACATCTGGGAATGAAAAATATTTATCTTGGTCCCACTTTGCCGGCTTTCCTTTCTCCGAATGTACTAGCATTTTTGGTGGAAAATTATCAGATTCATCCCATTTCCACTGCCCAAGAGGATTTGAACCAAATTTTGGTCAAAGCATAAAACAGTTTACGAGAAAATTCGCATAAATTGCATCAAATGCACGAAAAAACAGCCGCTAAAGCAGCTGTTTTTTCATTAAGATAGTTTTTTCTCCATCAAATAAAACTCACCTTTACGAAAATCTGCAAAGCCAACAGTTTGATACCCAAATTTGTGATACATGGCAACTGCATGTGGATTTTGCGTAAAGGCATCCAAGCGAAGCGTGTATGCCCCCAGTACTCTTGCCTGCTGTTCAATATGCGCAATCGTTCTGCTACCAAGTCCCTGCCTCTGCACATACGGACTGACACACAAACGGTGCAACACATAAAATGGCTTATCAGGATATTGCCAGCAACCGTTTTGATACTGCTCATCATACTCCTGATTGAGCACATACGCAACCACAATCTTGCCGTCAAGGAGGCCAACATATAATGTGTTCCGCGCAAGATCTTCCTCTAAATCGCTGCGAGCAGGATATATCTCATCCCATTGTGGAATACCGTTTTCGTCCATCACAGCAATAGCATCCTGGAATAATGCAACAACCTCATCCATCTGCGCTGCACTTGCTTGTTCAAACTGTAACTCCTGCATGCCATCCTCCATTTGTAATTTTATTTGCCCACTATTGTAGCACGATACAATGCAGGTGTAAATGCGATTTGAAAAAATATGAATTTTTATATTGACAAGTGCGGAAAAAAATGTAAAATAAAAAATAGGATATATGAAATTCGTAGAGCAAAAGTAAGTAACGCATAACACGGTGTTGCAGAGAGTCGACAGGTGGTGAAAAGTCGGCACACACGCTGTGCGTGAATGGATTTGTGAGAAGCGTGATGAAAAGATAAACCTGTGTAGTCATTGCCGTAGCCCCTGCGTTAAAGGGGGGGATATTCAGGCAATTTTGCTGCGTATCTGAAAAAAGGAAGCGTTTTACGCTTTGAATTTGGGTGGCACCACGAGTCTATCGTCCCTGTTGCAAAACAGGCACGATGGGCTTTTTTGTTTGCTGCAAACACAATGATTTGAGGAAGGAAGCGTATATGATGTTATATCCCAGCCTGAAAGAGGCCGCACAATATTTAGAAAAATATCCCGTTACACCGGTGTTTTATGAGGTGCTTTCTGATACCTACACACCAATCTATATTTATCACACACTTGCACGCACAGAAGAAACCTGCTTCATTCTGGAAAGCGTAGACCATGCCCAGCAATGGGGACGATACTCTTTTATTGGCATCGCGCCCAAAGCAGAAATTAAAGTAAAAAACGGTACTATCACCACCGTGCAAAACGGTATTACCAAAACACTACAGACCCAAAATCCCCTGGCATACCTGCAAGAACTGTTGCAGCAATATCGCTCACCACACTTTCCAGACCAACCAAAACTCACGGGCGGGTTAATTGGCTATTTTGCTTATGACACCGTACGATATGCTGAACCAACTGTAAACTGCCCGCCCACAGATGACTTGGATATGCCCGACTGTCACTTGTTTTTATACGATGAAATCATAGCATTTGACCACCTGCATAACAAAACAGTGATTATATTAAATCTGAATCGTCAGGGAAATCTTGCAGCACAGTATCAGTCCTGCAGCAAACGTGCAAAAGAAATCGCACAATTACTGCAACATGCTGCTCCAGCACCAGCATACAGCCCTGCACAAAAAGAACTGATTGTGCGGTCAAATATCTCAAAGCAAGCGTTTATTCAGATGGTGGAGCAAGCCAAAACATACATTCAAAATGGCGATATTTTTCAAATCGTGCTCTCGCAGCGGTTTGAGGTAGAAAATCCGCCAGAACCGTTTGCAGTCTATCGCATGCTACGTGCCAGCAACCCTTCTCCTTATTTGTATTATTTTAAACACCGGAACTATCAAATTGCAGGAGCCTCACCAGAAATGCTGGTAAATGTTACAGACGGCATTGTTTCCACAAAACCAATCGCAGGTACAATTGGCAGAGGCTCCACAGAGCAGGAGGATGCTCAACTGGAACAGCAGCTATTACATGACCCAAAAGAGCATGCAGAACACACTATGCTGGTCGATCTGGGGCGTAATGATGTCGGCAAGATTGCTAAATTTGGTACCGTTGAGGTAACTGATCTAATGCATATCGAGCGGTATTCCAAGGTCATGCATTTAGTCAGCAATGTAAAGGGGCTATTGCGTGAAGATAAAACAACCTTGGATGCACTGGCGGCTGTTTTGCCGGCCGGCACACTTTCCGGCGCACCAAAGGTGCGTGCCATGCAGTTAATTGATCAATTAGAAAACAGACGACGTGGTCTTTACGGCGGTACTGTGGGATATCTGGCATTTGACGGCAACATGGATACTTGCATTGCAATTCGCACCGTGCTGTTTAAAGAAAACAAAGCCTATGTACAGGCTGGCGCAGGCATTGTAGCGGATTCTGTTCCCGAAAAAGAATACGCCGAAACACAACATAAAGCACTGGCAGTGATTAATGCCATGAAAGATGCCGCACATTTAGAGGAGGAGTTATTATGATTCTACTAATCGATAATTATGATTCCTTTACTTATAATCTGTATCAGGCAATCGGTCAGCTTTACCCTAATGTGACTGTGGTACGCAATGACCAGATTACCATTTCACAAATACAAAGCATGCAACCGCAGGCCATCGTCATCTCCCCTGGTCCCGGGTATCCCAAAAATGCTGGTATTTCGATTGATGCCATACAAGCTTTTTGTGAACATGTGCCAATCTTGGGCGTATGTCTGGGACATCAGTCAATTGCCCAAGCATTCGGTGGAACAATCGTTCCTGCAAAACATTTGATGCACGGCAAAGCCAGCATTATCACTGCAGACACAACCTGTCCGCTCTTTACACAGTTACCGCAGCAAATCACCGTAGCACGATATCATTCCCTGATCGTGCAGGAGGAAACTCTGCCCGACTGCCTGCAAATTACTGCGCGAGATGAAAACGGGCAGATTATGGCACTGCAGCACCGGAATCACCCTACATTTGGCGTACAATTCCATCCGGAGTCGATTTTGACAAAAGATGGCATGCAGATACTCAAAAATTTTCTGCAAAATATCGCTGGTATACCAAGTCGACCACTGCATACCGAATATCTACTCCCCCCCGAAGAGCGCAATGCGTTAAAGCCATATCTGTTTCAAATGATAGAGGGCAAACACCTAAGTGAACAGCAGGCGTATGACGCAATGTCATATATCATGAACGGCGAAGCAACTGATGCGCAAATCGGTTCCTTCACCACTGCGCTACGCATGAAAGGTGAAACTGTAGATGAGCTAACAGGTTTTGCGCGTGTCATGCGCCAAAAAGCAGCGACTATTCCCAACGGAAAACATGCGGTAGATATTGTTGGCACTGGCGGAGATCTGGCAAACACATTTAATATTTCTACCACAGCAGCATTTGTTGCAGCCGGTGCGGGAGCAACCGTTGCAAAGCACGGCAACCGCAGTGTTTCCAGCAGAAGCGGCAGCGCAGATGTACTGGAAGCATTGGGGGTATCGATTAATATGACACCGCGGCAGGCAGCAGATTGCCTTGCGCAGTGCGGCATTTGCTTTTTATTTGCCCCGGCGTTTCATGGCTCAATGAAATTTGCCGCTGCGTCTCGACGACAAATCGGGGTGCGTACTGTATTTAATCTATTGGGACCATTGGCAAATCCTGCCATGAATGAATTTATCGTACTGGGTGTGTATGACGGTGCACTGCTCAATACAATGGCACAAGTGCTACAACGCTTAGGAATACAACACGCAATGCTGATTCACGGTAGCGATGGTTTGGACGAAGTAACTATCGCCGGCAGTACTGCTGTGTGTGAACTGCGTGAACAACAGTTACGCAGTTACGAGATAAATCCGCAAGATTTTGGATTACCATGCAGTACTCTACAGGAAGTGGTAGGTGGCAATGCTCAAGAAAATGCTGTGATCACACTGGAAATCTTAAACGGTAAGCAAGGTGCACAACGCAACATCGTCGTGCTTAATGCTGCCTGCGCACTGTATACCGCCGGCATCGCACAAACTCTGGAAGCGGGTATTGCAATGGCACAGAAATCCATTGACAGCGGCAGAGCTCTGCAAAAATTGGAAGCCCTGCGACAAGCCACGCACAAAGGAGAACACATATGATACTGGATGAAATTGTACAAAAACGGAAACAACAGCTAAAAAAAGAACAAGCTCAGTGCAGCTCTGCACAAATTAAACAACTGGCTCTGCGCGATACACGCTGCTGCTATAATTTGTATAACACACTCAAACAACCAAATTTGGCCGTAATTGCAGAGGTTAAAAAAGCCTCGCCTTCCAAAGGTATCATCTGTGCGGATTTTGCGCCAGTTTCTGTGGCTCAGCAATATGAACAGGCCAGTGTAAATGCTATTTCTATCTTGACAGAGGAAGCATATTTTCAAGGTAACAACGACTACTTACTACAAATTCGCAGAGCATTACCGACAATGCCGCTGCTGCGCAAAGATTTTATTATGGATCCCTACCAGTTATATCACGCAAAATTGCTTGGAGCAGACGCTGTGCTATTAATCGCTGCATTGCTCGACACAGACACTTTGCGCGAATTTTATAGCATTGCAAATGATTTGGGATTGTCCTGTCTGGCGGAGGTTCACAATGCTCAAGAGCTGGAGCGCGTTTTGGCTGTTGGTTGTCGCATCATTGGTATTAATAACCGAGATTTGACTACCTTTCAGGTAACATTGCAAACTACTGCAACCCTTGCCGATCAAATTCCAGACCACTGCGTTATTGTTGCAGAAAGCGGTATTGCAACACCAGACGATATGCGTTTCGTACACCGATGTGGAGCAGATGCCGTGCTGATTGGTGAAACACTGATGCGTAGCCAAAATATCGCTGACACATTGGCCGCCCTGAGGACAGACGTATGAAAACAGTTGCTATAAAATTTTGTGGTATACGCCGTTTAGAAGACATCACCTATTGCAATGCCTGCATGCCGGATTATGCCGGTTTTGTATTTACACAAAGCAAACGCTGTGTTTCTCCTGTGCAGGCAGCTGCACTGGCACAGAAACTACACCCACAAATTGGCCGTGTTGGAGTATTCGTAAATACACCAATTGCACAAATCCTGCAAACCGCCAAAACAGTTGGCCTGACAATCTTACAACTGCACGGAGAAGAAACCGCAGAATATCTGATGCAGCTGCAACAAAAAACAAACTGCCAACTCTGGAAAGCAGTACGGGTGCAAACAGCTATAGATATTCAAAACGCTGACCTTTTACCAGTTGACAAGCTACTGCTAGACAGCTTTTGTGCATCGGCCTATGGTGGTAGCGGGAAAACAGCAAACTGGACTTTAATTGCAGAAAATCGACCAACAAAGCCGTTTTTTCTGGCCGGTGGCCTAACTGCTGAAAATGCATCACAAGCCATTGCCACTACAAAGCCCTATGGAATCGATCTATCCAGTGGGATTGAAACAGCCGGCTGCAAAGATAAGCAAAAAATGGAACAGTTGATACAAGTCATAACGCAATCGACACAAAACAGAGGAGCGGGAAGATATGAATAAAAAAACAGGAAGATTCGGAGAATTTGGTGGGCAATATGTACCAGAAACGGTCATGTATGCTGTACAGGAGTTAGAACAAGCTTATGCATTTTATAAGGAAGATTCGCAGTTTCAAACACAGCTGAACAAACTATACCAAAACTATGCCGGTCGTCCCTCTATGCTATATTATGCAGAAAAAATGACCCAAGATTTGGGCGGTGCAAAAATTTACATCAAGCGTGAGGATTTGAATCACACTGGCTCGCATAAAATCAACAATGTGCTTGGGCAAGCACTGCTGGCAAAAAAGATGGGGAAAAAGCGCCTGATTGCAGAAACCGGAGCCGGTCAGCATGGTGTGGCAACCGCTACTGCAGCAGCCTTATTTGGCATGGAATGTGAAGTATATATGGGCAAGGAGGATATGGAGCGTCAGGCTTTGAACGTATATCGCATGAATCTGCTGGGAGCAAAAGTAACGGGTGTAGAAAGCGGCACCCGTACTCTGAAAGATGCCGTAAACGAAGCAATGCGCGACTGGACCACAAATGTGGAGCAAACCTATTATTTAATCGGATCAGCTATGGGACCACACCCCTATCCCATTATGGTGCGTGATTTTCAAAGAATCATTGGAGCCGAAACCAAACACCAGCTGCAAAAAATAGAACAACGATTACCTGACTGTGTGGTAGCCTGCGTTGGAGGCGGGTCAAATGCGATTGGCATGTTTTATGATTTTATTGAAAATCAAAATGTAAGGCTCATCGGCGCAGAAGCAGCTGGTCACGGCATCGAAACAACTCTGCATGCTGCAACAATTGCCAAAGGCAGCAAGGGAATCTTTCATGGTATGAAATCGCTGTTTTTACAAAATGAAGAGGGACAGATCGACCCGGTTTATTCGATTTCTGCAGGACTGGATTACCCTGGCATCGGTCCGGAGCATGCACATCTGCATACGCAGGGACGCGCGGAATATCTCAGTATCACCGATGAAGAAGCCGTATGCGCTTTTGAATATCTCTCCCGTATGGAAGGAATCATTCCTGCAATCGAATCGGCGCATGCGGTAGCCGCGGCAAAGAAAATTGCCCCAACCATGCGGCCTGAGCATATTTTGGTAATCTGTCTTTCCGGTAGAGGTGATAAGGACGTCTATCAAATTGCACGGTATAGAGGAGTGAAACTAGATGAACAGAATTGATATAATGTTTGCCCGGTGCAAGCAACAAAATAAAAAAGCGTTGATTCCATTTATCACAGCTGGTGACCCTGATTTTGACACTACCAAACAGTTGGTGCTAGAGCTTGAACGCAATGGCGCTGACATGATTGAACTGGGTGTACCATTTTCTGACCCCGTAGCAGAAGGGCTTGTCATTCAACAGGCCAGTCTGCGTGCATTGCAGAGCGGCGCAACACTTTCTGGTATCTTTGAGTTAATCAAACAACTTCGAACAAAAACGCAAATCCCACTGGCGTTGATGCTGTATATCAATACCATTTACCGTTTTGGTACAGAACACTTTTTTGCAAGATGCAAACAGGTCGGCGTTGACGCTGTAATTGTACCCGACCTGCCCACAGAGGAGCATCATGAAATTGATACAAACGCGTTGGAACATGACGTTTATCCCATCTATCTAGCAGCGCCTACCTCAGGTCAACGCATTGCAGAAATCGCACGGCACTGTAAAGGATTTTTATACTGCGTGTCCTCCACCGGTGTAACCGGCATGCGCAGCACCTTTCAAACCGATTTTGACCGCTTTTTTCAAACCATTCGGCAACACGTACAGATTCCTTGTTGCGTAGGGTTTGGCATTTCTTCTCCAGAACAGGTCAAGGTGATTAAACGCTATTGCGATGGTGTAATCGTAGGCAGTGCAATCGTAAAGATTATTGCAGAAACCGGACACAATTCTCCTGCTGCCATAGGCAGTTTTGTAAAAACCTTGCGCAATGCCTTAGATGAACCTACATAAAAATAGGGCACGGCATAACACCGTGCCCTATTTTATAGTATAAATTATACCGACAATTTTTCTAAACTGATCCCTTCTATCATATCTGTGCCTATATCGTAAATAAAAACACTGCGATAACCGGAACTTAGTGTGTAAATCAATAAAATCTGCCGGTCTTTTACAACAGCATCATATGCACTCAAATCAGATTGAAGAAATTCTTCTAACACAGCAAGCATCTGGTGCTGATGCGGATACACCGAAATCATCTCGGAAAAATACTGTACTGCATTTCGGACAATTTTCTGTACCCTAGTATCGTCATTACGTTTTTGATCTCGCATAAACTCATTATAGACTTCTTCGATCTTTTGATACCCGTCGGTTTCTTCTGTTTGCACTTTTGAAATATAAACATACAGCAAAGCTCCTGTCTGATCCACCGCACAGTTAATTACCTTTTGATATGCTGTCGATGTATCTGTATCTCCACTCGTAGTACTGTCTACTGCATAACCGCTGCATATAACATCTTTTAAGAAATACACCGAAAGATTATTGGATACAATCTTTTGAAACTGTGGTACAAAATCGATTGGTTCTTGCGTATTTGCACTTGTATTAAGCAAATCAGAAATATCGCTTTCTCTTAGCATTGCAAGATCATTGTTATTCAGTGGAATAACCGCATTGCTATGATACTGCCCCCAAGGATAGATTATAATATCATCATCGTCTTTATTCCAGTATAGCGGTTGCATCTGTACCTGACTTGGCGCAAGATAAGTCATTTGATTTTTATAGCTGGGAATCCAGTACTGTAACCCTCGGATAAATAGATAACCCATACTTAAAATCAGTACTGCCAATACACAGGCGATCAGTAGCCGCAGTGCAGACGAGCGCAGTCCTGTAGATAATCGCTTCATACGCTCTCCTCCCTATTATCAAAAATCAGGCGTACACACGTGCCCTTACGCGGCTCGCTTTCAATTTGTACCCTGGCACCGTGCAGTTTTGCAATCTCAGCGCATAGTGCAAGCCCCAAACCCGCGCCACCTGCCTTTCGTGTACGGCGGGATTTATCGAGCATATAAAATGGTTTTAACACATTATGCAGCTCTTCTCTCGGGATTCCAATCCCCCAATCTCGTACAGAAAGCACCAGCATTTCGTTTTCGTACCGTCCCGTCACAGCAATTTTCTGCCCTGCAGTAGAAGCCTTGATTGCATTGTCAATCAGGTTATAAATCAGAGATTTAAATAACTCCTTATCCATCGGCAATTCCGCTTTGCACATCGTAATCTCAAGCGTAATACCTGATTTGGACAAGGATATTTGTAATGCCTGGCCAACTTCTTCCATCACCTCTGTTAACGATACCGTTTGCCAATCCAACTGGGTCTGTCCCAACGTAATCAATTCCATCAACTTGCCTGACAGTGTTTTCAGACGCTTAGTCTCTTCTACGATAATACCGGCATATTCCTGACGCTCTCTGTCATTGACTATGCGCTTTACACGCAATAAATCTGCAAAGCCTAGAATAGAAGTCAGTGGTGTTTTCATTTCATGCGCCAAATTGGCAATGAATACATTCCTGTCCTCTGCAACATGCTCCAATTCTGTTACATTCTCTTCAATTGCTTGCGCCATTTCATTCATGTTGCGGGCAAGCTGTGTAAATTCCATGCCACCCTTTTCTGGCAAACGTTTGCTGTAATTGCCCTGTGCAATCTGCTGCGTGCCCTCATTGATTCTGCGCAGCGGCAATAACAGCAACCATACTACTGCCAACAGGATTGTTGCAATGGCAGTTGCGCAGCTCATACTCATGACCAAAATATAATGAACCTGCTGCTGATACAACGTGTAAATTTCTGTTACCTCAGATGATGTCATCAGATAATATGGTTGGCTTTCTAACACAATCTGTGAGATTACCATCAAATAAGAAGACTCTCCGTCATCTATAATTTCTAGTGCATAACCGCCCGACTCTTGCAACTGGCTTAATATATTCTCATTCGCAGCACTTTGCAAGATAGAAATCTCCTGTTCCTGAGAACGGCTGTTGTACTGAAACAACCGTTTTTGATCTTCATACAGCGAGAACCCACCCCCATGTCCTATGGGTCCCGGTTCAAAGGCCTGTCGAATAATATCAATTACCTCTTCTTCTGATAAAAACACTTTATTTTGTTTGAGACGTGCGTACAGCACGTTATCCTTCAGCATTGCTGAAAGATATTTATGTTTGGAAACTACATTTTGCCTTTCGCGCATCACGGTTAAGCGATGACTGTTAGAAAGCAACAACACCGATGTAATATCAATTGCAGCAATTACCAATACCAGCGCGCACAAAAATATTTTTTGCCACAGCTTCATTTACGCATCCCTCTCTAAACGGTAGCCCAACTTGGGTATGGTAACCAACTTTTGATGCAACACATTGCAATTACGGATAATATCACAGCAAAAACGCCCAACTTGGGTATGGTAACCAACTTTTGATGCAACCCCATTTTTTTGCGTATTTGCTGCACATGGATATCTACCGTGCGGGTTTCTCCCATAAATTCATAGCCCCATACTGTTGCCAACAGACGCTCTCTGGTCAATGCAATATCCTGATTTTTTAGAAAAAACGCCAGAATATCAAATTCTTTCGGTGTTAGATTTACAGGCTCTCCTCCCTTTTTTACACTGTGCTCGTCTAGGTTCATAGTAATATCACCATATTGAATTTGATTGTTGCTTTTATGCGTTCTGCGCAGCACCACTTCAATTCTTGCCAGAATGCTCATGTACGGTAAGGAAGCAAGCAACCGAAAACAAGAGATAGACCGCCAGCACTACACTATTCCGAACCAAA
>CAKSFA010000009.1 GCA_934454125.1 uncultured Eubacteriales bacterium | reverse complement strand
CCCCAACCCACAAAACCCAAAACGCGAGCACCGCACTCCCGCAAAAAACAAAAAGCCCAGACGCGATGTGCGTCCAGACTCAGTCTACCAAAAATCTCCCCAACCCACAAAACCCAAAACGCGAGCACCGCACTCCCGCAAAAAACAAAAAGCCCAGACGCGATGTGCGTCCAGACTCAGTCTGGTGGTGACCCGTACGGGATTCGAACCCGTGAACCCGCCGTGAAAGGGCGGTGTCTTAACCACTTGACGAACGGGCCAAGATGGTAGCGGTAAATGGACTTGAACCATCGACTCTTCGGGTATGAACC
The DNA here is from genome assembly GCA_934454125.1 of uncultured Eubacteriales bacterium. Classification (GTDB taxonomy): domain Bacteria; phylum Bacillota; class Clostridia; order Oscillospirales; family Acutalibacteraceae; genus UMGS1071. The sequence goes on along the minus strand of CAKSFA010000009.1, from coordinate 58,882 downwards.
GAATGCTCTAGCCAGCTGAGCTATACCGCCACAACAAGTGCTCCGCAAACGAAGCGAATTTAATTATAGTACATTTGCGCAGTTTTGTCAATAAAAATCTGCAAAAAAACCGCATTAATATCCGGTATGAAATGAATAATTCGGCGACTCCTTGGTGATTTGAATATCATGCGGGTGACTTTCCTTCAGCCCAGCACCGGTAATACGAATAAACTGAGCCTTCTCGTGCAGCTCCGCAATCGTCGCACAACCGGTATATCCCATGCCCGCACGCAAACCGCCCATCAGTTGATAAACAGTGTCCGACAGCGGTCCACGGTACGGCAACCGACCCTCAACACCTTCCGGCACGAGCTTCTTATTTTCTTCCTGAAAATAGCGATCCGTGCTGCCCTTGCCCATAGCGCCCATGCTGCCCATGCCGCGGTACACCTTAAACTGCCGACCCTGAAACAACTCCGTCTCACCGGGCGATTCCTTACAACCCGCCACCAGCGAGCCAACCATCACAACGCTTGCACCGGCAGCCAACGCCTTCACAATGTCACCCGAGTATTGAATTCCACCGTCCGCAATAACCGGCACGCCATATTTTGCCCCCACGCAAGCAGAATCATAAATCGCAGTAATCTGCGGCACACCGATGCCAGCCACCACGCGCGTCGTGCAAATCGAACCCGGGCCAATGCCCACCTTCACACAGTCCGCCCCAGCCTGAATCAGCGCTTCGGTCGCAGCCGCCGTTGCCACATTGCCCGCAATCAACTGCACCTTCGGGTACGCTTTTTTGATTTTGCGCACCGCCTCCAAAATCCCGCTGTTATGTCCATGTGCAGAGTCCAGCGCAATCACATCCACCTGTGCATGCACCAAAGCCTCCACGCGCTCCAGCACATCCTGCGTAGCGCCCACAGCTGCGCCGCACAGCAAACGCCCGTTATCATCTCTAGAGGAACGCGGATACTGCACCGCTTTTTCAATATCCTTAATGGTGATCAACCCCTTCAAGCGACCCTGCTTGTCCACCAGCGGCAACTTTTCGATGCGATGCTGCCGCAGAATCTCCTGCGCCTGTGCCAATGTCGTGCCCACCGGCGCAGTGATCAAACTTTCATGCGTCATCACCGCAGAGATCGGCTGCTCAAAATCCGTGCCAGACATAAACCGCAGATCACGGTTGGTAATAATGCCCACCAGCTTCCCGTTTTCACAAATCGGCACGCCCGAAATTTTATACCGAGCCATAATCGCATTGGCATCATACACAGAATGCTGCGGAGAAAGGAAGAACGGATTAACAATAACACCGTTTTCAGAACGCTTTACACGATCCACCAAATCAGCCTGCGCTTCAATCGACATATTCTTGTGAATGATGCCAATACCGCCTTCACGCGCAACTGCAATGGCCATGTCATCTTCGGTAACGGTATCCATCGCCGCGGTCATCAACGGGGTATTCAGCTTAATTTTCTTCGTTAAATACGTCGAAAAATCCACTTCCTTCGGCAAAACATTCGATTCAGCGGGAATCAGCAACACATCATCAAACGTCAGACCTTCTTTCACGAATTTTTCGTCATATTGGGTATTGAGCATGTTTGTTCCTCCTTTTTTAGTTTGCTGTCAGCAGCCTGTTTTTTTATTCTTTTTATTATACCACTGCATCCATCTACTTTCAATACAAAATTTCCACCAGATATGCGATTTTTTTAATCGCACAACCAAAGCAAATTTACCCAGAATATGCGCAAAAAAATAAGCAGGCATCACCCGCTTGTAACTATATTTATTTGATTATATCTGTTCCCATATATGGCTGCAGCACTTCCGGCACAGTCACACTGCCGTCTGCATTCTGATAATTCTCCAAAATCGCCGCAACCGTTCTGCCAATCGCCACACCAGAGCCATTGAGCGTATGCACAAACTGCGCCTTATCCTTCATATTGCGCTTAAAACGTATGCCCGCACGCCGCGCCTGAAAATCCTCAAAGTTCGAGCAAGACGAAATTTCCACATACCGGCCGTAAGAAGGCATCCAAACCTCCACGTCATACGTCTTTGCAGACGAAAATCCCAAATCTCCCGTTACCAGATTGATCACGCGATACGGCAGCCCCAGTGCCTGCAACACACGCTCCGCATCATTGGTCAGGCTTTCCAACTCCTGGTAAGATGTCTCCGGATCTGCAAACTTCACCAGTTCCACCTTATTAAATTGATGCTGGCGAATCAACCCACGCGTATCTCGTCCCGCAGAGCCGGCTTCCGCACGAAAACAAGCCGAATACGCACAATGCTTTATCGGTAACAAGCTACCATCTAAAATTTCATTGCGATACATATTCGTCACCGGCACCTCCGCCGTCGGTATCAAAAAATAATCCTCTTCCGAAACCTTGGTTGCAAGTTTAAACGCATCTTCCTCAAACTTTGGCAACTGTCCCGTTCCCACCATCGAGGCACGATTGACCAAAAACGGCGGCAAAACTTCTTCATATCCATGCTGCGTATGGGTATTCAAATAAAAATTGATCACCGAACGCTCCAGTCGTGCTCCCAAATTCCGGTAAAAATGAAACCGCGCTCCGGTCACCTTTGCCGCTGTTTCCGGGTCTAAAATCCCCAAATCTTTTCCAATGTCCCAATGCGCCTTTACGTTAAATCCAAATGCACGCGGCTCACCCCAACGGCGTATCTCCACATTTTCCGTCTCATCTTTCCCCACCGGGGTCGTCTCGCTCGGCACATTTGGCAACGACAACAAAATCTCCGTCTGTCTCTGCTCCACCTGCGCAAGTTTCCCGTCCAGCGCCTTAATTTCTTCCGAAAGCGCTTTCAGCTCCGCCATCAATGCCGCAGTATCTTCTCCCGCCTGTTTCAGTGCCGGTATTTGCTTCGTTTTCGCATTTTGTTCTGCCTTTTTTGCTTCCGTCTCTCCCGTGATCTGCCTGCGCTGCACGTCAATCTCCAAAATCTCATCGATCACAGCATCCGCATCCATATTCCGGTTTCTCATTGCCTGCTTCACTGCATCCGGGTGATTCCGTATCCGTTTAATATCCAGCATAACACTTCTCCTTTTTCTACGCTCTATTATCATCTAATGTTTCACGTGAAACAGTCTGTTTATCCATCCAATCTCAACTGGGCAATCAATCCCAGCAAATCCTCCTGCCCATAAAACTCAATCTGCAACGTACCTTTCAGGCCACTTCCTGCAATCCGCACTCGTCTGCCCAAATATTCACTCAATGCCAGTTCTGTCTCTGTAAAAAACGTCTCTTTTTGCTCCGCTGGCTGGTTCTTTTGCGGCTTTCTGCCACCCATGCTTTTCACCAAACGTTCCAGTTCCCGCACAGAAAATCCTTCCTGCACCGTTTTCCGAGCCAGTTCCTGCATCTCCTCGGCATTTTCCAAACCCAGCAGCGTTCTTGCATGTCCCGCTGAAAGCATCCCATTGCGCAGATATTCCAACACAGCCTCCGGCAGCTGCAACAATCGCAAGCTATTTGTAATCGCCGGCCGCGATTTCCCCATCGACTTTGCAACCGCATCCTGGGTAAAACCATACGTTTCAATCAAAGTCTGATAGCCCATCGCTTCCTCCAGCGGTGTCAAATCCTCGCGCTGCAGATTTTCAATCAGAGCGATCTCCATCACTTCCGTATCGCTCAGTTCTTTGACCACCACCGGCACTTCTGAAAGTCCTGCACGCCGACTGGCCCGCCAACGGCGTTCTCCCGCAACAATCTGATAGCCTCCGCCAATGATCGGCCGCACCAACAGCGGCTGTATTACACCGTGCTGCGCAATCGAATCCGCCAGCTCCGTCAGTGCTTCCTCATCGAACTCTTTTCTTGGCTGGGCTCTGTTCGGTTCAATTTCATCAATCCGCACCGTCACCGCTGCCGAAACATCTGCCTGTGTATCATTCTCAGCAAAAATTGCGTCCAAACCCTTGCCCAGTCCGCTTTTCCGCATCGCCATTTTAAAAACCTGCCTTTCCGTCATCTGTTTGCCCGCAGCACTTCTTCTGCCAGCTGCTGATATGCCTGCGCACCCTTCGAGCTCTTGTCATAATACGCAATCGGCAACCCATGGCTGGGTGCCTCCGAAAGCCGCACAGAACGCGGTATCACCGTACGAAACACTTTTTTGGGAAAGTATTTCTTCACTTCCTCCACCACCTGCTGCGTCAAATTCAGTCTGCCGTCATACATCGTCAGCAAAACGCCCTCCAAATCCAGGTGCTCATTATACTGTCGTTTGATGCGCCGCACCGTATTCATCAGCTGAGAAAGTCCCTCCAGCGCATAATATTCACACTGAATCGGCACCAAAAGCGTATCCGCCACACACAGCGCATTCGTGGTGATCATTCCCAAAGAGGGCGGGCAATCAATCAACAGGTAATCATATTCCGTCTTCAGCGGTAGCAGTGCATGTTTCAAAATTGCCTCCCGATGCTGCAAAGAAACCAATTCCACTTCCGCCGCTGCCAAATCAATGCTAGAGGGTAAAATATCCAAATTGGCAAACTGCGTGTGTGCAATCGCTTCCCGCGCATCTGCTTGTCCCACCAACACTTCATAAACCGAAGCCTCCAACGTGCGCCGGTCCAATCCCACGCCGCTGGTCGAGTTTCCCTGCGGGTCCATATCAATCAACAGCGTCCGCTTTCCTTCGCTGCCAATGGCTGCCGCAAGATTCACTGCCGTGGTCGTCTTGCCAACGCCGCCTTTTTGATTTGCAACGGCAATGATTTTGCCCATATCCATTTTCCTCCCCTATCGCGTTTGTGTCGTTTTATTATACCACTTTTTCCGCAGGAGGAAAACCCGTTTTTCAAAAATGTTTCACGTGAAACATGCTGTAAAAACAAAAAGACCACGTGCTGTATAAAAACACCACACAGGTCTTGTTCCATTTCTGTTTTTTATGACACCGCCGAACTTGATTTCTGCTTCGGTATACGAATCACACATTCTATATACTGCTCCGTCTCCCGCTTGTCCACCGCAGCCGAAATACCAGAAAGCCGCATCGTCTCCACTGCCCGGTCAATCGTATTGATAAACAATCGCACATCCTTCACAATAAAGGTGCGCTTCCCTTTTTTCCGGGGTTTGATCGGCGCTTCCTTCAGCGTCAACAAATTTTCGATATACGCATCCGTCTTCTGCACATTATACCCCTGTGTGATCACCGTCTCCAACGCCTGCCTGCGCAGCGCCTCATTCGGCACACGCAGCAACGCTCTTGCATGGCGTTCTGTCAAACCCGCCTGCGCAATCTGTCTCCGTTCCTCCACCGGCAACCGCAACAGCCGCAACTTGTTCGCAATCGCAGATTGACTCTTACCCAAGCGTCTGGCCGCCTCCTCCTGCGTCACGCCCCATTCCGCAATCAGCCGCGCAATGCCTTCTGCTTCCTCAAACAGCTGCAAATCCTGCCGCTGCAAATTCTCCAACATTGCATAAATTGCAGATTGCTGCCCGTCGCAGTCGTGTATCACACAAGCCACTGTCTCCAGCCCCGCAATGCGGCATGCCCGCAACCGCCGCTCCCCGGCAATCAACTCATACAAATTTCCCTCTAATTTTCGAACCGAAAGCGGCTGCAACAACCCATTCTCCCGAATACTCTGCGCAAGCTTGTCCAGCTCCTCCTGTACAAATACCCGCCGCGGCTGTGCTGGGTTCGGCAAAATCCGTTCCGGCGCAATCTCCACCACTTTTTTCTTTTCCTGAGATAACAGAAACAATTTCACGACACCTCCAACGTTCTTTTCAACTGTTTTTCCAAAATTTTACAATTTATATATATCCAGCCTATCACAACGTCTGCGCAATTTCTGTAGAAATTTCAGCCCCGCCAAAAAATCTTTGTGTCGTTTTTGCTCCCTTTTTCAAACTTACAGCGGGTTTTTTGCAATTTTCCCGCCATGCCGGGGATACTCCCCAGGGCACCCCTTCTCCCGCCTAATTACCACAATGCACCGCGCGCTTCCGTCCGGCAACGTCAAGCGGTACACACGTTCCACCACGCCGCCAAGCGCAGTCACAGCCCGCTCTGCCTGCACCAGCTCCCGGTCTGCGCCAGGCCCCTTCAGCGCCAAAAACACGCCACCCTTGCGCACAAACGGCAGGCAATATTCACTCAACACCTGCAACGGTGCCACAGCCCTTGCCACAGCAACATCAAACTCCAGCCGCAATTTTCGGTCACGTCCGGCCTCCTCTGCCCGCGCGTGCACACAGTTCATATCCAATCCCAGCTCCGCGCTCACAGCCTGCAAAAACCGCAGCCGTTTTTGCAGGCTGTCCAGCGCCGTCAATTTCAAATCCGGGCGATAAATCTTCATCGGCACGCCCGGCAGACCCGCTCCGCTGCCAATGTCGATCACCTTTGCCTCCTGCTTTGGCTCACAGCATAAAAACACCGTCAGGCTATCGATAAAATGTTTCACTGCAATCTCTCTCGGCTGCGTCACCGCCGTTAGATTCATCCGCTCATTCCATTCTCGCAACAGCGCTGCATACTGCGCAAACTGCGCTGTCTGCAAATCGCTCAGTTCCAGTCCCATCTGTCGTGCACACACCTGCAAATATTCAGCAAAGCCTTCCATTGTGCTCACTCTCCGTTCTGCTTTTTCCCGTTTGAACCACGCAAAAATTTCGGCGGCAGCCGCCGCGGTACCGGTTCCTGGTTTTTCCATTCAAACAACAGGGCATTGAGCTCTCCGCCCATCACAAAAATAATCCCGATCAAATAAAACCAAAGCATCATCACAATAATCGCACCCAACGAGCCATACAGCACCGAATACCGCCCCATCGTCGAAACATACAGCGAAAACGCCGCAGAAACCACCATCCAGGCCAACAGGCTGAACAATGCGCCGGGTATCGCCTCCCGAAATTTCACTTTCTGATTGGGCACAAACATAAACAGCAAAACCAATACAAACAGCATCGGTATCACTGGCAGCACAAATCGCAAAATGTTCGTCATAAACTGAAAACCCTGATATTCCGGAAAAACATATACAATCAGCGCAATGATCTTACCGCCGGCCACCAGCACCACCATACTCAGCGAGATCATCAGCAGCAAAACCACCGCAAACAAAATCGACAGCAGCAGCTTGAGCAAAACCGGCCGGTTTTCCTTCACATTATAAGCCACATCCAGCCCCCGCATCAGCGAACGCACCGCAGCAGAAGAAAAATAAACGCTCAACACCAGGCCAGAAAGCATGATCCCGCCGTTCTCAGTTCCAAAAATATAAGAATAATAGCTCCCAATAATGCCAAGCACATCCTCCGGTATCAGCCGATCCAACCCGTCAAACACCGAAACATCCCATCCCGTTGCAGAGATCATCGCCGCCACAAAAATAATCAGCGGCAAAAACGAAAACAAAAAATAATACGCCAGCTCTGCGCCTCTGCCCATAATGCCATGCGAAAACACGCGCAATGCAAACTGCTTGCAAAATTGCAGACAGTTTCGCCAGCCGACGCCCTTGTTGCCTCTCTGCCGCTGCTCCATACCATCTTCTCCTTCTGCGTTAAGTCTCAGCCTGCCCCTTGCTCAACCAAATCAGCAAAACTGAAATATCTGCCGGACTCACACCCGATATCCTGCCTGCCTGCCCAATATTGGCCGGCATCACCTGCTGCAGCTTTTCCTGCGCTTCCTTGCGCAATCCGGCCACTGCACGGTAATCTGCATCTCCGGGCAACGCCTTTTCCTCCAAACGCCGCATCTCGGCAATATCAGCCAGCTGCCGCTTGATATACCCATCATATTTCATCTCAATCTCCGCACTTTCAAACACAGCCGCTGGGTACTCCGGCCGCGTCGGGTCCACCTCCGTCAGCGCTGCATATCCAAGCTGCGGCCTGCGCAGCAAATCAATCAACTTTGTTCCCGTGGTAATCGGTGTTGTGCCACACGCAGTCAACACAGCATTCACCGCCTCACTCGGTGGCAAAACCGTCTTTTGCGCCCGCAACAGCTCCTGTTTTTTCTGCTCCTGCTTTTTGGTAAAACGCTCCCAGCGGTCCTCTCCAATCAAACCAAGTGCCCTGCCCAGCGGCGTCAGGCGCTCATCAGCATTGTCCTGCCGCAAAACCAACCGATATTCCGACCGCGAGGTCATCATGCGATAGGGGTCGGTCACACCTTTTGTAATCAAATCGTCAATCAATGTGCCAATATAAGACGAAGCCCGATCCAACACAAACGGCTCCTTGCCAAGCACACGATGCGCCGCATTGATACCCGCCACAAGACCTTGCGCAGCAGCTTCTTCATAACCGCTGCTTCCGTTGAACTGCCCTGCGCCAAACAGTCCCGGCAATTCCCGAAACTCCAGCGTTGCATCCATCTGCAGCGGGTCAACACAGTCATACTCAATCGCATACGCACACCGCATGATTTCCACCTGCTCCAAACCCTTCACCGTCCGATAAAACGCCAGCTGAACCTCCTCCGGCAACGAAGACGACATCCCCTGCAAATACAGCTCCTCCGTCTCCAACCCACACGGCTCAATAAAAATCTGGTGCCGTTCCTTGTCTGCAAACCGCACAATTTTATCTTCGATGCTCGGGCAATACCGCGGCCCTACACCTTCAATCTCTCCACTATACATTGGCGAACGCCCAATATTCTCCAAAATCACGCGCTTTGTTTCGGCATTGGTCCACGCTACATGGCAGGTGATCCGGTTCTCTCCCGGCTGCTCCGTATCATAAGAAAACGGCACTACAGGATCATCGCCAAACTGCTCCTCCAACCCGGTAAAATCTACACTGCTGCGCAACACACGCGCCGGTGTACCCGTTTTAAAACGTCTCAGTCGCAGGCCCAACGCTTTGAGCGCACCGCCCAACCGCATCGCCGGAAACAACCCATCCGGCCCGCTGTCATAGCTCACTTCACCCACATAAATGCGTCCGCCCAAATACGTTCCGGTAGCAATCACCACCGTCTTCGCAGTATAAACGGCATGCATCTGGGTCACTGCCTGCCAAAGTCCGTCTTCACCCCGCACCAGATCTACAATCTCAGCCTGCTTCAAATGCAGCCCAGGCTGTAACTCTAGCTTGTGCTTCATCACTTTGCCATATTCTCTCCGGTCAATCTGCGCCCTCAGCGAATGCACCGCCGGTCCTTTTCCCAAATTGAGCATCCTGCTTTGCAAAAAACAGGCATCCGTTGTGCGACCCATCTCTCCACCCAGCGCATCAATTTCCCGCACCAGATGTCCCTTCGCAGTTCCTCCAATCGAAGGGTTGCACGGACAATTTCCCACAGCATCCATATTGATGGTAAACACCGCAGTGCTGCAACCAAGACGTGCAGCAGCAAGTCCTGCTTCAATGCCCGCATGTCCTGCCCCAATCACCAGCACATCATATGTCCCAGCAAAATAACTCAAAAAGATTTCCTCCTGATTCATAATTTTATAACCGCTGCTTTTGGTTACCAAATCGCACGTTTAAAACTATTTTTATAAAGCCAATTTTCGGCACAAATCATTTTTATTATAGCATACCAAACCCTGGGCAACAACCGCAATTTGTAATTGCGTGATTACACCCTCAAATATGACGAAATTGTTAAAACTCCCTGTTAATGGCACCTTTATGCACAAAAACAGCCTGTTTTGTACCAATACAGGCACGTTTTCTGCACGTTCATTTTACCATCATTTAAAACAAAAACAACAAAATCTGTTTCTTTTATCTATTTTTTCACTAATCCATTCACCTTCTCACAACTCTATCCAAAACCTCACAGTCAATACCATTTTCATAAAATCATCTGTATCTTTTAAACAAATACAACATCTAATTTCCCATTATATCTGTTTATTATAAATAAAAATACGTCTGTCACAATCGACAAACGCATCAACTTTTACATAACACTCATAATTTCAAAAAATAACGCATCTTCTACTTTCCTACACAAAACTGTGCAAATACTGCATCTACTACAGCATCGGTAGTTCTCTCACCCGTCAGCTCCAACAATGCCGCAATTGCGCCCTCCAGCGAAACAGTAATAGCATCCAGAGTCACTCCATTTTCCAATGCCATAATCGCTTCGCAGAGTGCCTGCTGTGCCCGTTGTGCTGCATTACGCTGACGCTCTGTCGATAAAATTCCCTGAGCAGAATCCAACGTCGCAGTCTGTAGCACTTGCGTAACCGCATGCGCAAGCTGTGACAAACCCTCCCCTGAAATTGCAGAAAGCGCAACGGTATACACAAATTGCTCCTGTAAAAATGCAACATCTGCCTGCTGCGGCAAGTCACTTTTATTTAAAACAGCAATTGCCGGAAAACCGCGTAACTGCGCCGTCAGAGCCCTATCTTCATCATTGAGTGGGCAAGCAGTATCAAACACTGCAAAAACCAATTCTGCCGTTTTCAAACGTTCTCTTGCCCGATCAATCCCAAGCTGTTCAATCGGGTCATCAGTTTGATGCAACCCTGCAGTATCCGCCAATCGTAGTGGCACACCACCGAGCAAAACCGTTTCCTCCACAACATCTCGTGTAGTGCCAGCCAGCGGCGTTACAATTGAACGCTCACAACCAGCCAGCAGGTTCATCAAGGTCGATTTACCGGCATTTGGGCGACCCGCAATCACCGTATTGACACCTTCACGCAGCGCTTTTCCTGCGCCAAATTGCGCTAGCAGGCGATCGATCTCATTATTTGCTGTCTGCAAATCTTCTTTTAGCGATTCCGGTGTAAGCTGTGCAATATCCTCCTCCGGGTAATCCGCCCATGCAGAAAGATGCGCTGCTGCCGCAACCAACCGCTCCCGAATTTGCGTGATTATTTTATGCAACGCACCCTGATGGCCAGCTAATGCCACCTTTGCAGCTTGCTCACCCTGTGCAGAAATGAGCTGCATCACCGATTCCGCTTCGGTTAAACCAAGCTTCCCATTCAAAAATGCACGCTTGGTAAATTCACCTGCCTGCGCCGGCACAGCCCCTGCTTGCAATACAGCACGCAGCACTTGCTGAGTTACAGTCAACCCTCCGTGGCAAGAAAGTTCTACTACGTCTTCGCCGGTAAAACTGGCAGGAGCCCGAAATACCAACGCAATCGCTTCATCAATCCATACAGGTGCTTCATTCTCTGCTATTGGCATATGTACTTTTCCATATAATGCTGTATATCCCCTTGCAGCAGCAATCGTTTTACCATAAGGCGAGGTAAACACGCAATCTGCAATTTCAGCTGCATTTACACCAGAAATCCGAATAATTCCAATACCACCTGCACCCTGTGCCGTAGAAATCGCGGCAATTGTGTGATGTTTTTCATTTATTTTCATACGATGCCTTTCTTCCAAATAAAATCAAAAGGCAGAGCTGCCTGTTCTGGGCGCCCCGCCTATTTTTGAAAATTAGCCTTGTTTACTTCTTCCGGCATGCTCTCTTTTGCCGTTTTGTCTCTTCTTTGGTGTACGGCGCCATGCATTTAGATTGCGTTCTCCGCTTTCCGGTCCAATCACAATATGACGTTGAAGATCCTCTCCAACTGACCAAGACTGAACACCGGGAACTTCTCTGACTGCTGCATGAATGATTCTTCTTTCATAAGGGTTCATTGGTTCTAAAGTATAATTCCTGCCAGATTTCAGCGCTTTTTGTGCCATTTTATAACCAAGAGAAGTCAACGTTTCTTTCCGTTTATCACGGTAATTACCGATATCTATCGTAATTCTATAATAACTATCCTCAATTTGGTTTGCAATTAATCCCGATAAATATTGCAATGCATCAAGCGTTTCTCCTCTGTGCCCAATCATATAGCCCATATCGCCGCCGGTTACCTGCAGCATTGCACCTGCGTCTTCTTTGGCAATTTCAACCTGTACATCTCGGTTACCCATTAGTTGTAAAACTTGTTGCAAATAATCGGCTGCCGCCTTTGCACCGTCTTCTTTGATATAAACTCGTACTTTTGCAAGGCTTCCGCCAAAAATACCAAGTGTTTTTTTTGCAGGCATTTCCAATATTTCAAAATTATCCTCGCAAACTTCAATGCCCAATTTCTCACAGGCATTTTGAATCGCCTGTTCAACCGTTTCTCCTGTTGCAATTGCTTCCTTGAGCACAGCATCACCTCCAAATCAGAATAAATTTTCTTATTTTTTCTTTTTATTTGATTTTTGTTTTCCGCCTGTTTCTATTTTTTGAGAGAGCTGTTTGCGCATCTCCGGCGGTATTTCAACAACCTTTTCTTCCTCAATCACCATTTTTGCAACATGTCTTGCCTGCGTCTTTGCATCCATATGGCCAGAACTGAAGAAATAATTGATTACCACAGTTTGAACGAACATCGTAATGGTATTGCAAATCCAGTAAAATCCGATAGCACCAGGCATTGTCCATGCAAGCCATGCAGTAAATAACGGCAATGCAAGCATTACAAATTTCATACAGCCCTGCTGATTTTTCATCGCCTCATTTGTCAGCATCATAAAGACCTGAGAACCAATTGAAGCAACCAAACAAATCAGTGGAATCAAAAACAACATGGACGACCATGGAGAGGTAGATGGTGTTCCCAATAGATCCAGTCCCAAGAAGTGAAAGCTATGGCTAAATCTTTCTACCTTATCATAATCTGCACCTAAAATATCATGCAAATACGGCGCAAGTTCGTCAAAGTGCTTAATAATATTAATCTCGCTGAGCCTGCCACCCATATTCATGGTTGCCCCCGGAATTTGATTCAGCAGATTTGATACATTTGTAATTACTTCACTTGAAAGGTGCAAAGCATTCTGTAAGGGATTTAAAATTGTATAATATAATCCCATCATCACAGGCAAAGGCAATAGCGTAACCAAACAACCGCCACCAGGCCTTGCACCTTCTTTGGCATACAACTTTTGCAATTCTTCCTGATATTTTGCTTTGTCATTTTTATATTTTTGAGAAAGCTCTTTTTGTTTTTCAGAGATTCTTGCGGTAACAGACATGGATTTCTGCTGCTTGACGGCAAGGGGAAATAAAATCAGTTTTAACAAAATTGTAAATAAAATAATTGCTACGCCATAATTGCCGACAATATAGTAAAAAAACCATAAAATATAGCCGAGAATGCTTCCGAAAAAATTAAAAATACCGTCCATTGCATTACTCCTCTATGTGATGCTTTTTCTTTTTTTCAGGCACGGGGTCATACCCGCCTTTACTAAAAGGATTACACCGCAAAATACGGTAAATTGCCAAAAAACCGCCTTTCAACGCTCCAAAACGCTCAATCGCTTCAATGGCGTAATTTGAGCAGGTTGGATAATATTTGCAACACGGTGTTTTTGCAGGTGAAATGGCAACCTGGTAAAAACGAACCACTTTAATTAGCAGCCGTTTCATTTAATTACACCTGCTTCTTTTAGCTGCTTTTTCATAAGTCGTTGCACTTCCTGGCATTTTACAAATGGAGTTTTTGTTCTTGCCACAAAAACAAGATCATAGCCATGCTGCATGTCGTCTGCTAAAAGTCGTGTCGCTTCTCGAATCAGTCGCCTAGCACGATTGCGTTGCACAGCATTTCCAATTTTTTTGCTGGCAGTAATGCCAACCCGAAGCTGTTTTACGCGATTTTTACCAACATAAGTAATCACAGACGAAGATATATATGATTTTCCTTTTGCATAAAGACGCCTGAAATCTTTGTTCTGATTTAATGGCACAAACTTGTCCATAAGCAAACCATTCCAATTTGTAAAAAATAAAAAAGAAAGGCTACGTTGCAGCAGCCTTCTTATCTCTTAGTAGGACAAGCGCTTTCTGCCCTTGGCTCTACGACGTGCCAAAACCTTACGGCCATTTCGGTCAGACATTCTTTTTCTGAAGCCGTGTTCTTTTTTTCTGTGCAATTTTTTTGGCTGATATGTTCTGAGCATTGAAGAATCCTCCTTTCGGATATAAACCTTAGCAGTTAAATATTATACTTCATATTTATGCAGTCTGTCAACAAAAAACAGAGGTTATTCAAAGAAATAAACTGATTTCTTAAAAATAAAACTACAAAGACAAATGAATTTGTTTAATAAATATAACATAAAACGAGATGAAAAGAAAGAAAAACAGAACGGTCAGAGAACCATTTTTTTATTTTGGTAAAAGAAAACAAAAAAGCCATCTGCTTTTATACAGCAATTTTTTTGATAAATAAAAAACGAAGTAGAAAATGATTTGAAAAAAAACAGATTTTATGGTAGGATAAATTGAATATACCCAAAACAAATTTGTATGAAACAAAAAACAAATTTATTCTTTTTATCTTTCACTTTGGAGGTAATCATGGAAACCTTTATTGAAGCATGGAATTTAATCTGCGAAGATTTAAAAAAACAAATTCCTGAAGTTTCGTACAATCTTTGGATCAGTAAAATCCAACCGGTCAACTTGGATATTGCAAACGGTTGTGTTACTTTAAAAGTTTCTACCGCTTTCCACAGAGATATTATTTTAAAATCTTATGAAACAAATTTAAAGGCCTCTTTTCAAAATGTATTGGGCTCTGAGTTTCAAATTAAAATTTTAACTCAAGAGCAAACTGAAGAAAAAAGTATTTTAAAAGAAACACCTAAAAAAAGCGATGATTATGAATATACCTTTGAAACTTTTATTGTTGGTTCTTCCAATAAATTTGCAAACGCTGCCGCAATGGCTGTTGCAACAAAACCAGCTATGCTATATAATCCACTGTTTATTTACGGCAATTCGGGTCTGGGCAAAACTCATCTGCTATATGCGATTTGCAATGAGATTCAAAAAAACAATCCTGAAACAAATATTGTTTATACAAAAGGAGACGAATTTGCAAACGAACTGATTGAAGCAATTCGCCGTGGAACGACGTCAAAATTCAGGCAAAAGTATAGAAAGTCAGACGTTCTACTTGTCGACGATATTCAATTTATTGCAGGTAAGGAATCAACACAGGAAGAATTTTTTCATACCTTTAATGCACTGTACGAAGCAAAAAAACAAATCGTTTTAACCTCTGACCGACCCCCAAAAGATATTGCCACTCTGGAAGAACGTCTATTAACCCGATTCGAATGGGGTCTTCCGGCAGATATTCAACCGCCAGATTTTGAAACCCGCATGGCAATTATTAAACGGAAAGCTGAATTACTTGAACTTGATTTGCCAGATGCAGTCTCAGAATATATCGCTAATAAGCTGAAAAATAATATTCGGCAGCTTGAAGGTGCAGTAAAAAAGATACAGGCACATTGTTTGCTTGAACGAACACCGCCAAGCATAAAAATGGCGCAGATGGCCATTAGCGATATTATCAACAATGATCAACCTGCACCATTAACAATTGAAAAAATCATTGAAGAAGTAGGTAGAACATTTGGAACAACCGCAGATGATATTCGTTCTCAAAAACGATCTTCAAATATTTCAAATGCAAGACAGGTTGCAATGTACATTGTAAGAGATATCACACAATTACCATATGATTCAATTGGAAAAGAATTTGGTGGCAGAGATCATTCTACTGTAGTTTATGCCATGCAACAAATGGACAAAAAAATTGAAAAAAATCCAAAAATAAAAGCCACTGTCCAGGATATTATCAAAAATATTCGAGACAGATAACATACCTATATAAAATAAAATTTCACAAAAATTTCAACTTGTTTTCCACATTGTTCACAAAGTTTTCCACAATTTCAACAACACTTTTCTAACTACAAAATTTTCCAACAACCATTCCAAACCTTTATTAACAACCAATCATCATCAAAAAGTCTTGTTTTTTCTTTTCTTCTTCTTCTTCTCAACACTTTTAACAATCCCTACTACTACTTCTAAATATAAAAAGAAAATATATCTTCCTAACCTAAGAAATTCCAAATCCAAACTTACACAAATAAAAATAATCAAAAAATCAATCATCCCATCAATATCACAGAATCAACATAGAAAGGTGATCTTCCATGAAACTTTCTTGCAACAAACAAATTCTTGTCGATGCAGTTTCCATCGTTCAGCGTGCAGTTGCTTCCAAATCTTCTATTGAAGCACTTGAAAGCATTCTGCTTAAAACAACCGACCAGGGTATTGAACTTTGTGGCTATAACCTAGAACTTGCTATGAAAACAACCATAAAAGCTGCTATCACAGAACCAGGTAAAATTTTACTCAATGCAAAACTGTTTGGTGAGATTGTCCGCAGATTACCTGCAGACGATGTTTACTTAACAACTGATGAAAATCACGTTACAACCATTCAAAGTGGTCCGAGTGAATTTTCCATTGTAAGCACGCCGGCCGAAGAATACCCCGAACTACCGGCAATTCCGGAGGAAGATAGTATTTCACTTACGCACAGTTTACTCAAAAGTATGATCCGTCAAACCATCTATGCCGTTGCAGACAATGATTCCAGACCAATTCATACGGGAACACTGTTTGAATTACAAAAAAATAAACTTCACCTTGTTTCAGTTGATGGTTATCGTCTGGCTTATCGAGAAGAAGATATTAAAAATGATTTGGAAACCAACTTCGTTGTACCAGGAAAAACACTTTCTGAAATTTTAAAACTCTTGGAAGACAGCGATGAAATCGTTCAGCTGCACATAGGAAAGCGGCACATTATGTTTCAGATTAATGATTATTATGTAACCTCTCGTCTGTTGGAAGGACAGTTTTTGGATTATCGTGCAGCAATTCCAAAAGAATTCAGCACTGAGGTGCTTGCAAATACTCGAACAGTCATTGATAGCATTGAGCGTGTTTCTCTTCTGATTATGGACCGTCTGAAAAGTCCGGTGCGCTGTATGATTGAACAGGATGAAATGAGACTTTCTTGTTCTACGCCTATTGGAAGAGCAAATGATCAGTTTGCGGTTAAGGCAGAAGGTGATACGCTTGAGATTGGCTTTAATAGCCGCTTTCTGCTAGAAGCATTGCGTAATGCAGAAGGCGATGAAATTAAAATTCAGTTTAGTAGTCAAACAAGCCCCATGTTGGTACGTCCAAAAGAAGGCAATTCATTTTTGTTCTTAGTCTTGCCGGTTATTTTAAAGGCGGAATAAACAATGGAAATAGTCAAAATCAGCATTGATACTGAATTCATCCGGTTGGATGCTTTACTCAAACTCAGTGGTGCTACTGGCACAGGTGGACAGGCCAAGGCAGTTATTCAAGATGGTCAGGTAACAGTAAACGGAGAAATTTGTACTATGCGCGGTAAAAAAATGCGTTACGGCGATGTTGCCGCGTTTGAAAACAAAATTTATGAGGTTTGTAAGTCTTGATTATTAAACAGATTGAAATCTCAAATTATCGTAATCTTTCTCACGTACTGTTGCAGCCGATTTCACAAATGAATATTATCTATGGCGAAAATGCGCAGGGTAAAACAAATTTACTCGAGGCAATTTGGTTATTTACAGGTGGACATTCTTTCAGGGGAGCGAAAGATCATGAGCTGATTGCTTTTAAAAAGTCGACTTTCAAGCTAAATCTGCAATTTTTTAGTGAAGAAAGAGAGCAAAATGCAAAAATCAACATGAAAAACGGCAAAAGAAGTGTTACAATAAATGAGATCGAAAAAAAATCATCTTCTTCTCTCGTAGGCAAATTCTGTGCCGTTGTATTTTCTCCTGAGCACCTGGCGTTGGTTAAAGAAGGTCCCACTAATCGCAGAAATTTTGTAGATGGCAGCCTTTGTCAAAGCAAACCAGTTTATGCGAGACTTTTAATGCACTATAATAGAACTTTGCATCAACGAAATATGCTGCTCAAAGAAATTGCAAAAAAACCTGTACTGGAAGATACCTTGGATATCTGGGATGAAAAGCTGGCTGCCTACGGTGCTTCCGTAGTAAAAGAGCGGCTTACTTATTTAACAATGCTTCAACCAATTGTGGAAAAAATTTATCAAGGTATTTCTTCACAAAAAGAGCAGTTTTCTTTGTCTTATGATTCTTCTTTTTTTAAAGAGGAGCAGAAACAAATTCAACAAAGTCTTTACGAAAAGCTTAAGCAGTCGCAGCGGTCAGACCTGATGATGGGTTATACAACAGTAGGTCCACATCGTGATGATATTTCGTTTGCAATTAATGGCGTTTCTGCTCGCTCCTTTGGCTCACAAGGGCAACAACGTTCAGTAGCATTGGCACTTAAACTGGCAGAAGCACAGGTCATGGAAAAAATCACAGGAGAGCAACCTATTATGCTGCTCGATGATGTTATGAGTGAATTGGATGAAAATCGTCAGGATTATATTTTAAATCATCTGAAAGATCGTCAGGTGTTTCTTACCTGTTGTGATCCAAACCACATTCAGCAGCTCAAGAAAGGTGCTTTGTTTGAAATCAGGCAAGGAAATTTGACTAGTCAGACTGTAAAAGAAGTGTAGAAGGAGGCAACAGAAAATGTATCTACATTTGGGGCAAGATACCGTGGTAAAAATGGACGAAATTGTAGGAATTTTTGACTTAGAAAATTCTACTATTTCAAAATTGACAAGGGATTATCTTGCAAGAGCCGAAAAAGGTGGCAGAGTTGTCAATGTTTCTATGGAATTGCCAAAAACTTTTATCCTGTGTGCAGACAAAAATGCACGTAATACTGTTTACTTATCACAAATCTCCTGTGCAACACTGCTTAAGCGCACACATTATATTAGCAGTATTGCCAATCAGTAAGAGCAGAAAGGGGGCATTTTGAAATGGAAAATCAAAACGACCAGCAGAAAAAAGTAGATTATCAAAATCTGTTTGATTCACTTGTAAAAGAGAGTGAAGAAAAAGAAATAAAAAAATCGCAGACTTCTGCAACTGTATCTAAAAAAAGAGAACTATCTGGCGTTGCACAGAAAAAAACAAAAAATTCAAGGGAAAAAACTACTTACCGGCAAGCTACTGAAAAACTAACTGCTTTACCGCAGGTAAAAGGAAAATTTTACCGTCCAGTGTGTCCTTACTGCGGTAATAAAGTTGGCCTGCCGCGTGTGTGGTTGATAAAAAGTAAAGGAGACTATATCTGCACCAAGTGTGGAAATCGTTCTGCAGTGGTTATTGATAAGATTGTTGTTCCCTTTGCAATCGTATCTTGTAGTATAAGCACCATTTTAATTTTGCTCTTTACGTTTTTAACCGATATGCACATTTGGTCCGTAATTTTGATTTTTCTGCCTTTCTTATGTTTTTTCGGTTCCTGTATATTTTTAGTTCGGCTCAAAAAGTTTGCTCCACATTCTGCAAAACAAAAAACAGATCAGGAGCAATTACAGCATACACGCATTTTATAATGTCATGGCCGAAAGGAGTTCTTTCTGATGAAACAAGCACCTCTCGCTTTACCCGTTTGTCCCTATTGTGGTGAACATTTTTCTTACAAAACGGTATTTAAAAGCAAAAGTCAATCAGATGTGCAATGTCCAAAATGCAAACAAAATTTTAAAATAACGTTGGAAACACCTTTTAGCATTTTGATTACAGTAGTTGTGTTAATCGCTGTTGCAATCAATGTAGCACTGGCAATCTTTTTACCTAATATGAATGTGCTTTATATGGCTGGTGTTATGGCGTGCGGTGTTGCAGCAGTTATTTTATTGATTCCTTTTGTTGTCCGCTATGTAAAGCCCGAACAAATGAAATATTCTACAAGAACAACCAAGTTTAAACAGTAACAATAAAAAACAGTTTGATAAAATGGAGGGTTAACCTTGGAGTTTACCGAAATGAATCAACCGGCTGAGCATTATGAAGCCGACCAAATACAAGTTTTAGAAGGCTTAGAAGCAGTGCGTAAAAGACCAGGTATGTATATTGGTTCTACAGGGCCAAGAGGCTTGCATCATTTGGTCTATGAGATTGTGGATAATGGTATTGACGAGGCTCTGGCAGGTTTTTGTGACAAAATTGAGGTAAAAATATTGCCTGGTAATGTCATTTGTGTTACAGATAACGGCCGTGGTATTCCCGTTGGAAATCACCCTAAAATGGGTATTCCTGCTGCAACAGTGGTTTATACGGTGTTGCACGCTGGTGGCAAATTTGGCGGTGGAGGATACAAAGTTTCCGGTGGTTTACACGGTGTAGGTGCTTCTGTTGTAAATGCACTTTCTGAATGGCTTGAAATTGAAATTTACAAAGACGGTGATATTTACACCCAGCGATTTGAGCGCGGAAACATTATCACAGATCTGCAAAAAGTTGGAAAAACCGACAAAACCGGTACACAGGTGCGCTTTAAACCAGATGCAGAGATTTTCAAAGAAACCACTGAGTTTGACTATGAAATTTTAAAAACAAGACTACGCGAGCAGGCATTCCTCAATGCTGGTATCAATATTCAAATCAGTGATGAACGCAATGCTGATAATCTTATTTCCGAAAATTTTTGTTACGAGGGAGGTATCAGTAGTTTTGTTGAATACCTCAACAAGAAAAAAGCAGTCGAGTTGGTACATCCAGACATTATTCATTTCTCCACCGTTGCAGATGATGATCAGGCAACTGCCGAAGTGGCTATGCAGTATAACGATAGCTACAACGAACTGATTCTGTCTTTTGCAAACAATATTCATACCACAGATGGCGGCACCCATGAGGAAGGCTTTAAACGCAGCCTTACCCGCGTTATGAATGATTACGCCAGAAAATATGGTCTGCTCAAAGATAACGATAAAAACTTAACCGGCGATGACGTGCGAGAAGGTCTTACCGTTGTCATTAGCATTAAAGTCAAAGATGCCCAGTTTGAGGGTCAAACAAAAGCAAAGTTGGGTAATACAGAGATTAGTAGCCTTGTTAGCAATATGGTCAATGATAAGCTTTCCACCTATCTGGAAGAAAATCCGGCCACTGCCCGTGCCATTTTTGATAAAGCGCTGGCTGCTTCCCGTGCAAGAGAGGCTGCTCGCAAGGCAAAAGAGATGGTACGCCGCAAATCAGCGCTCGAATCAGCCGCTCTACCTGGAAAATTGGCGGACTGCCAATCCAAAAATCCAGAAGAATCTGAACTGTATATCGTTGAGGGTGATTCTGCGGGTGGCTCTGCCAAAGGTGGCCGTGACCGTAAGATTCAGGCAATTCTGCCGCTATGGGGCAAAATGCTCAACGTTGAAAAAGCAAGACTTGATAAGGTCTATGGAAATGAAAAGCTCATGCCAGTTGTTACAGCGCTGGGTTGTGGCATTGGTGAAGAATTTGATTTGGAAAAGCTGCGCTACGGCAAAGTCATCATTATGGCCGATGCCGACGTTGACGGCTCTCATATTCGCACATTACTTTTAACGTTTTTCTTCCGTTTTATGCGCCCGCTAATCGAAAACGGAAATATCTATATCGCACAACCCCCGCTTTATCGCTTGACAAAAAGCAAAACCCATTATTACGCTTACTCCGACCAGGAGCGTGATAAAATGATGGAAGAGCTTGGCGGTAATCTCGATATCCAGCGATACAAAGGTCTGGGTGAAATGGATTCCGAACAGCTTTGGGAAACAACCATGAATCCTGAAACACGTATTATGCTGCGTGTAGAAATGGAAGACGCAGCAATGGCAGACGAAATTTTCACCATTTTAATGGGAGATAAGGTAGAACCCAGAAGAGAATTTATAGAACGCAATGCAAAGTATGTACAGAACTTAGACGTTTGATTTTAACAGAAAGGTACGGTACGAACAGATGAACAAAGGAGATACTCCTTCCCGAAGTACGCAGCAAGAAGAAGCACTCGAAGTGCTTGACACACTGGAAGAAGAAGTATTTGAAGAAGAGACAGAAACCGTGGAATGGGATGGCTCTGAAGCAGAGTTGGTGCCCGATGAAGACGCAGAAGATTTTGAAGACAGCTTTGCCGGCATTAAACTCAATTATGCACTAAAACAAGAAGAAATCTACAATGCGCTGCGTTCCTGCCAAAGTATGCGCAGCACGAGAAAAAAGCTCATTGCAGAAAGTATCATCGCATGCATTATGGCTGGTATCTTTTTTGCCATGTTCACATTGCAGCATAACTGGCTCTCCATTGTATTTGGCATTTTGTGTCTCATCTTAGCTGGTATTATCTGGCCATTGGCACAATACAGCGTCCAAAAAAACGCCAAACGGCTCACCACAGGGGAAGAAGTACAAATGGAGATTTATCCAGACTTGATTGAAATGGGCAAGGGCGAAAACAAATGGTCCATTCCTCTCAACGGCACAGTCAAATGCCGCAAAACAAATGGTATGTTTGTGCTGCAAACTGACCAAACACATCTTACCGTGCTCCCTATGCGCTGCATTGAACCGTCCGTTTTGCCCGACGTTGAAGCGATTATTCTTTCTGGAACCAATCAGGTTACATAAACCGTATAGGAATTTAAAACCAGGGGCAAAAAATTTTTAGCAGAAAGGTGTCCGAGCCATGCAAGATAATCAAGAGCTACAAGCACAGGAAAAAATCATAAATGTCGACATCGAGCGTGAAATGAAAAAATCCTTTCTGGATTATTCGATGTCGGTTATTGTTTCCCGTGCTTTGCCGGATGTCCGTGACGGACTAAAACCGGTACACAGAAGAATTTTATACACCATGTTTGAAAATAATTTGTATCCGGACAGAGCCTACCGCAAATGTGCAGATACCGTCGGCTCTGTTCTGGGTAGATACCATCCTCATGGAGATGCTTCGGTTTATGATGCTTTGGTACGCCTTGCACAGGATTTTTCAATGCGTTGTATGCTGGTGGATGGACACGGAAACTTCGGTTCTGTAGATGGTGATCCTCCGGCTGCTTACCGTTATACTGAAGCCAGAATGAGCAAATCCTCCATGGAAATGGTGGCAGATATTGAAAAAGATACCGTCAACTTCCGCCCCAATTACGATGATCGTTTGGAGGAACCTGAGGTGTTGCCCTCCCGCTTTCCGAATCTGCTGGTCAACGGCTCTACAGGTATTGCGGTAGGCATGGCCACTAACATTCCGCCTCATAATATGGGCGAAGTAATCGATGGTATGTGTGCAATGATTGACAATCCTGAAATTCCGCTTGAAAATCTGATGGAATATATCAAAGGTCCCGATTTTCCAACCGGTGGTATCATTATGGGTCGCAGTGGTATCCGAGCAGCTTATTCTACTGGTAGAGGCAAGGTTATCGTGCGTGCTCGTGCCGAGATTGTCGAAGATAAAAACGGTCGCTTTAAAATCATTGTCAGTGAGCTGCCTTATCAGGTCAACAAGGCGCGACTGATTGAAAACATTGCAGATTTGGTCAAAGAAAAGCGCATCGAGGGCATTTCCAATGTAGAAGATCACTCTGACCGCAATGGTATGCATATGGTCATTGATGTTAAGCGTGATGCTTCCCCGCAGATCGTTCTAAACCAGTTGTATTCCTACACGCAGATGCAAACCACCTTTGGTGTGATTATGCTTGCTATTGTAAACGGTGAACCAAAAACGCTTACGCTGACCGAGATGTTAGGCGAATACATTACCTTCCAAAAAGAGGTTGTTACACGGCGTACCCGTTTTGACTTAAAAAAAGCCGAAGAACGCGCTCATATTTTAAGAGGTCTTTGCATCGCACTTGACTTTATTGATGAAGTTATCGCAATTCTGCGCGCTGCAAAATCTATTCCAGAAGGTAAAACTGCGTTGATGGAGCGCTTTGGTCTTGATGATATCCAGGCAAACGCTATTGTTCAGATGCGCCTGGGTCAGCTTACCGGTCTGGAGCGTCAAAAATTAGAAGACGAACTTGCCGCTCTGGGCATTAAAATTGCCGATTTCAAAGAGATTCTTGAAAACGAGGGTCGTTTGCTCTCTTTGGTTAAAGAAGAAGCACTTGCAGTAAAAGCAAAATATACCGACGAACGCCGCACAGAAATCGCAGCCATCAGCGGTGAGGTTGATATTGAGGATCTCATTCCCAGAGAGGAATGTATCTTTACCATGACCAATTTTGGCTATGTTAAACGCCAGAAGATGGATACCTATAAAACGCAGAATCGCGGCGGTCGCGGCGTTACCGGTATGACGACCCGTGAAGAAGACGTTCCCACAGAAATGTTTGTTATCAACAGTCACGACTACGTCATGTTCTTTACCAATCTCGGCAGGGTTTACCGTCTCAAATGTTATGAGGTGCCAGAGGGTAGCCGCACCAGCAAAGGCATGAACATTGCCAATCTACTGCCCATATCTGGTGACGAGCGTGTAACTTCCATCATTCGTGTGCCAGAGTTTGACGAAGAAAGCTATCTGGTCATGGTCACACGCAGCGGTGTTATCAAACGTACAGGCCTACAGGCGTATAATACCGCGCGTAAGGGTGGTGTTATCGCCATTGACCTAGATGAAGGAGATGAGCTTGCCTGGGTCGATGTAACCGATGGAAAGCAAGAATTGCTAATTGCCACACAAAAGGGTATGGCCATTCGTTTCCGTGAGACAGACGTGCGTGCAATGGGTAGAACTGCCCGTGGCGTCAAAGCACTCACCTTAAAGTCCGGTGACTGTGTTGTTGGTATGTGTGTTCTCCATCCGGGCGGGTTGGTGCTCACGGTTTCTGTAACAGGCTACGGTCGCCTATCTCAGGCCAGCGATTATCGCACACAAACACGCGGTGGTAAAGGTCTGATCAACTACCATGTTGAAAAATATGGTGATGTTGCCTCTGTCAAGGCAGTTAATCTCGATGAAGACATCATTTTGATTTCTTCCAACGGCGTTATCATTCGAATTGAAGCCGGTTCCATTCGTGAGTGCGCAAGACCTAGCAAGGGTGTGCGTGTAATGCGGGTAGACGGTGTAGAAAACAAAGTCGTTACGCTTGCAAGAGCGCCGCACGATGAAGAAGAAACCAGCAAAGACGTCGAAATTGAAGATGACGGCCAAGACGAAGTACCCGATGAAAACGAAGGTGTTGAAGATACACCGCAGGTATAACAAAAAAGCGCCACACGGCGCTTTTTCTATTTTTACAACAACAAAGCCTGCATCAACATTGGTTCTGCTTTCCGATAAATTTCATCAAATTGCGCTATCGGCAACGGATTTACACCCTTACCCAGTTCTATAGTAAAACCTGGTCTGCCAAATTTACATACAAACCAGTCTTTAAATCCTCCGCAAGAAGCCAATCCTTCCGGCTGTGCCAGTGTATAGCCGCTCACCTGTGCCAGTCTTTGCGCCATTTGCATGCTGTTTGGCGGCACATACCCGTCAAATCCATGATAAATTTCTTCTCCCTGACTATGCAGTGCCAGCACACAGCCCACATTGCTATGCCGCGTCAATTCAGCCAAACAATGGCTTTCCGGTTCACTTTCGGGGAATTCTCCGCCATACCGTGTCTTTGCTGGGCCACAAATACCGTTTTCCTCCTCCATTTGGCGCAATCTATGCCAGTGTGCATTAAAATTATGATTAATGTCCACACCTCTTGCGTTGGTCTGCCAGTGTTCCGTATCTCCATGGCTTACCTGCTCTACCAGTTTGGCATATTCCTCTGCCGCTTGCATGCCGTGTAGTTGAATCTCCACCCCGTCCGGGTTCACACACGGCACAAAAATTGGTCTGCTGCGTCGCAGTGCCATTGCAGCATCAATACCCTGCAATGTTTCTCCACGCTCTGCGGCAAAACTCAGTCGCTGTGCAAAATGTAGCAATATTGCTGTTGTAATCCACTCCATTCCATGAAACGCCGCTGCAATCAGCACGCGCTGGCGCTCTGTTTCCGCATGATTTTCTGCGCTTAGCAGAATCAACTCTCGTCTGCACAAACTTTTGCCATAAATCTGCCGCTGAAAATACGAACAATCTTTACCCAGTTCTGAAGTCACACGGCATACTGTCTCATAATCGCACGGTTGTCGATTCCATTCCATCAATGTAATTCCCCCTTGCAGCCCGGCGTTTCATCCGTTACAATAAAAAACGAGTCTAATCTCATCTTATGTGAATTTAGAATATTCTGCGCCTGCTCAGCTGGCATATTTGATAACAGGAGGTTGCCCCAATGGATTTGACTGAAAAAACCCTACAGCAAGATTATAAATACCGTGGTAAAATCTTAAATCTGCGTGTTGATGCCGTGCAACTACCAAACGGAGCGCCTGTGCAGCGTGAGGTTGTTGAGCATCCCGGTGGCGTTACCATTGCCGCACTTACCAAGCAAAATGAACTGCTTTTTGTACGCCAGTTTCGCTATCCTTATGGCAAGATTTTGCTTGAGCTTCCGGCTGGTAAACTTGATGCCGGTGAAAGTGATCCTCTTCAGGCGGCTCAGCGCGAGCTGCTTGAAGAAACCGGTGCCTACGGTACAGATTATGCTTATTTGGGAGAATTCTATCCCAGCGCTGGTTTCTGTGATGAGGTGCTGCATTTGTATTTCTGCCGTGTTTCTTCGGTTGGCGCTGCTGCTCCTGACGAAGACGAATTCCTAGAAGCAATTGCTATTCCAGTTGAAAAAGCTGTCCAAATGGTGCTCAATAACGAAATTCAAGATGGCAAAACACAGGCAGCCGTCTTGAAAACCGCATTACTCCTGCAAAAAAGCCAAATATAAAAACAATAGGTTTGACAATTACCCATAAAATGGTATACTAAACAGATAGATAATATAGAAAGGGGAAATAAGACATGAAAAACGTAATTTGTTTTTTAGCGGCTGTTGCAGTTGCTGCAACCATTTTTACCGGCTGTACTTCGGCAGATACCAAGCAGCTTGCAGAAAAAATCTCGCAGCTTGAGCAACAGCTCAATGAGCAAAGTAGTGCTTCATCTGCCGCTTCGTCTGAATCTACTCCGGCCTCTAGTGCTTCTCAACAGCAAAATACCACCTCTCAGGCAGTGCCCACCAACTTTGATTTAACAGCAATTACCCAAAAGGTTGAAAGCATTGAGCAAACGGCAAACAATGCGCAGAGACAGGCAACATATGCAGAAAATCTTTCGCTGTATCGCGACATTAAATGGCAGATCAAACAGATTGAAAATGAGCTTGATCTAATCGAAAATCAAATCAAATATGCCCGCAATACCGGCGCTTTAACTTGGGATCAATATTCCGAACTTCACCGCGAAGAAGAAGCGCTTGATAACCGCCTGGAATTTGCCGAAAAATCGCTGGAATACCGCCTGGGCGTTGACGATTGAGCTTTTGTAAAAATCGTGGAAGATCTTTACAATTCTTTTACCTTCACTCAATTTTTTTAGTCAAATTAACTGTTTTTTTGCGCGAAAAACAAGTATTTCATAGAAGTTTCTATAAAATATTATAAAATTAGCAAAAAGATTTGAAATTTTTTGTTAAACATGGTACAATGAATACGATATATATCTTATCAAAGTATCACTGATTCATAAGGAAACGAGGGACTTTTAACAATGAAAAAAGATACGGACAAGAAAAAGAATAAGCCAGTGCAGGTTACTGTTGGAGAAACTGCAATCAAGGCTACGTTCCACAATGAAGATGCAATTCTGGAAACATTCCTGAAACAAGTTGGCGGAAAATGGAAGATTCGCATCATCTGGGCACTGCGTGATGGAGAAAGCCAGCGTTACGGTAGCTTGAAGAAAGAAATTGCAAGAATTACCGACATGATGCTCAGTCAAAGCCTTAAAGAGTTGGTTGCACACGGTATTGTTGAGCGTCACCAATATCAAGAAATTCCGCCCAGAGTAGAATACCAAATCACCGCTAAGGGCAAAGCGCTCCTTCCAGTGTTCGAGTCCGGTATTGCATGGGTTAGCTCTTACACAGAAAAGAAAAAGAAATAAACCACAGAACTTACATAAAAATTGCAAACAAACACACGTCGGCTTAAAATCGGCGTGTGTTTGTTTTTACAGGATTAAAACACAATATTTTGTGTTTTATATTGACATAACACACAATATTATGTAAAATAGAAACACACAATAAAAAAGAGGGTGCTTTCATGGTACAAACCGTTAAAAAACGAAACGGCGTTGCAGTCGCATTTGATGCACAAAAAATTTACAACGCCATCTTCAAAGCCAATTTGCGCATTGCAGACGAAAAATTGTCTGAGCAGCAACTCAATGCGATTACAGAACAAATCGTCAGCACATTTGAAACCGGCAGCGAGCCACCAACCGTTGAACAGATTCAAGATGCAGTTGAAGATCATCTGATTACAAACGGCTACGCTAAAACTGCCAAGGCTTATATTCTATACCGCGCCGAGCATGCCAAAATACGCGAGATGGATGCCAATTTGATGAAGATCTACGAAGATTTAACTTTCAAAGCCAGTGCAGAAGCAGATATCAAGCGTGAAAACGCCAATATTGATGCCGACACCGCAATGGGCACCATGCTCAAATATGGCTCTGAGGGCGCCAAAGCATTTTATGATGCTTATGTCATTCCTTCTGAAATGGCGCAGGCGCACCGCTGTGGAGATATTCACATTCACGACAAAGATTTTTACGCTTTAACAGAAACCTGCTGTCAAATCGACCTGATCAAGCTGTTTCAAAACGGCTTTTCCACTGGACACGGTTTTTTGCGCGAACCGAATGACATTCGTAGTTACACTGCTTTGGCATGCATCGCCATTCAGGCCAATCAAAACGAAATGCATGGCGGCCAAAGTATTCCAAATTTTGACTATGCCATGGCACAGGGTGTTGCAAAAACATTTCGCAAATGTTATTACAAAGCATTTTCGCAGGCGTTGCGCTTGCAGCATAATCTCCCAAAAACAGAAGCAGAAAATATCACCGCCAGCCTTCGCGCTGAAATTGGCGATGCACTTTCCATGGGCACGCAAGCAGAAATTTATGACCGCTTAACAGCCTTTTTCGGTCGTCAAATCTCGGGCTTTGTTCTTTCTTCACAGCAGCTTGAAAAACTGCATGCTTATGCAGTGCAAACCGCTTTGGAAGATACCAACGATGCCACCTACCAGGCAATGGAAGCGCTCATTCACAATCTCAACACCATGAACTCAAGAGCAGGCGCACAGGTTCCCTTCAGTTCTCTCAATTATGGCACAGATACCTCAGAAGAGGGCAGAATGGCCGTGAAAAATCTGCTCAAAGCCACCGAAAAAGGTCTGGGAGGCGGAGAAACCGCCATCTTCCCCATCCAAATTTTCAAGGTAAAAGAGGGTGTCAATTACAATCTCGGCGATCCCAACTACGACCTGTTTCAGCTGGCAATTCGGGTGTCTGCCAAGCGTCTGTTCCCCAATTTCAGCTTTATTGACGCGCCGTTCAATCTGCAATATTATAAGCCCGGTCACCCAGAAACAGAAATTGCTTACATGGGCTGCCGCACGCGTGTCATCGGTAATCATTATAATCCTGAACACGAGATTGTAAACGGTCGCGGCAATCTCAGCTTCACCTCAATCAACCTGCCGCGCCTAGGCATCACTGTAAACGGCGATATTGCTACGTTTTACAAACTCCTTGATGAAAAAATCGAACTGGTCTGCGCCCAGCTGTTGCACCGTTTTCAAATCCAGTGTACCAAAAAAGTATACAACTATCCCTTCCTCATGGGTCAGGGTGTCTGGATTGATTCCGATAAACTTGGCGAGCAAGACAGCATTGCCGAGATTCTAAAACACGGCACACTCAGCATTGGATTCATTGGTCTTGCAGAAACACTAAAAGCACTTACGGGCAAACATCATGGAGAAAGCGCAGAAAGCCAACGCCTAGGGCTTGAAATCATAACGCACATGCGGCAGCGTATGGAACAAAAATCAGAAGAAACCGGGCTGAATTTCTCTCTTCTGGCAACGCCCGCAGAGGGATTGAGCGGCCGCTTTGTCACCATCGACAAAAAACGCTACGGTGTCATTCCCGGTGTCACTGACCGAGATTATTACACCAACAGTTTTCATGTTCCGGTGTATCACCCCATCAAAGCGCATGAAAAAATCGCACTCGAAGCGCCCTATCATGCACTGACCAATGCCGGTCATATCAGCTATGTAGAGCTGGACGGTGACACCTGCAAAAATCCGGAAGCCTTTGAAGCGGTCATTCGCTGCATGAAAGAGGCCGGCATCGGCTACGGCTCTGTCAATCACCCGGTCGATCGCGACCCGTGCTGTGGTTATAACGGTATCATTGATAATGAGTGTCCCAAATGTCACCGCACAGAAGAAACCGGTCCGAAATTCGAGCGCATCCGCCGTATCACCGGTTATTTGGTCGGCACTACAGACCGTTGGAATAACGCCAAACGCGCCGAAGAAAAAGACCGCGTCAAGCACGGTAAATAAGGGGGAGGATATGGAACATCTGCTCCGTATCAGTGGCATTGCCGATGAATCAATCGTAGACGGCAAAGGTCTGCGGTATACCATTTTTGCGCAAGGTTGCCCGCACCATTGCAAAGGCTGTCACAATCCGGCAACGCATCGCTTTACCGGCGGCACACAGGTTGATATTACAGACCTCTTTGCAGAAATCTGCAAAAATCCGCTGCTCAGCGGCGTTACCTTCAGCGGTGGCGAGCCGTTTTGTCAGCCGGCTCCCTTTGCGCAGCTTGCGCAGTTGGTTCACAGCAGGGGGTTAAACGTAACGGTTTATACCGGCTACACGTTTGAAGAGCTGTTTGCAATGCAAAACCTTGCCGTGCAAAACTTGCTGGCACAAACAGATATTCTGATCGATGGCAAATTTGAGCTTGACCGGCGAGATCTTACACTTGTCTTTCGCGGCAGCAGCAACCAACGCATTTTAGATATTCCCCGCAGCCTGGCACAAGGCAAAGCCGTGCTTGCAAGTGGGTATGAACAGTAAAAGGTACTTTTTCAAAAAAGTGCCTTTTTTGTATGCGTACAAAATTGCGCTGTTTCAGAATTTGTGGTATAATAGCTTGAAATTATGGCTGAAACTAGAAAGGGAGAGACGATATGGCCGCAAGCTTGCAGGCGCCAAAAGGCACAAAAGATATTTTACCGCAGGACAGCGGCGTTTGGCAGTTGATTGAAGACGTCATGCGCGATGAAGCCGCTTTGCACGGTTTTTCCGAAATTCGCACTCCGGTTTTTGAACGCACAGAGCTATTCCAGCGTTCCGTAGGAGATACCACAGATGTTGTCCAAAAAGAGATGTACACCTTTTTGGATAAGGGTAACCGTTTAATCAGCCTGCGTCCGGAGGGAACAGCAGGCGTTGTACGTTCTCTGCTGGAGCATGCCCTGATGAATGAAGGCGCACCGCAAAAGCTGTATTACTTGATTTCCTGCTACCGCTATGAAAATACGCAAGAAGGTCGTCAGCGGGAGTTTCACCAGTTTGGCTGTGAAGCATTTGGCACAGCCGCTCCCATAGCAGATGCAGAGCTGATCGCGCTGGCACACGGCATTTTTGAACGCCTGGGTGTCCGCAATCTCACTTTGGAGCTAAACTCCATTGGCTGCCCACAATGTCGTGCAGAATACCATAAAGCGCTGCAAACTTTTTTGCAGGGTGTCAAGCAGCAACTGTGTCACACCTGTCTGGAGCGCATGGACAAAAACCCAATGCGTATTTTAGACTGCAAAGTGCCAAGCTGTGCGCAAATTACCAAAGATGCCCCTGTCATGCAAGACTATCTCTGCGATGCATGCAAAACACATTTTACGCAGGTACAGCAATATTTAGATGCAGCAGAGATTGTCTATCAGATAAACCCAAAAATCGTGCGTGGGCTCGATTATTACACCCGTACAGTATTTGAGTTTGTATCAAATGATCTCGGTGCGCAAAGCACCGTATGCGGCGGCGGCAGATATGACGGCCTGGTAAAACAAATGGGCGGTTCAGATACACCGGCGCTGGGCTTTGCAATGGGCATGGAGCGTTTATTGCTGGTGCTGCAGGCACAAGGTCTGCTTCCGCCAGAAAACCCGGCCTGCGCCGTTTATCTGGCGCCATTGGGTGAATCAGCACAGGTTAAGGCATTTGCGCTGGCCAATCTGCTGCATCAGGCAGGCGTACCGGCAGAATGTGATTTGTGCAGCAGAAGCCTGAAGGCACAAATGAAGTATGCAGATAAAATCGGTGCACGCTTTACATTGGTTTTGGGCGACGATGAGCTGGCACAAGGCCGCGCCGAGTTAAAAAATATGAAAACTGGTGAAAAAACACCGATTACATTAAACACCGGTTTTTTATCAGAAACAGCAGCAGTTTTATCACAGGCAGAAACGGCTGAACTGGCAGAACAATTCGGAGGGGTATGATGGAAGAATTTATAACGGGTTTTACACGCACGCATGCTTGTGCACAGCCGCGCATCGGCGATGTTGGCCAAGAAATTTCCGTATGCGGCTGGGTGCAGCGTCAACGCGATTTGGGTCAGCTGATTTTTATCGATCTGCGAGACAGAAGCGGCATTTTGCAGCTTGCCTTTGACGATCATACCGACCGCGCTGTTTTTGAAAAAGCCTTTGCCGCCAGAGCAGAATTTGTGCTTGCAGCAAAGGGCATTTTACGCGAGCGTTCTGCAAAAAACAGTGATCTGCCCACGGGTGACGTAGAGCTGTTTGTAACAGAACTGCGCGTTTTGGCCAAAAGCGAAACACCGCCGTTTGAAATTGTTGAAAACTCCAACGTCAAAGAAGAGTTGCGCTTAAAATACCGTTACCTGGATTTGCGCCGCCCCGATATGCAGGCAAAGATGATTGGTCGCCACAAAATTGTAAAAGTAGCAAGAGATTATTTTGATGCAAACGGCTTTTTAGAAATCGAAACCCCCAATCTTATCAAATCCACACCAGAGGGCGCGCGCGATTATCTAGTACCCTCCCGCGTATTTCCAGGGAATTTTTTCGCGTTGCCGCAGTCTCCGCAGCTTTATAAACAGTTGCTGATGCTTTCCGGCTTTGATCGTTATATGCAAATTGCCCGGTGTTTCCGTGATGAAGATTTGCGCGCAGACCGCCAACCGGAGTTTACCCAAATCGACTTGGAGCTTTCGTTTGTAGATGAAGAAACCGTTATGCAAATCGGAGAAGGTTTCATCCAAACGGTTTACCAGCAGGTTTGCGGTATCGAGATTCCAACGCCCTTCCCGCGTATGACGTGGCACGAGGCCATGACGCGCTTTGGCTCAGATAAGCCAGACCTGCGCTTTGGTTTAGAACTGGTCGATTTAAGCAAAGCTCTGCAAACCACAGAATTCCGTGTATTCTCCGGTGCTCTCAGCGCCGGCGGCAGCGTGCGCGGCATCAACCTGAAAGGGCATGCCGAACAACTAAGCCGCAAAGAAATCGACAAGCTGACAGAATGGGTCAAAGCATACGGCGCAATGGGTCTGGCATGGACAAGGTTGACCGAGCAGGGAGAAAGCTCCAGCTACGAAAAGTTTCTGGCTCCGCAAGAGGTTGCTGCTGTGCGCAGTGCACTGCAGGCGCAAACCGGAGATGTACTACTGCTGGTGGCCAGCCCCAAATCCAAGGTTGTGTTTGACGCACTGGGCGCACTGCGCTGCGAGCTTGCGGCGCGTTTTAATCTGATTGATGATTCCAAGCCCAATTTGCTATGGGTCACAGATTTTCCGCTATTTGAGTTCGATGAAGAAGAAAATCGTTATGTTGCCATGCACCACCCGTTTACCGCCCCCAAAGAGAGCGACCTGTCTCTTCTAGACACAGCGCCAGAGCAAGTCTGCGCCCGAGCATACGACATGGTACTCAACGGCAACGAGATCGGCGGCGGTTCAGTGCGTATCAGCCAGCCAGCGTTGCAGCAGCGCATGTTCGAAGCACTGGGTTTTACGCCGCAGCAGGCACAGGAGCGCTTCGGCTTTTTCCTTGAAGCATTTCGATATGGCGCGCCGCCGCACGCCGGTATGGCCTTTGGTCTGGACCGCCTGGTCATGCTGATGCTGGGCGGAGAGAGCATACGCGATGTCATCGCCTTCCCCAAAGTAGCAAATTCCAGTGAGCTGATGACCAGTTCGCCGTCCGCCGTAGATCAAAAACAACTTACAGAACTGGGCATTGCCATTTGTCCGCAGCACGAGCAGGCAGAATAAAAGAAAACACCTCAGTTTTGAACGAGAGGTGTTTTCTTTTTGCATAATTGTTGCTACAATAGAATCAAAACAAAAGGGGGAACCGCTTTGATTACCATTGAGGCATTACAACCAGAAGATATGCAACAGATGATTGCATTGTATCAAGAACTGATACCGCCGCACATCCCGTTTGATGCATCTTTGCAGCAGCTGTTGCAAACGTATGAGCGCATGCGCAACAACAGCAACAGCTTTTTAGCAGTTGCAAAGGAAGACGGCACAATCGTCGGCTCTGCACTGGGCATTTGCTGCCAGTGCCTTGTCGGCACCTTTTTGGTCGTCGAAGACGTCATCGTGTGTGAGTCGCAGCGCGGCAAGGGCATTGGGCGGCAACTCATGAAAGCCCTCGATGCCTTCGCACAGTCACACGGCTGCACATATTCACTGCTGGTTTCTTCCGATTTTCGCAAAGGTGCGCATCAGTTTTATGAAAACATTGGTTATAACGACGGCGTAGTCGGCTTTCGCAAACTATATCACAAACCATAAAATAAGAGCACTGGTCTGTTGTTTCAGCCAGTGCTCTTATTTTTTTATGATTATGGGCTGCCGTTAACCTTCCGTTCCTCTTAGCAGGTTTCGCCATTCCAGATCTCCGCGCTCCAAACCATGCACCAACACCTCTGCAGTTGCAATATTGGTTGCAAACGGTATATTATGCGCATCGCACAACCGCAGCAAGTGCATGTCACTCGGTTCATGCGGTTTTGGTGTCAGAGAATCACGAAAAAACAGCAGCATATCAATTTCGTTGCATGCAATGCGAGAAGCAACCTGCTGGTCTCCGCCCTGCGCACCGGACAAAAATCGTTGAATTTTCAGTCCGGTGGCCTCGGTCACCATTTTACCAGTCGTGCCGGTTGCGCATAAGCTGTGGCGGCTGAGCACACCGCAATACGCAATACAAAATTGAACCATCAGCTCTTTTTTTGCATCATGTGCGATCAATGCAATATTCATAGCAGCCTCTCCTTTTCTCCATCCTAATTTTTATCATTACTGCTGTTTTTATAATTTTTCCAGCGGGAACAATGGAACAGACTGTCCTTCCAGTCGCGCAGCTAAACGCTGCAAAGCCAGGCTACCCGGGCAGCGGGGGTGCTCTGTAACAGCCTTTGCAGGCTGCACCTGTAGCTGAAAATCATTGGGCATCACCGCAATCAAACGAATACCGGTCTGATCAATGATTTTATCCATATCCTGAAAATGCTGCATTTTACAGAATACCGGGTAATGAAACCGATTGATCACCAGCCGCTGCTCCGTGATGCCCTGTGTCTCCAGCAACTGCCGCACCTTTGTGCAATCACGAATCGCCACCTGCTCCGGTGTGCTTACCACCAGCGCCCGGTTTGCTGCGGCCACCGCCGAAGCAAATCCCTTCCCCACACCGGCAGGGCAGTCGATGATGATATGGTCATAATACCGCGCCAAACTGGGAATCAACTGTTTCATAACAGCCGGATGCACCGTATCTTTTTCCAGAGCAGGCGCAGGCAGCAAGAATAGTGTATTCAGCCCCAATGATTCCTTGCAGTTGTAAATCGCCTTAATCGGTTCGCAGTTTCCGTTTACAATATCAGCAATATCAAACACCAGCTCATGGTCAATGCCCAGCATAATATCCAGGCTGCGCAAACCGGCATCACCGTCAATGAGCAAGACCCGTTTTTCATTTTTTGCCAGAGTACACCCCAGCCCCACAGCCAAGGTAGATTTTCCCACCCCGCCCTTGCCAGAGGTAATTACTGTTACAAGTCCCATAAAAAACCTCACTACTATTTTACCATAATTTCGCTTAGCAGTCAAAAAATTTTGTATTGCTTTTATTATAACATAGCTTTTTTGCAAAGCAAAACTTTTTCTTACAACTTCTGTCACTGCTTATTTATTTTCAGCTGGCCACATTGTTTTTTTGCTATGGCATCACCAGGTTTCCGTTGTCGTCCACCGTTTTGCCATAAAAATATGCATCAAAAATATCTTTTGCAACATTCATCGAATAAACACCCCGCGAACCATATTCCAGCACAACCGCAACGGCAATTTCCGGGTTTTCATACGGCGCATACGCAATAAACACCGTATTGTCTGAATGTCCCGGGTTTTCCGCCGTGCCTGTTTTGGCAGCCACAGCAATGCCATAATTGCCGAATACCGAGCTGGCAGTACCACCGGCCTGCGTTACGCTGCGCATTCCCTCTTGCACAGTTTTCAGGTTTTCCGCTGAAATAGCCGTCTCAGCAACCACCTCCGGCTCCGTTGTCAAAAGAACAGTATCGCGGTTGTAATTGGTAATCTGATTGACCAAGTGCGTTTTCAGTCGGGTGCCATTGTTGGCAATGGTTGCGCAATAGGTTGCAAGCTGCAATGGCGTAAACGCATTGTCCGACTGCCCAATTGCTGCCTGAATCACATCGCCGGGCTGCCACACTCCGCCGTTGTCCACGCGGTACTGCGGGCTGGCCAATATGCCGCTTGATTCACCAATCTCAACACCGGTTTTTTCACCCAGTCCAAATTGTCTGGCATAGGTGTTCATCTGCTCAATACCCAGCAGCCTGCCGGTTTCATAAAAAAACACATTGCAAGAGACCTGCAACGCCCGTTTGATGTCAATCAAACCATGCCGCCCCATACACGTTGGCATATAGCTGGGCGCAAAAAAGGTATAGTAATGGTTGCAAGTGATATGTGTGCTGATGTCAATGGTGCCGGTCTGCAATGCAGCTGCAGCCACCAGCGGTTTAAATACCGAGCCAGGCACATAATTGCCGCTAAAAGCACGGTTAATCAGCGGCCGCGTCTCATCGGTCACCAAGCTACTGTAATAATTGCGCTCGTTTAAATATTTTGTCAAATCATACGTCGGGTAAGAAGAAGCCGCCAAAATCGAAAAATCTTTTACATTCATCACCACAGCCGCCCCTGCCACGCAGTCTTCTCCGTCGTTGGCGGCAGCAGTTGCCGCACCGGCGCGCTGGGCAGCCTGCACGTTGTTTGCCAGCGACACATTGGCCACCTTTTGCAGGTTGCTGTCCAGCGAGGTGAATACGGTGTTACCCGCCACCGGCTGCTGGTTTACCGTGTCAGAATTCACCGTGCCGTCCGGATTCATCTCAACTGTTTTGGTTCCGTCCGTACCGCGCAACTCCGATTCAAATGCCGATTCAATGCCGCTTTTTCCAATTTTATCATTATAGGCATATCCTTTGTCTTTCAGCGCGTCATATTCCTCCTGTGTCAGCGCGCCCACCGTACCCAGCAACTGCGGGGCCAGCGTTCCGTCACTGTATTCACGCACAGTGGTAATCTCGATCGTCACGCCCTGTGTTGCCGTATAATTTTCCTGCACAATCGTTGCTGTATCCTTTGAGATTGTTTCCGCAAATGTATACGGGTTCGAAATGCTGAACATCGTGCGCGTCATGTTATAGCGCACTGAGCAAATATTGCGCGTGTCTTCCATCGAATATCCGCTCACGTCATACAGCTCCGTCAACTGCTGCATGCACATCTCTGCCGTTGCATAAGCGTTTAAATTCAAAAAGTTTTTGCCCTTTAGCGCCGTAATTTCTGTTTCCTTGCCTTCTTTGAATTCATACGCTCCACTGTCGTTGATCACGATCGGCAGCTCATCCACCCAGGTCTCTCCCCTGCGATTGAGCAAAGCGATTAGGTTGCAAATCGTTTCATTCTGCGTTTTTTTATCCAGATACGTCTGGTCAAAGGTGATGTTATAGCCTGTTTTGTTTGCAGCAAGCGGCTGACCGTTTCGGTCAACAATTTCACCGCGCGCGGCCGCCAGGTTTACCGTTGAGACGTATGTTTGATTTGCCCGCTGTAAAAAATACCCGCCCTGTACCAACTGCCAGTCCACCAGTCGAAACAAAAAAATACCAAGACAAATCACAGCAGCGCCACATAGTGTCGCATAACGCCACTGCACTCGGTTAATCCGGTTTTTCCAGCTTTTTCCGGCAAATTTTCCGCGTTTTCCTAGTCTCAACTGCGCAGCTCCTTTCTGTTTTGCTCTTATGTACCATGCTATTCTCACACAAAAATTTGACGATTGCGTGAACAACCTCACGGTTTCTGGCGTGTCCGGTGCAGTAAATAGGAAAAACCGCGGTTTAAATAATAAAACAGCGGTGCAGTGCACAGTGTATAAGCCGTGCCTGTTGCATAATAGCGCAGCAGCACATAAAACGCACTGTCATAACCGCGCAGTGCATACAAAAACAGCCATTGCAGCAGTGTTACTAGCACCGTCACCGCCAATATCATAATCATACCGGTTAAAAAATTCCGCTGAAACAAATCCTGCACCAAAAACGAAACAATAAAACAACTCACGCCCAGAATCAGGGCATGCAACCCAAAGGTGCTGCCGGTTCCGTAATCGAGTAAAAACCCGCTGAAAACGCCGAATAACAGCGCACAACTAGGGCTTTCAAACAGTGCAACAGCACAGGCTGCGGGCACCAACACCGTTGGCAAAACACCAAAAACAGAGGGCACCAGCCCCGGTGTCTGCTGTATCATAAAAAAAATCATCAACTCAATCGTATAAGCAAGATACCGCACCAGCCGAATATGCTTCACCGCTCATCCCCCTGCAATCTGTTCTGAGATTTCACCCTGTCCATGAAAGCTTGTAATAATAATCATGTCACGCGCCTGACTGATATCGGCAAACGGCTTCACGGTCGCATAGCGAGAAACATCGCCTTCCTCCGCTTTGATCTCTATCGCCTTGCCAATCAGCAAATTTTTTGGAAAGCGCCCGCCGATCCCGCTTGTCACAATTAAATCGTCAGCCTGCACTGTCGTGCCGGCCTCCAAAAGTCCCAGCTTTACCAGCCCCTGTTCCGCAAGCTGCACCGTGCTGCCAAGCGTACCGTTTTCGCGGTTGACCTTATCTGTTGCAGAAATGCTGGTATCAGGCGAAAACAGTGTCGTAACTGTGCAATACATCGCACTCACACTCGAAACCCATCCAACAACGCCTGCATCGGTAATCACCGGGTCATTCACCTTTACGCCGGCCAGGCTGCCCTGGTCCAGCGTCAGGGTGAATAGCGGGTTTGCGGTACTGCGGCTCACCACGCTTGCCGAAACAAACTGATAATCCGGGTTTTCCGCTTTCAATCCCAAATAATTTTTCAGCTGTGCATTTTCCTGCTGATAGGTATAAAACTCCGCCAACTGCTGGTTCAGCTCGTTCACCTGCTGCTGCAGCCGCTCATTTTCCGCCTGCAAAGCTTCATACGAGGTTCCTGCCTGAGCCAGGCTGTCCTGCGCGCTTCCGGCAGCAGCCGCCGTAATTTTCTGCATCGGTGTTAGCACTACCCCGCAAATTACAGAGATCACACCTCCGCCTGTGCGGGAGGAATACACCAAAACACCGCTGAGCACCAAAACAGCAGTTACAAACACGATAAAATTTCTACTGCGAAAAAAAGCTTTCATCCGCCGGTTCCTCCCTTGTCAGCAGCTGCATCTAAACAGAAAAAGAAGCAGAGAGCACAACACCCTCCGCTTTTTCAAACATTTTTATTTGCGGCGTGATTTGTAGTATTGTGCAGGTAATTCAATTTCCAGCCGCTTTCCGGTGCCCTCTGCCACGCAGTCTATGGCATTTTCCGCCACGTGCACAGGCATACCTGTCTCCTGTGTAATCAGGCGGTCCAAACCGCGTATCAACGCACCGCCACCGGTCAGCATAATACCGTTGTCAATAATATCGGCAGCCAGCTCCGGCGGTGTTTTTTCCAACGTATTTTTAATCGAATCAATGATATATCCCAGCGGTTCAGCCAAAGCTTCCCGCACCT
This sequence comes from uncultured Eubacteriales bacterium, assembly GCA_934454125.1. Lineage (GTDB taxonomy): Bacteria > Bacillota > Clostridia > Oscillospirales > Acutalibacteraceae > UMGS1071. Next base: position 18,949 of record CAKSFA010000009.1, on the reverse strand, counting down.
CCGGCCCGGTAATGGTCACATTTTTGGGCAGGCCATCTGCCATATTGCGCCCTTTCACGTCCAGCGCATTGTTGTCCACTTCTTCATTGGCAAATGCCGAGCCCAAACTGATTTTAATCGCCTCAGCCGTTCGCTCTCCGATGAGCAAATTGTATTTGCGTTTCACATAATTGATAATCGCTTCATCCAGCTTGTCTCCAGCAATGCGCACCGAGCACGATGTCACAATATCTCCCAGAGAGATCACCGCCACCTCTGTTGAGCCGCCTCCAATGTCCACCACCATGCTTCCGCACGGTTCTCCCACGGGCAAGCCTGCGCCAATGGCTGCTGCCATCGGTTCTTCAATCAAATCCACATGGTTGGCACCAGCCTGTCTTGCAGCGTCTTCCACGGCGCGGCGTTCCACTTCCGTCACACCAGAGGGGATACATACCACGATGCGTGGTCTGCCAAACGAACCGGACTTGGTTGCCTGCCGAATAAAATGCTTGAGCATGGTCGCGGTAATATCAAAATCTGCAATCACGCCATCTTTCAGCGGGCGCACCGCCACAATCGAGCCCGGTGTACGGCCGATCATATTTTTCGCCTCAGAGCCAACAGCCAGCACTGTGTCCGAGCGCACGTCCACCGCCACCACAGAGGGCTCACGCATCACAATGCCCTTTCCTTTCATATAAACAAGTGTATTGGCAGTGCCCAAATCAATTCCAATATCCTTTGAAAACATCGATAATCCCCTTTCATCCGCCGCAATTTTGGCAGCATGCTCTCTTAATACAATCTATATGGTATCGTTTAGAAATTTCTATTCCAATTCATTATAACCTGAAACGCAATGATTCTCAACTAAAATTTTTGTAAAACCACCGGTCAGTTTTTCCTGTTTCAAAAGTCTCTCAGCAAGCGGCTGATGACCGCGATGGGCAATCCCACCACGTTATAAAAATCTCCGTGAATTTTTCGCACCAACAGTGCGCCTTTGCCCTGTATGCCATAAGCGCCCGCCTTGTCCATCGGCTCGCCTGTTTCGATATACCCTTCAATCTCTGCCGGGGTCAGTTCATAAAAATATACATCTGTGCAGCAAATGCCGCTCACCTGGCGTGCTCCCTGTTGTATGCAATAGCCGGTCCACACCGTGTGCATCCTGCCAGAGAGTTTTTCCAGCATCGCTCTGGCCTGCACAGCGTCCCGCGGTTTGCCCAAGATCTGTCCGTCCAGTGCTACAACGGTGTCTGCTGCCAGCACGGTGTCTTGCGGGTGTTGCAGTGCCACGGCTTTTGCTTTTTGCTTTGCCAGCTCCACCACAAGTTTGGCAGGCTCCGGTTCCGGCAAATTTTCATCGATCTCAGCCGGCTCAACGGTAAACGCAAATCCTGCCAGCTCCAACAGCTCCCTGCGGCGTGGTGACGCCGATGCCAAATACAATGCCAAAAGATCCTTCCTTTCGTTTTCCACATTTCCACAAAGCATGTGCTGGTTTACATAATTCAGAAAATTCCTTTTTCATAAAGTCCGCGTGTATAAGCGCTTTCCGGCAATTTTTGCGCAGAAAAACGCAAAAAAGTTTCCGCAATTTCCACAGAGTTTTCCACAGTAAAACGCAACACACCAAACTGCACGCCGGCCAGTGCATGCAACCTGTCTGCCGTTTCCAACGGCACCGAATTGATCACCTCGCTGCAACCGTGGTCACACTGCACCGGGAACTTCACGCCCTTGCGGTCGGTCAGCCAGGCCGTTCCGCCGCACGTTTTGCAGGTATGGTCAGACACCTTGCACGGGCAGTTGCGGCACAGCATCAGCGGCAACCTGCCATAAAGCAACAGTCCGCGCCGCAGTCGGCCGCGCAAAGCCGCAGCCTGCTGAAATGTCAACTCATAGCTCAGCTCCGTGTCGGCCAGTCCAAGCTGTTCATACCATGCCAACGCAGCGCTGTTGGTAATATTCAGCGCATACCCGCCATGCACCGTGCAGCCCAGCGATTTTGCCAGCCCAACACCGTTCACGGTGCCGGCCCAAACATCCCGCACGCCCAACGCCAAAAACTGCTCCAATTTTTTGGCGATTTGCATCTCCACACCAAACATGCCGCGCGGCAACGTCACTGCCAGCGGCAGTCCGCGGTCCAGCAATTCCTGCACAACCTCCATACCTGTGCCCACCGGCAGATAGAGCAGCTCGCACTGCCGTGCCGCATCCGGTATCAGATCTGCATGCTGCACCGCAGCAAACACCGCACGCAGCGGGAGCGGCTCCGGCTTGTCCGGTGGCGTTTCTTGCGGTAAGTCCGCCGGCACAAATGTAATTGCACTGTGCCGCTCCCGTTGTATAAGCAATAAATCCAGCGCCTGCCTGCGCAGCTGGTTCAACACCGAGATCGGCATCGTCAGTCCCGGCTCCAGTTCACATTCCACATTCGTCATACAAAACGGCGTGCCGCCCGTTTTTTTCAACTGCTCTGTGCAGCGTGTCTCCTCCAATGGGCGGTTCACTGCCTCCTGCGGCGGCTCTGCCGTTACCGTCACGCTGTGTCCGTCGGTGTCGGCCACCGTCAGTGTCACCGGCTTTGCGTTGGCTACCACCAGCCTGCAGGTCACCGCCACCGTTTGCCGTTCATTTTTGTAATATCCGTGTATTTGCCCAAATACCGCGCTGGTCGCGTCGGTCACGTTGGCTTTGGTGCGCACGCCGAACATCTCTTTACCCAACTTCCCGTCGGCGTATCCGGCGGTAAAACCGGAGCGCGAAAACACCGCCTCCAAATTCTGCGTCAACTCCAGCGGGATCGCCTGCCGGTCCAAAGCAAGGCGGCAAGCGGTCGTAGCAGCAGCCACATACTCCGGCCGCTTCATTCTTCCCTCAATTTTAAATGAGGTCACACCCGCCTCCAACAGCTCCGGTATCCGCTCCGGCATTGACAGATCCTTCAAACTCAAATCATAGCCATTTCCGCCCTGCGCCGCAAATGGCAGGCGACACGTTTGGGCGCATTGCCCGCGGTTGCCGCTGCGCGAGCCCAGCAGCGAGCTGAAATAACATTGACCCGAAACAGACATACACAGCGCACCATGCACAAAATGCTCAATCTCCACATGCCCAAAGCCGCTGCTCCGCAATTCCTGCGAGATTGCCCGAATCTCCGCAATCGAAAGCTCTCTGGCCAGCACAATGCGCGCAATGCCCTGCTCTGCCAGCAGTCTCGCTCCTTTTGGTGTATGCACCGAAAGCTGCGTCGAAGCATGCAGCGGCAGCTCCGGTGCGCTTTTCCGCAGCAAATGCAGCAAACCAACGTCCTGCACGATGATGGCGTCCACCGGCAGCGTACACGCAAATTCAGCCAAAGCCAGCGCATCGCTCAGTTCCCGTTCCAGCAATAACGTGTTCAGTGCCAGGTGCAGCCGCACGCCTCTTGCATAGCAATAGCGCACTGCATCCTGCAATGCGTCATTGTCAAAATTTTTCGCAGCCGCACGCGCACTGAACATGCTGCCTCCCACATACACCGCGTCTGCGCCGCTGCGCACAGCAGCCTCCAATGCTTCAAACGAGCCGGCCGGTGCTAAAATTTCCGGCGTTGGCCGTCTGGTCAATCCCGATTGTTGTTCAGTCATGTGTAAAATACCCCAAAAATGTTTCATCGCTGGGCAACTCCGGCTCATACGGAGGCTTTGGCACCGTATAATCGCCCATCATCATCATGGTTTCCGACTCTGCCGGTATTGCTGTCTCCTGCAAGTCCGTTTCCGGCAAATCGATCTTTTTTTGTACGGTCTGCATCGGCGGTTCCGGTTCGGTTTCGTGCTCCGGCGGCGGCGCGCCAAGGTTGATCAACCCATACAACTCCTCCAGCGGATCTGCCTGTTCTGTAGCAACAGGTTGCTGCTCCGGCGCCTGCTGTTCCGGCTTCACTTCGTTCAAAATGCTCCGCATCAGCTCCAGTTCACTGCGCAGCTGCTCTGCCTGTGTGCGCGCCTCCTGTTCTGCTTCCTGCAAACGGTGCAGCTCCTGTGTCATCGCCTTGTGCTCCAGCAGCTCTGCCTTTGCCTTTGCAGCATCATCGCAATACGTCATCGCCGTAATAATCGCCGCCATCGAAAGCGAAATGCGGTTGTTTTTCTGCAACACAGCGCTGATGGCACGGTCAATCTCGCCGCCCAGTGTGCGCACATATTCTTCGTTGTCATCGCTGGTAATGGTGCAGTCAATGCCACAAATGCGCAGCTTTACTTTTGTCCGGTCCATATTGTCCGCCTCTGCTTTCGTTATTGTTCTTTTCGTTTCATTATAGTATAAAACATCTGCATTTGAAAAGGGGCGGCTGTTCAAAAAATTTCAAAAAAAGCTGTAAAAAGCTGCAGAATAATTTTGGAATGGACGCAAATACTAATTTCGGTAAATTGCACCGGAACAAGCGTGTGCCAAATTTGTAACGCGGAGGATTGAATAATCAATGAGAGCAACAGGAATTGTAAGAAGAATCGATGATTTGGGCAGAGTGGTCATCCCAAAAGAAATTCGCCGCACACTGCGCATTCGGGAGGGCGACCCGCTCGAAATTTTCACCAATACAGACGGCGGTGTCATTTTCCGCAAATATTCGCCTGTGGGTGAGTTGTCCACCTTTGCTGAGCAATACGCCGAGGTACTTAGCAAAACTGCCGGTGTACCCGTCGTAATTTGCGACAGCGACCATGTTGTAGCAACGGCAGGCGTTTCCAAAAAAGAGTTTTTAGAACGCCGTGTCAGTCCCGTCATGGAAGAATATATGCACAGCCGCCAAAAATTCGTCAGCGCCAAAGACGGCCCGGCCATGCGTCCCATTGAAGGCATCGAGCGTCCCGCCGGCGTGATGTATCCCATCGTAGCTTCCGGCGATGTCTCCGGCGCCGTTGTCATGCTTATGGATGACAACAACACCCCGCCCCAGCAGTCAGAAATTCAAATGACGCAGGTGGCCGCCGCATTTTTAGGCCGGCAGATGGAAGAATAATCCACTGTTCCACCCGCTCTGAAAAATTTCTATTTTTTAGAAAATTGCAGAAAAAAGCGGCATAACCCCTTGCTTTTACCTGCAAGCTGTGATAAAATACGATTGTAATCGTAAGAAAGATGAAAGAGTGGGTCAGCCCGCTCTTTTATTGTTATTTGAGGTGAATCAGTTTGGCACAAAAGAAAAAATCCGGCAACACCGTTGCCGCAGTCACACAGCTTTGCCTGCCGTTTGCGCAGCAACTGGGTCTAACCTTGTGGGACGTCCGCTATGAAAAAGAAGGCTCCTATTGGTACCTGCGCGTGTTTATCGACAAACCGCAGGGCGTCACACTCGATGACTGCGAGGCCATGAGCCGCGCTATCAATGACCCGCTTGATCAGCTGGACCCCATCGACGGCGAATATTGCCTGGAGGTTTGCTCCCCCGGCATCGACCGCGAGCTGCTCTGTCCGGCGCATTTTCAGGCGTTCCTGGGCGCGGTTGTCAGGGCAAGGCTGTTTCGCCCGCTGCCAAACGGCCAAAAAGAGATCACCGGCATTCTGCAAGCATTTGAAGATGGTGTCCTTACGCTTGAAACCGAGCAGGGCGAGCAGCTTACCATTGCAAAAAAAGACGCATCGTCCATCAAAACCTGCGATGAATACATTGATATAGATGAAGAGCTTGAGGAGGAGTTTTAAAAACATGAGCAGTGAATTGTTTGAAGCATTGAATCTTTTGGAGAAAGAGCGTGGCATCGAGGTCGGGTTTATGCTTGATAAAATCACCAAAGCCATTCTCACCGCCTGCAAAAATAGCTACGGTAACGAAGAAGCCCGCGTTCAGGTCAATTCCGAAACCGGCACGTTCGATGTTTACCTCAGCAAAGAGGTCGTCGAAGAAGTCTTCGATCCCGGCTGCGAAATCTCATTAGAAGATGCACAAAAAATCAACCCCGACGCCGCCTTGGGCGATATGGTAGAGCTGCTGCTCAACACCAGGGAGTTCGGCCGCATTGCCGCCCAAACTGCACGCAACATCATCCGCCAGGGCATCCGAGACGGCGAGCGCGGTCTGATGATGCAAGAATTCCAAAGCAAGCAGCAAGAGCTGGTCAGCGCGCTGGTCGAGCGCATTGATCCCCGCAGCGGAGCTGTTTCCCTGCGCATCGGCAAGGCAGAGGCAGTGCTCCCCCGTAGCGAGCAGGTCGGCAATGAGCAAATTCGAGAGGGTGACCACATCAAGGTTTACATCGTCGATGTCAAAGAGACCGACCGCGGCCCCCGTGCCATGATCTCTCGCACACATCCCGACCTGGTCAAACGCCTGTTTGAAACCGAAGTGCCCGAAATTTACGACGGCACCGTCGAGGTCAAAGCCGTTTCTCGCGAGGCCGGTTCCCGCACCAAGCTGGCAGTGCTCAGTCACAACGCAGATGTCGATGCTGTCGGCGCCTGCATCGGCACACGCGGTGCCCGCGTCTCCAATATCGTCAACGAGCTTAACGGCGAAAAGATAGACATCATTGAATACAGCGAAGATCCCGCACAGTTCATTTCGGCAGCGCTTTCCCCGGCAGAGGTGCTCTCCGTCGTTGTCACAGATGCCGAAAACCGCGCCTGCCGCGTCACTGTGCCGGATAGCCAGCTTTCACTTGCCATTGGCAACAAGGGGCAAAACGCCCGCCTTGCCGCCAAATTAACCGGCTGGAAGATCGACATCAAACCAGAGAGCGGCTTCTACGGCGAAGAGCCGGACGCACTGCCGGAACAAGACCAACCGGCAGAACCAACCGAGGAATAACACCATAAAAAGGCGGTAGATCACATGCAGAAAAAAAAGATTCCCCTGCGCAAATGCACCGGCTGCGGAGAAATGAAGCCCAAAACAGAGCTGGTGCGCATTGTCAAAACGCCCGGCGAAAAAGATGATACCGGCGCTGTCATTGCCGCCGGCGAGATTTTGCTAGACCTTACGGGCAAAAAATCCGGCAGAGGGGCCTACGTCTGCAAAAGCGTAGACTGCCTCAAAGCAGCCCGCAAAGCGCGGCGTTTCGAGCGCGCCTTTTCCTGTCAAATTCCCCCGCAGGTGTTTGAGCGCTTAGAAGAGGAGATCGGGCAATATGCAGAATAAATTGCTGTCTCTGCTGGGGCTGGCCCGCCGTGCCGGCAAGCTCTCTCTGGGGCACGACCCCGCAGTCGAGTCCATGCACACGGGCAAAGCCTTCCTGGTGCTCACAGCAGCAGATCTTTCTCCCCGCACCCAAAAAAGCATTTGTTTTACCGCACAAGATACAAAAACCACACTACTTACCATGGCACACACCATGGATGAAATAGGCGCCGCGCTGGGCAAACGCACCGGTGTCATCGCCGTCAACGACGCCGGCTTTGCCAACAAGCTGTATGCCCTGTGCAGCCCAACGGACCATTACAGAGAAGAATGAGGAGGAGTAGGACCATATGATGAAAAAATACCGCGTAAACGAGGTTGCCAAAGACCTCAATGTCGAAAATAAAGCCATCATCGAAGTGCTCAAACCGCTCAGCGAAGAGCCAAAAAAATACATGACCGCGCTCACAGAAGAAGAACTTGACGTTGTGTTCGATGCATTCACAAAGCAAAACAGCGTAGAATCGTTCGAAGCTTATTTTGCACAGCGGTCAACGCCGTCAGCTCAGCAAGCGCAGGCACAACCGCAGCCGGATGCTGCACAAAAACCCGCAGAAAAACAACCGGCAGAAAAAACAAAAGAAAGCGCTCCGGAAAAACCGGCAGCGTCCAAAGCGCCGGCAAAATCCAAAAGCGAACCGGCCGGGCAGCCCGCAGTGCAGCCTGTCGCTTCACAAACGGTGCAAAAACCGGCCGGCAGAATCGTCGATACCCGCACCTCCCAAGTCAATATGGACCGTTACAACGAAAAATATGATCGCCTTGCAAGCGAAAAGGTCAAAACCGACCATACCGTCAATAAGCAAAAGTTGACGCAGCGCAGCAGTCAATACCGCGGCAAGCCCAAAAATTCCCGCAAAGAAACCGAAGCAGAGCGTCTCAAGCGCATTCAGTTAGAGCGCCAGAAAAAACAAATGACCATCACCGTGCCGGACGAAATCGTCGTCAGCGAGCTTGCCCTGCGTCTCAAGGCAACCGCGGCAGAGGTCATCAAAAAACTGATGCTCATGGGTGTCATGGCCACTGTCAATGACGTCATCGACTTCGACACCGCCTCCCTCATCGCCATGGAGTTCCACGCCAAAGTCGAAAAAGAGGTCGTTGTCACCATCGAAGAGCAAATCATCGACGACAGCGAAGATGAAGATGATAACCTGGTGCCAAGAGCACCGGTCGTCGTTGTCATGGGTCACGTTGACCACGGCAAAACCTCTCTGCTTGATGCCATCCGCAAAGCCAACGTTACCAAGTCAGAGGCCGGCGGCATCACGCAGCACATCGGTGCTTACCGCGTTTCCGTCAAAGGCGGCGAGATTACCTTCCTCGATACCCCCGGCCACGAAGCCTTCACCACCATGCGTGCCCGCGGCGCACAGGTTACAGACATCGCCATTCTCGTTGTCGCAGCAGACGACGGCATCAAGCCGCAGACGGTCGAGGCTATCAGCCATGCCAAGGCAGCCGGTGTTTCCATCATCGTTGCCATCAACAAGATGGATAAACCCACCGCCAATCCCGACAAAGTCAAAGAGCAGCTCACCCAGCACGAAATTCTACCGGAAGAGTGGGGCGGAGACGTTCCCTGCATGCCCATTTCTGCATTGACCGGTCAGGGTATTCCCGAGTTGCTTGAAATGGTCATGCTTGTTGCCGATATGAAAGAGCTCAAAGCAAATCCCGACAGAGCTGCAAAAGGCACCGTGATCGAAGCACGCCTGGACAAGGGCAGAGGCCCCATTGCCACCATTCTGGTGCAAAACGGCACCCTGAAAACCGGCGACAGCATCGTTGCCGGCACCACCGTGGGCAGAGTCCGCGCCATGACCAACGACAGGGGCGAGCATGTCAAAACAGCCGGTCCCTCCGTTCCGGTCGAAATCACCGGTCTTGACGACGTTCCGCAGGGCGGCGACATCTTCAACGCCGTTTCCGATGAGCGCCTTGCCCGCCAGTTGGTCGAGCAACGCCGCTCACAGCAAAAAGAAGAACGCTTCAATGCGCAAACCAAGGTCACGCTCGACAATCTGTTCGACCAAATGCAAGAAGGCCAGATGAAAGAGCTGCAAATCATCGTCAAAGCAGACGTGCAAGGCTCCTTCGAAGCCGTGCGCCAATCGCTTGAAAAACTCAGCAATGACGAAGTGCGCGTCAAAGTCATCCACGGCGGCGTCGGTGCTGTCAGCGAGTCCGATGTCATGCTGGCAGGCGCGTCCAATGCCATCATCATCGGCTTCAACGTCCGGCCGGATCCCGTCGCAGAAGAAAGCGCAAAGCGCGACGGCATCGACCTGCATCTTTACCGCGTCATCTACGAGGCCATCGAAGATGTCGAAGCTGCGATGAAAGGCTTGCTGGCACCCAAATACCGCGAGGTGCTCCACGGCAGAGCAGAATGCCGCCAGGTTTACAAAATCACCAACGTCGGCATCGTCATGGGCTCCTACGTCACCTCCGGCAAAATCGTGCGCAATTCGTTGGTACGCGTTGTGCGCGACGGCATCATCATCGCCGATGATAAAATCGCCTCTCTGCGCCGCTTCAAAGACGACGTCAAAGAGGTTGCCGAGGGCTACGAATGCGGTGTCACCTTAGAGCATTTCAGCGATGTCAAAGAGGGCGACGTATTTGAATCCTACGAAATGGAAGAATATCGCGAAGACTGACCCCAAGCGGCAGGCGCAGTGCCTGCCCTTTGTTATCATTGCGGCACACCGCCGCCAAAGGAGGCGTAAAGCGTATGGCAGGTCACAGACTGCAACGCATCACAGAAGATATCCACCGCGAGCTCACCGCCATTGTGCGTGAGCTCAAAGACCCCCGCGTCCAGCAGGGGCTGCTGAGCATCGTGCGCGTCGATGTCACAAACGACCTTTCGTATTGCACGGTCTACGTCAGCGCCATGCAGGGGCTTGAGCAGGCAAAAACTGCGCAGCAGGGTCTCACCTCTGCCTCCGGCTTTATCCGCCGAGAGCTGGGTCACCGCTTAAAACTGCGCCATGTTCCGCAGCTGACTTTCACCGCAACCGACTCCATTGCCTACGGTGCGGGCATTTCCAAACTGATTGATGATTTAAACGGAGAAAAACGCCATGCGGATTGATCTACAACAAACGGTAACATTCCTTCAACAGGCCGATCATATCCTGGTTCTCAGCCACAAATCACCCGATGGAGACACGATCGGTTCCGCCGCTGCACTGAGCACTGCGCTGCAACGCATGGGTCGCCATGTCCGCTTTGCATGCGCAGACCCCGTTCCGCAAAAATACACCGAGCTTTTTTCTCAGCTTGCGCCGGAGGAGTTTGAGCCTCAGTGCATCATCGCAGTCGATCTTGCCGACACCCAGCTGCTGGGTGCAGCCACCGAGCAATACAAAGATCAAATCGACCTTGCCATTGACCACCATATTTCTCACAAAGACTACGCCAAACAAACGTATGTTGACCCCACGGCAGCCTCCACCACACAAATCATCTACCAGCTGCTGTGCGCCATGGGTGTCCCGCTTGATGCGCATCTGGCCAACTGTCTCTACACCGGTCTGTGTACCGACACCGGCTGCTTTCGCTATCCGAATACCACGGCAGAAGCCTTCCGCACAGCGGCCGCACTCGCAGAGGCCGGCGCTGATATTGCCGAACTCAACCGGCAGCTGTTTGATACCAAAAGCCGCGCCCGCCTCACAGTCGAGCGCCTGGCGATGGAAAGCATCGTGTTTTCTGAAAACGGCCGCTTTGCCATGATGCAAATTACCGAAGCAATGATGCAAACCGCCGGTGCCACAGAAAGCGATATCGAAGGCCTGGCCGCGCTTCCGCGCCAAATCGAAGGCGTACTCATCGCCGCCACCCTGCGCGAAAAAGAGAGCGGGGTTTACAAAATCTCCCTGCGCGCCACCCCGCCGTATGATGCCTCAGCCATCTGCGCCCGATTTGGCGGCGGCGGCCACAAGGGAGCAGCCGGCTGTGTCATCGCCGCTGATCTTGCCACGGCCCAATCACAGCTGCAACAGGCAGCGTCCACCCACCTCCACCAAACCGGCGTTTAAAATACCACAAAGGAGGCTCCTGTTATGAACGGCATGCTCTTAATCGACAAACCGCAAAATTTTACCTCCTTTGACGTCGTTGCCATCGTCCGGGGGCTGTATCACACCAAAAAGGCAGGCCACACCGGCACGCTGGATCCCATGGCAACCGGTGTTTTGCCGGTGCTGCTGGGCAAAGCAACCAGAGCCATTCCCTTTTTAGAAGACACCGATAAATCGTACCTTGCCCAATTCCAGTTGGGTCTCGAGACCGACACGCAAGACAGCACCGGCACCGTTCTTGCCCAGCGCCCGGCGCACGTCACGCAGGCGCAGCTGCAAGCGATTCTGCCGCAGTTCACCGGTCAAATTCTGCAAACACCGCCGATGTATTCCGCCGTGCGGCAAAATGGTCAGCGACTGTACGCGCTTGCACGGCAGGGCATCACCGTTGAGCGTTCCAAGCGACCGGTCACCATTTATGATTGCACCCTGCAATCCTTTGATGAAGCTACCCAAACCGGCACACTGGCGGTCACCTGTTCCAAAGGTACTTATATCCGCACCCTGTGTCACGATATCGGCCGGCAGCTTTCCACCGGTGCAATTATGACAAACCTGCGTCGCACCGCAGCCTGCGGTTTTTCTATCGAACAAGCGGTTCCGCTTGAAACGTTGCGGCAGCAGACACAAAACCTTTCCGCGCATCTCATTCCCGTTGATACTATCTTTCAGGCAAAGCCAGCCCTGCATATTTCAGCAGCGCAGGCCACCCGCTTTGCCAATGGCGGTGCCCTCAGTCTGGAGCGTCTTCGCCTGTCCGCCGACGCCCAGCGACAAGACAACACCATCTACCGTGTCTATGACGCAACCGATACCTTTCTGGGTCTGGGCGTCATTTCCGTTCCCCAATCCGCCTTATGCGTTGCAAAACTGTTCTAAAAACGGAGCGATCCCAATGAAACACGTCACCAATCTCACACCGCAAACCACACCCACCGCACTTGCACTGGGTGTATTCGATGGCCTCCACCTGGGGCACAGAGCCGTGCTCAGTACAGCCGTTTCTGCTGCACGCCGGTGTGGGCTGTCTCCTGCAGTCTTTACCTTTTCCGAGCATCCGCAGCAAGTGCTGCACGGCGCGCCCGTTCCGGCGCTGCTCACCCCCGCCACCAGAGACACCCTGCTTACCAACTTGGGCATCGAGCAACTCTTCATCCCTCCGTTCCACGCAGTCATGCAGCTTTCCCCGCAGGCATTTGTCCAAACGGTTTTGCACGATTGCTGCAACGCAAAGCACATTTTCTGCGGTTTTAATTTCCGGTTTGGTAAGGGTGGCGCAGCCGGCGCGCAGCAGCTTGCACAATATGCCGCGCAGCACGACATCGAAACCACAATCATCCCGGCCATTACCACACCGCAGGGCATGCCTGTCAGCTCTACGCAGATTCGTACTTATCTGCAAAACGGCCAGCCACAGCAGGCAGCGCAAATGCTGGGTAGATATTTCTCCTACCAAAATCCGGTCATCACCGGCAACCAACTGGGCAGAACCATTGGCTGTCCCACGGCTAATCAGATGCTTTCGCCCGAGTTGATCGTACCCCGGCATGGTGTATATGCCTCACTGGTCACACTGCCTGACGGCACGCAGCGCCATGCCGTTACCAACATCGGCATACGCCCCACCATCGGCGACTCCGATCTGGCCACCTCCGAAACCTGGCTGGCAGCGTTCTCCGGAGATCTTTATGGTGCCACCATCACGGTCGAACTGGTGTCCTACCTGCGCCCCGAGCAAAAGTTCCCCTCTCTTGCAGCCTTGCGTACCCAAATCGAAGCAGACAAACAGCAAGCCCTGCAACAACTTACACACCTCCACCCGCTCCCAAAAATGAGCTGACCGTTTCAGGCCAGCTCTTTTGCATCACACGCTTAAAATGATGCGTGTCGTTCCTTCGTTCAAAGCAGGCAGCACGCTCACAATCCGTGGGTGCCGCAGCTGTGTGCGCACCATATCCCGCAGCACCTGCCCTCCGCGATAACCATGTATAATCACCACCTCACACACGCCATCGTCCAGCCCGTCCAAAAACGCAGCGATTTTTCTCTGCGCTTCCTCCTCCCGCAGCCCGTGAATATCCAGTTCCGGCGGCGGGGTTTTCCTGCGCTTCATCCAATCCCCTCCTTTTTCTTCTATTATACCGTGTCCGGCACAAAATAGGAATGGAATTTGTCGCTTTTTGTGGTATAATCAAAACAAAAAACGATTCAGGGAGGGCTTGAGATGACGGTCATTGATATGCGCAACACACTGCGTGTCTGCGATATTGCACTCATCGAGATCAACGACCAAACCGTATGGTACGCCGAAGAAAAGATAGAAGAAGGCCACAATACGTTGTTTCTGCTGGAGTACGACCACAACAACCGGCAGGAGCGCATCGTTGCCAATTACATACTGCGTGCAGAGTACCGCCGTCATTACTTCCCGTTTCCAAACGAGCTGCTCGTCGTCATGGAAAACGGCGGCAGCTCCGCCTGGATCCTGCGCATTGATAAGCACACCGGCAAAGAACAGACCTTCGAGCAAATCAATTTCATCGGCAATTTCCTGCACTGCACCGCGCTTGATTCCGACCATCTCCTCATCGTCACCGGCAAAAACGAGACGCACAGCCATCTCTTTACAGAGTACCACGCGCTCACAGGTCTACCCCGTATGGCATATCTTTACAGCCTGCCGGCAAAAACTTACCATTGTCTCAAAGATGCCCGTCTTTGTCCGCCAACGGCAAACTGGCTAGTGCCCTACCAGGCAAACAGCGTGCAGCACCTGCTTGTGTTGTCTCCCAACGGTTCCGAGCGCGAAAAAGAGCATTGCTACCAAAACCGCACCTGGCTGGGCAACCACGTCTGCGACCAAGTTTTCGTCTGCACGGTGCCAGACCTTGCGCACGCCGCTCAAACCGATCAACTGCCTGAGCTGCAAACACTCTTCTGCGCCGATTCCTCCGCGCTTCTGCGTTATGTCGGCATGGACGCAGACAACCTCTATTTCAAAGCCAAATATTTCCCTTGGAATGACCAGCGTCTGTGCGGAGTCCAAAAATCCACCGGCAAGCGTTTCGTTGCCGCACCGCTTACCCGCACTCAGCATCAGCCGCCTGCGCAATTCTGTTTCGATACCGCCAACATGCGTGGTTTTTGCATCACAGCACAAAAAGAGAGTCTTTCCCTGCAGGGTTTTTTCGGCTCCACTCTCAACGCCGTTGTGCCAAAAACGGGGGCGCGCTTGCTTTCCTGTATCGAAGACCGCTACATCATCACCACCCGCACCCTTCCGGGCGAAACCACCCCCATCACCAATATCTACGATACCCAAACGCAGCAAACGCAAAGCAATCAGAGCCGCTGCAAAATCAGCGGAAACACCGTCGTGCTGTATTGAAAGGAGCGTGTTCATGGAAGAACTACATCTGCGCGGTCTGCGCATCATGGCAAAAAATGGCTACAGCAAAGAAGAGCTACAGTTTGAGCAAGAGCTGGAGCTCGACCTGACGCTCTACTGCTCGCTGCAAACAGCAATGCAAACCGATCATCCGGCCGATACGATTGACTTTGCCGCTCTCATCGCCCATATCACACATACGCTGCGCGCAACGCCTCGCCGTTTGCTGTCCGCCGCTGCAAACGATGTTGCCTGTGCGGTGTTTGCGTTCTCCCCGCAAATCGGCGGCCTGAGCCTCACGCTTCAAAAAGCGCAGATCGGAGCCCTTGCCGATTTTGATTCCGTCGCAGTTTCCTTTACCCGCGCCCGCTCCGATTGATCCCTGCCTGTCTCGCAAACAAGCCAGACAGGCGTTTTTTATTCTCACAAACTCCATAAATTGTCTCACTTCTTCCAAAATTTTACCCTTCTCAAAATCTTTGCATTTCCTCACCGCTTCCACCAGTCACACCCTGCTTCCGTTTCCTTTCACAACTATGTCCATTCTCTACTTTCCTCTATTATTGCCTGTCATTCCCTGCTTTCTCCGTCTGCTTCTACAAACCGTACCGTGCTTCGACGATCCTCACTCTGTTCTCAACTTCTGCCACCTCAATCATTTATAAACCAACCATTCCCTTACCCAACCACCCGCAATCTCTCCGCATTACAAGTCCCGTATGCCTAAAAATCGGTTTATCCAAACGACCAACGCCCTCAATTTCCATTCACTTGTCTCTCCCCCCAACCCCATCATTTCTCCCTCACCCAACCACCCGTGATCTCTCCGCATCGCAAGCCCCGCATGCCCAAAAATCTGTTTCTTCGCCCTCAATTTTCATTCACTTGTCTCTCCACCCAATCCCATTATTATCCCCTCACCCTTCCGTCTCCAATCATTGTAATGTTCTCCTGATTCGATCCGCCGTTTTTTCAAAATCGAACTTTGTCGAAAATTCGTTGCAACCGATTCGGTCTTGTGGTAAAATGAAAACAGTTATCCTAAAAAATTCACGCGACCATATTTGCCACCAAGACGATTTGAAAAAATTTCTGGTGTCTCATTTTCTAAAAATTGATTTCACTCCGGAACAAAACTGTCATTCAACTCAAAATTGGTAAAATTATTACGAAAGTGTGAAAAGTGGCGTTTTATGGTCGCTTTATGACCGTTTCGTGTCGTCAAACGGGGGTTTTTGGTCGTTTAAAATCGAGATATTTTCAGATAAAATCCCGAATTTTTGTCAAAACTATTGCATTGAGGTGAACCGCTCCATGGACGAAATCGCAGTCTTGATTCCCTGTTATAACGAGGGTCAAACCATCGCCAAAGTTGTCGCAGACTACCGCAAAGCCTTGCCCCAGGCCAAAATCTACGTCTACGACAACAACTCCACAGACGACACCGCAGCCAAAGCCAAAGCCGCCGGCGCCATCGTCCGCACAGAGCGCCGCCAGGGCAAAGGGCAGGTCATCCGCACCATGTTCCGCGACATTGATGCAAGGTGCTATATCATCACAGACGGTGACGATACCTACCCAGCCGATCATGCCCGCGAAATGGCGAATTTAGTACTGTTTCAGGGTTCCGACATGGTGGTGGGAGACCGTCTTTCTTCCACTTATTTCACTGAAAATAACCGCCCATTTCACAATGTTGGCAACAAAACAGTTAAAGGTCTGATTAACTTTCTTTTTCAGAATAATATCCG
Source organism: uncultured Eubacteriales bacterium (assembly GCA_934454125.1). Lineage (GTDB taxonomy): Bacteria > Bacillota > Clostridia > Oscillospirales > Acutalibacteraceae > UMGS1071. Next base: position 2,566 of record CAKSFA010000009.1, on the reverse strand, counting down.
CGATATTATGACTGGGTATCGAGCATTTAGCTACACATTTGTCAAAACATTTCCAGTGCTTTCCAAGGGGTTTGAGATCGAAACAGAAATGACCATTCACGCACTCGATAAAAATCTACAAGTCGATAATATCATCGTTACCTACCGCGATCGCCCACAGGGCAGCCAGTCAAAACTCAACACTTATTCAGACGGTGCGCGGGTCCTGCGCACTATTTTCCGATTGTATAAAAACTACCGTCCCATGCCGTTTTTCGGGGTTTTAGCATTGATTTTAGCCTGCATCAGCACTGGCTTTTTTGTACCAATCCTCATCTCTTTTTTTCTGACAAATACAGTCGAAAAAATTCCAACACTGATTGTATGCGGCTTCTTATATTTAATTGCAATCCATGCGTTTTTTAGCGGTCTTATTTTAGATGTAATCCGGCAGCGGGACAGGCAGCGCTTTGAACTAGATCTAAATCTAGCTGCAGACCGTTGCAGAGCGCTGCAGCGCAACGATGAACAAGGGGGAAAACTAAGCGATGAAACAAACGAAATACAGTGAATTTTTCTACCGCTACCGTTTGCTGTGGGCAGCTTTGCTTGCGTTGTTTGGCACGTGGGGCTGTGTGGCATCCCTCAAAACAGAAGACCAGACGCTACTAGGCAATAGCGTCTGGTCTGTGGTTCTATTTGGTCTATTTGTTTTTGTAATCTACCATGCGCTCCAACAGTGCAGCAAGCGCAAATTAGCGGCCAGTCTGCTATTTGCCTTTGGGCTGGGTGCTACATTGCTGGGTGGCAGAGCAATGTATCTATACGACCACCTACCACTTGACCAAATTGGAGATTTTCTATGGTTTTTTGCCGCAATTTGTGGTGTTACTATTGTGTTGGCAGCTTTTTTTGTATTGCTATTTTCTTATTTACCGTCTGTGCACACGCGTGTATATGCTTTGCGTATTCAGAATACGAAGAAAATGTGGCTACAGCCAAATTGGCGTTTTTTTCTTGTTGCATGGGCCGTGATTCTGTTATGCTGGCTGCCGACTTATCTGGCGGCGTTTCCCGGCATTTACAATTATGATGCGCCATATCAATTATCGCAGATATTTTATAATGGTAAACTTAATGCGCATCATCCTATTTTGCATACGCTATATCTATATAGTACGTTTGCAATAGGCAAAGCTCTATTTGGTACGTATGCCGCAGGTATGGCGATTTATTCACTTTCGCAAACACTAATGCTATCTGCAGCATTTGCTTACGCATGCTACTGGGTTGCCAGAATCAAAGCACCAATGGCAATGGCAGTATTTGCAGTGCTGTATTTTGCGTTGCTACCAATCCATGCCATATTTGCAGTAAGTGCAACCAAAGATGTACTATTTGCTGCAATCGTACTATTAGTTGTATTATTCTTATTTGATATGGTGCAAAACCGAGAATATTTTTATCACAATAAATTTTGCATGATTCGCTTTGTAGCTGCAATATGCCTGATGATGTTTTTGCGCAATAACGGGTTTTATATGCTCCTATTATTAATTCCGTTTTTTATTTGGTGCAGCAGAAAACACCGTGCCAAGGCAGTGCTGCTTTGTGCAATTTGCATTGCGGTAAACTTTTTATATACCGGTCCGCTGTATCACATTATTGGTGTAGAAAAAGGTGACTTCAGAGAAGCGCTATCAGTGCCAATTCAACAAATGGCACGTGCGGTGCGTGATAATAGCGAACAGTTAACGCTGGAGGAGCGTAATGCTGTATCTGAATTGATTGATCGGGATAACGTGGCAGAGGCTTATAACCAGAGAACTGCAGACACTACAAAAAACTATTTTAATACAGACAGGTTTAAGCATAATTTGTTACATTATGCGGGTATCTATCTTTCAATTGGCAAAAAAGCCCCGGCAACTTATTTAAATGCAGCATTGTCCGTTAGCATCGGCAGCTGGTATTCTGAAATGAACTACCCCGATCGGAGAACTTCCCATCCTTATATTGCTTGGAGCAACGGTACAGAAAAAACTTTTGGGATATCTCTTAAGTCAAATCTCATTCTGGAGAGGAATCGTCTATTTCCAGCTTTGGATACAGTTGCAGAGCAGGCACGCCAAGTTTACCCTGTTGTTACAGTTCCATTACTACGAATTCCAGAAAATAAGTATATTATGATATATCGGCACAGTCTCTTCCCGGCCTTAGATCGTGCCTATAGTACCTATAGCACCTATACAGAAGAAGTAGGTCACCAAATGTTCCCAGTTATTTCTATGCTATTCAGTCCAGGATTTGGCTGTTGGATACTTGTAATTTACGGCGCCTTGTGTATTTATTTCAAAAGGTGGAGGTACGGATTGCCGCTGGTTCTGTTGATTGCATTGTGGGTTACGGTTTTGCTGTCACCTGTAGCTTTGCTGCGGTATTCATATCCGTTAATGGTATGCTGCCCAATTTTAGCTGCCACTGCATTTTTATTACCGAATTTGGATTATAAGAACGTCGGAGCAAAAAAAGGGAAAGAAAGTAGTTGACAGGAGGAAAAAGATTTGATATTATATATAAGCGCCAT
>CAKSFA010000008.1 GCA_934454125.1 uncultured Eubacteriales bacterium | reverse complement strand
AATATTGCGTGATGGGGGTGGAGATTTTGTGGGGGATTTTATTTTGTGATGGGGGAGGTTATGGTGAGGAGTGAGAGAAGGTTGTGTGGAAGAGTGAGTATAAAAAAGTGATGCTAATATGGGAAGTGGTTGGGGGGAGAGTTTGAGAGAAGGGTATTGAGTCAGTGGATGATATTGAGATGTTGGAGGGGAATAGGAGAGCTGAGTTGAATTATAAGTTGGATGAAAATATGGAAAGGGGGAGTGGTTGAGAGCGTTATATGCAATTATTAATATAGAAACAATGTTAATATGGGAGTTTATTATTTAGAGGATTATAGATTTTACGATATATTTGCTAATATGGAGAAGGGAAACTCTGTGGATGGTGCAAAGTGGACGTTACCATAGATTTTCAGGGGGGATTCGCACTGGGAATGGCGTGCTTTTTTTGGTGAGATTGGTGATAAGTGATGGGTTTTGAGTGTGGTTTTATGAATCATTTGCGATCACAGCAAGATTAGCCGCAGGTAACAGGTGGATGTTTATTACGGTATCGGGATTTTGGAAATCTATTAAATATTTGACAGCGGATAAAAATAAAAAACGGCATAGCCGAAGCGATACCGTTTCTCTTTTGCCGTATGATGTTTTCTTAACTGGACACACCGTGTGAGGTGTTTTTTTATTTGGTTTTGTTTTTGCTTTCGTAGGCTGTGGCACCGACACCGGCGATGACACCTGTGACGGCTAGGATGAGTGGTACAAAAATGAAGGCGCCGCCGCATGCTTTTGCCATATGTTTTTCTTTCATTTGATTAAACTTTTTCATAATGTCCCTTCTTTCTTTCATTCAGGTTACTTTTATCATAATGCGTTTACAATTAAAATGTAAGAGGGAATCTTTATTTTTGTGCCGTTTTTACAGATAATTTGTTTTTTGGTTTGGGTCGGTTTTAAGAAGAAGGTCTTTGTGATTTTTCTTTTTTCATGTGGGGTGCATCCAGGGGGCTGGAGGAGGTTGCGGGGCGGATGCTCGTTTGGATGAGTGTAAAAGCGGTTGCAGTCGATGTGGCGTTTAGGGCGGTTTGGTGGGAGGAGGGTAAAATGGCTGCTTGTGGGATGATTGGTTCATACAAGCAAGCTGTTTTTTACTTTGCTGCGATTGTGACAGGGGCTTTTTTTGGAACAAGCGGTGTGCTATACTTGAAAGAACAGAAAACGACGCAACGGAGGTGCGGGAATGCTGCAGTTTGTATTGGGAACAGCCGGCAGTGGCAAGACACAGTGGGTGCGCGGGCAAGTGAAAGCAGCTGCGGAACAAGGGCAGGAAAAGCTGATGCTGCTGGTGCCGGAGCAGTATTCGTTTGAGACGGAGAAGGCGATGTTGCAGTTGCTGGGGCCACAGCATGCGGGGTGCGTGCAGGTGATGAGCTTTACGCGCCTGGGAGACCTGGCTTTTCGTCACTATGGTGGGTTTGGCGCTGCGAGACTGGACGAGGGTGGACGCAATTTGTTTATGAGTCTTGCCTTGGAGGAGATGCAGCAGGAATTGCATCTGTTTGCAGAGCGCGCTGAGGAGCAGATACCGCAATTGCTTTCGGCATTGACAGAACTGAAAATGTGCGATATTGCGCCAGAGCAGTTGGTGGAATTGGCCGGAAAAGTACCGGGAGAGCGATTGCAGCAGAAGCTGCGCGAGACAGGTTTGATTTTGAGCACGTATGATGCGCTGGTGGCGCAGAGTTATCTGGATCCGCTGGACGATTTGCAGCGGCTTCAGGCTGTGTTCGGCGCGCATGCTTTTTTTACAGGGTATCAGATTTACATTGATTCGTTTAAGGGATTTACGCAGCAGGAATTTAAATTGCTTGGCCAGATGCTGGAACAGGCGGCATGTGTGACGGTGGCGCTGACGTGTGATACACTGGACGAGCAGGGCGGCGCGGAGGTGTTTGCACGTGTGCGGCACACGGGACATGTGTTGCGGCGATTGGCAAGGGAGTGCGGTGCGAAAGAGCTGGAACCGGTGCTGTGCCGGCAGGGTGTGCGGTTTATGAACGGAGCGCTGAAGACGGTGGAGCAGCAGTTGTTGCGCAGCAGAAAGCAACCGGTGCAACAGCAGCCGGAGAGCGTGGTGCTTTACAGCGCGGAAACGGTGCAGCGAGAGGTGGCGTATGTTGCGGCGACGATTCGGCAGTTGGTGATGCAGGAGGGTTATCGCTATGGCGAAATTGCAGTGATTGCAAGAGATTTGGAGCCGTATCGCGGGGTGTTGGAAACGACGCTGGAGCAGTATGAGGTGCCGTATTTTGCGGATGTACCGAGGGAGATCTATACCGAACCATTGATGTGCTTGGTGCTGTATGCATTGCAGATTTTGAAAAGTGGGTTTGCTTCGGATGATGTGTTTGTCTATTTGAAAACAGGGTTGGCTGGATTGGATGCGTATGAGATCTCGTTGCTGGAGAATTATGTGTTTTTGTGGAATATCAGCGGCAGGCAATGGCTGGAGGAATGGACGGCGCACCCGGATGGTTTTGCAGAAGCGCAGACACAGCAGGATGCGGAACGGCTTGTGCAGCTCAACGCGCTGCGGGAGCGTTTGATTACACCGCTGCGGCACTTGGAGTGGCGGTTGCGCAGTGGCACGGGAGAGACGTATGCCAAAGGATTGTATGAGCTGCTGGAGGAGTTGGGAGCCGGACAGGCGTTGCAGCGTTTGGCAGAGCGCCTGGAACAGGCTGGACAGTTGCAGATTGCACAGCAGCAGGTGCAGCTTTGGGGCATGCTGATGGAGATTTTGGACCAATGTGCGGGAACATTGGCGGAGCGGACGCTGACGTTGCAGCGGTTTGCGGAGCTGTTGCGGCTGATGATTTTGTCGTATGATGTGGCGGGCATACCGCAAAGCTTGGATCATGTGACGGTGGGTACAGCCGACCGGATGCGGCCGGCGCAGCCCAGGGCGGTGTTTGTTATCGGAGCGGCACAGGGAGTGTTCCCGGCGGAACCGGGCAATACCGGTGTGTTCAGCCGCAATGAACGGAAAGAGCTGATGGCGCTGGGGCTGCCATTGAGCGAAACAGCGGAGGAGGCCGCGGCAGAGGAGCTGTATCTTGGTTATACGGCGATGACGTGTGCTTCAGAACGATTGTTTGTATCGTGGCCGGGGGCGGAATTGACCGGACAGAGCAGGACGCCCTCGGTTTTGGTGCGGGAGTTGCGGGAGATTTTTCCGGAGTTGTTGGTGCAGACTGAGACGGAGCTGGGTGTGCTGTATTTTGCATGCACAAAAGAGGCTGCGTTTGCCGAAACGGCCAGGGGATACCGCAGTGCCGGTGCGGAGGAAATCGCGTTGAAAACGCTGTTTTTGCAGGATCGGGATTATGTTGGACGTATGGAAGCGCTGGAGCGTGCGCATGCCAGGGCGCCGTATCGCTTTGCGCAGCCGGCATCTGCTCGACAGCTGTTTGCAGCGCATCGGAGCGTTTCTGCAACGCAGATCGAAACGTATCAGTTGTGCCCGTTTCAGTATTTTTGCCGGTATGGACTGCGTTTAAAGGAACAGTTGCCGGCAGAGATGGATCAGTTGGAATATGGCAGCTTGATTCATGAATTGCTACAGCGTGTGTTGCAGGAGCACAGCGCGGAGCAAGTGGCGCAGATGACGCCGGAGAGACTGTGGGAGCTGGTGTGGGAGCTGACGCAGGCATATTTGGAGCGCAGACTGGGCGGCGGAGAAGAGAAGCGTGCACGCTTTTGGTTTGCGCTGCGGCGCATTGCGGAGACGGCGTGCGCAGTAATTTTGCATGTTGCAAAGGGGCTGGTGCAAAGCAGCTTTGTGCCGGTGGGGTATGAGCTGACGCTGGGAGAAGGCGGTGATCTGCCGCCGCTGTGTGTGGAGTTGCCGGACGGAACGACCGTTTTGGTTGAAGGAAAAATCGACCGTATGGACGTTATGGATCACAACGGCAAGCGGTATGTGCGGGTGGTTGATTATAAGACAGGAAGCAAGGATTTTGACAGCGCATTTGCGCTGGGCAATGTGCGCAACGGCATGAAAATGCAGATGTTTGTCTATCTGGCGGCACTTGCGCAGGACGCACAACTGGAGCCGGCGGGGGTGCTGTATGTTCCCGCTTTTGAGCCGGTGGTGTCGGCAGAGCGCGGCACAGCAGCGGAGAAGGTGGCGCACAAACGCAATCAGGCGCTGCGCATGAATGGTATGATCTTGGATGATACGGTGGTGATCACCAGCATGGAGCCGGACGGGCAGGGCGTGTATTTGCGTGTGAAGCTCAAAGATGGTGTGCCGGATAGCGCCAGTCGGAGCATGCTGCTCAGCCGGCAGGAGTTGCAGTTGGTGTTGCAGGAGGTCAAGCGCCGTATTGCGGATATGGCGCAGAATCTGCATGCGGGACTGGTGGAGGCCGAGCCGCTCAAAGGTGATTATGACGGGTGTGAATATTGCCCGTATTTTGCGGTGTGCCGCCATGAGGAGACCGACGGCGGAAAAGAGCGTTTTTGCAGGGATAAAGCGCAGGTACTGGAAGAGTGGAAACAGGAAGGAGGTGTGCAAGATGCCAAAATGGACAAAGGAACAACAGGATGCGATTGATGCAAGGCGCGGAACGCTGCTGGTTTCGGCGGCGGCGGGCAGCGGTAAAACGGCGGTTTTGGTGCAGCGTGTGATTGAGCGGTTGACGGACCCGGAGTGCCCGACGGACGCGGATCGGTTGCTGGTGGTGACGTTTACCAAAGCGGCGGCGGCAGAGATGAAGGATAGAATTGCAGCGGCGCTGGCAAAACTGCTGGCGGAAGACCCGAATAACCGGCATTTGCAGCGGCAGCAGCTGTTGCTGGGGCAGGCGCAGATCAGCACCATACACAGCTTTTGCCAGGAGCTTGTGAAGGAGCATTGCGATCAGCTGGGGATTTCTCCGCAGTTTCGGATTTTGGAGGAGGAAGAGTTGCGGCTGATGCAGCAGGCTGCGGTGACGGCTGTGCTGGAATCGTATTATGAACAGGAGGATGCGGCGTTTGAAACGCTGGTGCGCGCCTTTGGGTATAACCGCGATGATGGCGGTTTGGCAAGAACGGTGTGTGCGCTGTATGAATTTACGCGGTCGCACCCGTTTCCGCAGAAGTGGCTGGAGGAGATTGCAGAGCTGTACCGCGGTGCGGCGGACACGGCGCAGACGCCCTGGGGCGCGGTGATTTTGCAGCAGGCGCAGCAGGCAGCGGAGTATTGCATCGGTTTGATTCGGCGCACGCTGGTTTTGATGCAGGAGGATGCGGTGATCGATGGTGTGTATCGTGCGAAATTTGCAGAGGATTTGGCGGCGTTGGAGCGGCTGAGAGAGGTATTGGAAGAGGAGCATTGGGACCGTGCTCGGTTTGCCGTGGAGCAGTTTCACTGGGTGACAAAACCGCGGCTGAAGGGTGACTATGATGTGGAGCTGAATGAGCAGATCTTACAGTGCCGTGAGACGGCCAAGCAGGTGATCGGTAAGCAGCTGCGGGAGTGGTTTTGCGCAAGCGAACAGGAGGCAGAGGCGGATTTGATGCGCATGGCACCGATGATGGAAAAGCTGTGTGAACTGACCCTGGCGTTTGACCAAGAGTTGCAGACACGTAAGGCAGAGCGCAAGGCGGCAACCTTTGGCGACTTGGAGCACTGGGCGCTGGAGCTGCTGGTGCGGCCGGTGGGAGATGGTTATGAGCGCACCGGGGAGGCGGTGGCGCTTTCGCAGCGGTTTGATGAAGTGATGGTGGATGAGTATCAGGACACCAATCAGGCGCAGGACATGCTGTTTCGTGCCGTTTCGCAGCGGGAGGAAAATCTGTTTTTGGTGGGGGATGTAAAACAGAGTATTTATGGCTTTCGGCAGGCGATGCCGCAGATTTTTTTGCAGCGACGCAGCAGCTTTTTGCCCTATTGCAGGGAGGAAGATCGTTACCCGGCGTATTTGGTGTTGGACAAGAATTTTCGCTCGCGGGAGACGGTGACGGACACGATTAATTTTGTATTCTCTCAATTGATGTCGGAGCAGGCTGGGGGTGTGGATTACTGCGGGAAGGAGCTGCTTTCGCCGCAGGCGGAATACCCGCAGCGGTCTGGTTGCCAGACGGAGTTGATACTGCTGGAGCTTGCAAGGCAGGCAGAGCAGGAGGAAACCGTGACGCAGGCGGAGACGCGGTGTATCGCAGAGAAGATTCATACCATGGTGCAGCAGGGATTTATGATTACAGAGAACGGTGTGCAGCGGCCGGTGGATTACGGTGATTTTTGCGTTTTGCTGCGCAGTGTGAACCGGCATGCGGCCGAGTATGTAAAAGAGCTGGAAAAGCACGGTGTGCCAGCCTGCGCGAAGACCAGGAGCGGTTTTTTTCGCACCGCGGAGGTGGCTGTGATGCTCTCGCTGCTGCGGGTGATTGATAACCCGTTGCAGGACATTGCGCTGGCGGCTGTGCTGATGAGCCCGATCTATGGGTTTACGCCGGATGAAATGGCACAGATGCGCAGCGGAAAGCGAAAGCAGCCGCTGTATCTGGCGTGCCGGGAATACGGCAAAACACACTCGCGGGCGGCTGCGTTTTTGCAGGAGCTGGAGGAATACCGCATGCTGGCGGCAACGATGCCGGCGGACCGGTTGTTGCAGCGGATTTATCAGAAAAGCGGGTATTTGCATATGGTACAAACGATGCCGGGCGGCAAGGCACGGGGAGCGAATTTGCAGCTTTTGGCAGAGTATGCCAAAAAATTTGCGCAGGCGGGGTATCACGGGCTTTCTGGTTTTGTGCGGTATGTCAATCGTTTGGAGCGGAAAAAGGAGGATTTGCAGGCGGCGTCGGTGCTTTCGGAAGGTGCGAATGCGGTGAAGGTGATGAGTATTCATAACTCCAAGGGCTTGGAGTTTCCGGTTTGTATTTTGGCGCGGTGTGGCAAGCAATTTAACCGGGAGCGCGACGCTGTGCTGCTGCACCCGCAGCTGGGACTTGGAATCAAATTGCAGGATTTGCAAACGGGCGGCTGTTACACGACTGTACCGCGCAGAGCCATTGCACTGGAGCTGGAGCGGGAGGATCTTGCAGAGGAGATGCGCGTGCTATATGTGGCGATGACGCGCGCGAAGGAGAAGCTGATTTTGCTGGCTGCGGTAAAGGACATCGACAGTGTGCTGCGCCGTGCGGCAATGGCGCTGGGAGACGGAGAAAAACAGGAGCCGTTTGCCGTAAACCGTGCAAAAAGCTTTTTGGATTGGCTGCTGGTTTGTGCGCTGCGTCACCCCGATGGCGGAGAGTTGCGCCGCCGTGCTTTGCTGGAAGCGGACATTGTACTCAATACGAGTTCGCAGCCGTGGCAGATACAGCTTGTGCCGGCGCAGGAGCTGCCGGAGATGAAACAGAAGCAGGAATTACTGCCGGAAGAGTTGCCGCAGGTGGACGCTGCGCTGCTTGCGCGTGTGCAGGAGATGTTGGCGTTTGTCTACCCGCGGCGGGAGTTGACGGTGTTGCCGGCTAAGGTGACGGCCTCGGAGTTGACGGGGAAGGCGGCGCAGACGCCGCGTGCGCTGGCAAGGCCACGATTTATGAGCAGCAAAGGATTGACACCGGCTGAACGCGGCACGGCGTTGCATCAGTTTATGCAATTTGCGGAATATGGTGCGGCAAATACGGATGCCAAAGCAGAATGTGACAGATTGCTGGCGCGTGGCTATTTGACGCCGGAACAGGCTCAGGCTGTGGATTTTGCGCGCGTGCAGGCGTTTTTTGACAGTGATTTGGGCAGGCGGATTTTGCAGGCACAGACGGTGGAAAAAGAAAAGCGATTTATGGTTGAGCTGCCGCTGGCAGCGGTGCAGGCGGAGCTTTTGCCGGAATTGCAGCAGCAATGCACGGTGTTGCAGGGGGCGGTGGACTGCGTGTTTGCAGAAGAAGATGGGCTGGTGATTGTGGACTTTAAAACGGACCGCGAGAAAGACCCGCAAGCGTTGTGGGAGCGCTATTGCACGCAGTTGGAGCTGTATGCCTATGCGATGGAGCAGGTATATCAAAAGCCGGTGAAACGCTGCGTGTTGTATTCGTTTTATTTAAACAAGGCAGTGGCCGGAGCGTGGGAACGGAAATTTGTTGTTGACAAATTGGAAGAAAACTGTTAGAATAATGCGAGTAAAACAAAGCAGAGCCAGTAGGTTCTCACCTGTGGGGTGTCGTCCGGCACGGGTCAATATGCGGGCAGCGCTTGCGGTTTGCAAGGGCTGGGTGTTTATTGACGCGCGGACGGAGGTTTCTGTCCGCGTTTTTCTTTATGTTATGACAAGCAGGCGTTTGAATTTGTTTGGGAGGTGTGTAATCATTAGCAGTAAAGAGCTACAGATCAACGAAGAAATTCGTGACAAGGAAGTGCGTGTGATCGATGCAGATGGTAGCCAGTTGGGCGTGATGCCGGCTGACAAGGCGTTGGAGCTGGCAGCGGAGAAGGATCTGGATCTTGTGAAAATTGCGCCGCAGGCAACGCCGCCGGTTTGCAAAATCATTGACTACGGCAAATATAAATTTGAGCAGACCAAGCGGGAGAAGGAAGCAAGAAAAAACCAGCATGTGGTGGACATTAAAGAGATTCGGCTTTCGCTGAACATTGACACGCACGACTTTAACACAAAGGTGGGTCATGCCATGCGCTTTTTGAAGGGTGGAGACAAGGTGAAGGCTTCGATTCGCTTTCGCGGAAGAGAGATGGGACACCCGGAGCACGGGTATGACATCATGAACCGCTTTGCACAGGCGCTGGAGGAATTTGCCAATGTGGAAAAGCCCGCAAAATTGGAAGGGCGCAATATGCTAATGTTTTTAACTGCCAAACCGGCAAAATGATGATTGAAATGATTTGAAGGAGGACTTACCCATGCCTAAGATTAAGACACATTCTGGCGCAAAAAAGCGCTTTAAATTATCGAAAAACGGAAAAGTGATTCGTGCACACGCAAATAAATCGCACATCTTGAATAAAAAGACGACAAAGCGCAAAAGAGGTTTGAGACAAACTGTGGTGGCCGACAAGACGAACGTGGCAGCAGTGAAGAGAATGATACCGTATAAATAATGCAGAAAAAGCAGCCAAGGAAAAGATGACAACGGAGCAAAAATTGGAGGTAATAAATTATGGCGCGTATTAAAGGTGCGTTGGCAACACGCAAGAGAAGAAAAAAGGTATTAAAGTTGGCAAAGGGCTATTGGGGCGCAAGAAGCAAACACTTTAAAATGGCAAAACAGGCCGTGATGAAGTCGGGCAATTATGCTTATATTGGCCGTAAACAGAGAAAGAGAGATTTTCGTCGTTTGTGGATTACCCGTATTTCTGCAGCTGCGCAGATGAACGGCATGAATTATTCGACGTTTATCAATGGTTTGAAAAAGGCGAACGTTGGTTTAAACCGCAAAATGTTGGCAGAAATTGCGGTGGCAGACCCTGCTGCCTTTACCGCTTTGGCAGAAAAGGCAAAGGCTGCCCGATAACAAGCTATCGTTGCGCTTGGAGGTTTCTCCGAGCGCAAATTTTCGTTACATGGAGATTTTTCGCTTATGAGTGAACGGATTACAAGCCGCAAGAATCCGGCCATCAAACTGGCGGCAAAGCTGGTCTCTTCGGCGGCATTTCGGCGGGAGACAGGGCTGTTTGTGGCAGAGGGCGCGCGGTTGTGCCGGGATGCAGCGGACAGTGGGCTGGCAGTCACTGCGGTGTATGCAACGCCGCATGCGTTGGAGAAATACGACGGTTATTTGCAAGCGGCTGTGCGTCTGGCCGGTGGAGTGACAGAGATTGAGCCTCATGTGGCAGAGCTGCTGGCGGATACCAGGCAGAGCCAGGGCATATTTTGTGTTTGTAGGTTGCCGCAGGAACAGCGCGGTGCAGCGCAAATGCCGCCAGACGGACACTACCTGGCACTGGAGCAAGTGCAGGATCCCGGGAATTTGGGTGCGGTGCTGCGTACTGCTGAGGCGCTGGGCATTAACGGCGTGCTGCTGCTGGGAGATAGTTGCGATTTGTATGCCCCTAAAACGCTGCGGGCTGCGATGGGCGCGGTGTTTCGCATACCGGTTTATGCGGAGCAGGACACGGCGGTGGCAGTGCGGCAGTGCCGCGAAAAAGGGCTGGCAGTGCTTGCAGCAGCACCGGACGCCCGTGCCAAACGTATTTTGACGGTTGATTTTGCAAAGCCGACGGTGCTGTTGGTGGGAAATGAAGGGAATGGTTTGAGCCGGACAGCGATCGCGCTGGCAGATGACTGTGTGACCATACCGATGGCCGGCAGGGCGGAATCGCTCAATGCAGCAGGTGCGGCGGCAATTTTGATGTGGGAAATGATGAGGAATACGAAAAACGTGCAGGGTGAGGAAGCGGTATGGAAGAGGTAAGATCCTATTGGGCGTGGTTGCAGCTTGCGCTGGGCGCGGGCAGTTTTAAACCGAAGCGGATTTTGTCGTATTTTCCGGATATACCGGCGTTTTATGAAGCGGGCATGGTGCAGTGGCGCTCGATGGGGATGTTTACGCCAAAAGAATTGCAGCGGCTGGAGCAGTATACGGTGCAGGATGGCGCAGCGTTGCTGGAGGACGGTGCACAAAAAGGTGTGCGGATTTTAACGCCGGCCTGCGTTGGTTACCCCAAGCGTTTGTGGCAGTTGGAAAACCCGCCGTGTTTGCTTTACATAAAGGGCAGACTGCCGGATGTGGATGCTGGCCCGGCGCTTGCGGTGGTCGGCACCAGAAACGCAACGGAAACCGGCAGGCAGATTGCCTATGATTTGAGCATGCAGTTGGCGCAGGCCGGTATGGTGATCATCAGTGGCGGCGCAAAAGGCATTGATACGGCGGCGCATTTGGGTGCGCTGGAGGGCGGTGGCCAGAGTATTTGCGTGTTGGGTTGCGGCATTTTGTACCCCTATTTGATGGAAAATGAGGCGATGCGAAATCGCATTGCGCAAAGTGGCGCTGTTGTTTCAGAATTTGCGTTGAAAACGCCGGCGTTTCGGCAGAATTTTCCCATTCGCAACCGGATCATATCGGGATTGTCAGTGGGCGTTTTGGTGGTGGAAGCGGCGGAACGCAGCGGATCTTTGATTACGGCTGCAACGGCGCTGGAACAGAATCGTGATGTATTTGCCGTGCCTTGCGGGATTTATAACCCGGTTTCAGAAGGGGTAAACAATTTGCTCAAGGCGGGCGCAAAACCTGTGACAAAGGCGCAGGATATTTTGGAGGAGTATGCAGCGTATGGATTGCGTGCCCCGCAAACGGACAGCCGCCCGCCACAGCAGGAACGACAGTTGCATCAGGAGCCGGTGTTAAAGAAATCGGCGCAGAAACGCACACCACGGATGGTTTTGCCGGAGCTTTCGCCGGAAGCGGCCAAGGTGCTAGAACAGCTTTCGGCTGAGCCGATGCTGCTGGAGCAGTTGCAGGCGGGCACAGGTTTGCCGGTGCAGACGATTTTAATTGCAGTGACAGAGCTGGAACTGTGCGGTGTGGTGCAGTCGTATTCTGGCGGAAGATATAGCCTGACGTGATTGTAATTAAGATTTGGGCTATTGATATGTTTTAGGAAAGTAATAGAGATAAAGGTGGTTTATCATATGTCGAAATTGGTCATTGTGGAGTCTCCCGCAAAGGCAAAAACAATCAAAAAATATCTGGGCGCTGACTTTGAGGTGGTGGCCTCGATGGGGCATGTGCGCGATTTGCCGGAAAATCGCTTGAGTGTAGATATTAAACAGAATTTTAAGCCAAAATATGAGGTCATCAAGGGTAAAGAGAAGCTGGTGGAAGAGCTCAAGCAGGCCGCTGAGCAGTGCGATGAGATTTTTTTGGCAACGGACCCGGACCGCGAGGGAGAAGCGATCTCTTGGCATTTGGCATATTTGCTGGGACTTGATACTGAGGACCCCAACCGGGTAACGTTTAATGAGATTACCAAAACAGCGGTGACAAACGGTGTTGCAAACCCGCGCGCCATTGATATGGATTTGGTCAATGCACAGCAGGCGCGCAGAATTTTAGATCGCTTGGTGGGTTATAAACTCAGCCCGTTTTTGTCGCAGAAGATTCGCCGTGGCCTTTCGGGCGGCAGGGTACAGTCGGTGGCGGTGCGCATTGTGGTGGACCGCGAAAATGAGATTCGTGCGTTTGTGCCGGAGGAGTATTGGACACTGGATGCAAAGCTGATTCCAAAAGGCGCGCGCAAGGCGTTTCCGGCCAGCTTTTATGGCGATGTTGACGGCAAAATGAAGGTGACCAGCAAAGAGCAGGCAGACCGGATTTTGGCCGAGTTGCAGGATGCGGAGTACCAGGTGCTCAAGGTGAAAAAAGGCACCCGCAGAAAATCGCCGGCACCGCCGTTTATTACGTCTACCCTGCAGCAGGAGGCTTCGCGCAAATTGGGCTTTCAGGCGCGCAGAACGATGAAGGTGGCACAGGAGCTGTATGAAGGTGTGGATGTTGCCGGAATGGGCGCTGTGGGTTTGATTACGTATATGAGAACGGACTCGCTGCGGATTTCGGAAGATGCAGTGAAAGAAGCGGCGGATTATATTCTGGAGCGCTGGGGCAAGAAATATCTGCCCGATACGCCGCGGCGGTTTAAAGTAAAAGCCAATGCGCAGGATGGTCACGAGGCGATTCGTCCAACAATGCCGCATCTTGCGCCGGAGCAGGTGAAAGACAGCTTAACGCTGGATCAATACAAGTTGTATAAACTGATTTGGGAGCGCTTTATTGCGTGCCAGATGTCAAATTGTCTGCAAAGTACAACGCAGGCTGACATTGGTGCAAAGCAGTATATCTTCAAGGCCTCTGGCTATACGGTGACGTTTGACGGTTATACCGTGCTGTATGAAGAGGGCAAAGACGAAGAGGAGGAGGCCAAAAGTGCGCTGCCGGTGCTCGAGGCAGACATGCCGCTGAAATGCAAGGAGCTGGTGGGTAATCAGCACTTTACGCAGCCACCCCCGCGGTATACCGAGGCTTCTCTGATCAAGGCGCTGGAGGAGAACGGCATTGGCCGGCCTTCAACGTATGCGGCAACGATTTCGACGATTACTTCGCGTGAATATGTGACGCGGGAGAATAAAACGCTCAAGCCGACGGAACTGGGCGAAGTGATCACCAAGCTGATGAAGGAGCATTTTCCGAAAATTGTGAATATTAAATTCACTGCACAGGTTGAAAGTGAACTGGATCAGGTGGAGCACGGCAATGAGGAGTGGACCCAGCAGCTGCACACCTTTTATGATGAGTTTTCGCAAACGCTGCAAAAAGCCAAAGAGGCAATGGACGGCGTAAAAATTCAGCTGGAGGAGGACAAGACGGATATTATTTGTGAGCTGTGCGGGCGGCAAATGGTTGTAAAAACCGGCCGTTATGGCAGATTTATCGCATGCCCGGGATACCCTGAGTGTAAGAATATCAAAAAGATTATTCATGAAACCGGCGCAGAATGCCCAAAATGCGGTGGCAGCGTTGTGGTAAAGAAAACGAAAAAAGGCCGTGTGTTTTATGGCTGCAAAGAGTACCCCAACTGCGATTTTGTTTCGTGGGATGAGCCGGCGATGGAAAAATGCCCGCAGTGCGGCAAAACACTGCTGAAAAAGAAGGGCAAAAAACCAAAGCTGTATTGCGTAACGCCGGAGTGTGGTTTTGAAAAAACGGAGGAAGCATGAGTATCACCGTGATTGGAGCGGGGCTGGCTGGCTGCGAAGCAGCCTGGCAGATTGCCCGGCGGGGTCTGGCAGTGACCCTGTATGAAATGAAACCGGCAAAGCGTTCGCCGGCGCACACCAACCCTGATTTTGCAGAGCTGGTGTGCTCCAATTCGCTCAAGGCAGACCGCGTGGAAAGTGCTGCGGGGTTGCTCAAAGAAGAGATGCGGCGGTTTTCTTCGCTGCTGGTGGCGTGTGCCGATCAATGTCGTGTGCCGGCAGGCGGTGCACTGGCGGTGGACCGCGTGCAATTTGCCCGCATGGTGACCGAGCGCATCAGATCACACCCGCAGATTACGGTGGTAACGCAGGAGGTAACGACTCTGCCTGCCGATGGCATTGCGGTGGTGGCAACAGGGCCGCTGACGGCCGATGCACTGGCAGCGCAGATCGAGATGTTTTGCGGTGGCAGCCTGCGTTTTTTTGATGCGGCTGCTCCAATCGTAACGGCAGAGAGCCTGGTGATGGAAGACTGCTTTACGGCTTCGCGTTATGATAAGGGCGGTGATGATGCCTATCTGAACTGCCCGATGGATCGGGAGCAGTATGAGGCATTTTACCGGGAGTTGGTTGCAGCGGAGCGTGCGCCGGTGCAGGAATTTGACGTGGCGGACCCAAAGGTGTATGAGGGTTGCATGCCCATTGAAGTGCTGGCACAGCGCGGGGAGGACACCATTCGGTATGGCCCGCTTAAGCCGGTGGGGCTGACAGACCCGAAAACCGGCCGTAGACCGTGGGCTGTGGTGCAGTTGCGGCGAGAAGATCAGGCGGGCAGCCTGCTGAATTTGGTGGGCTTTCAGACCAATTTGAAATTCGGGGAGCAAAAGCGGGTGTTTTCGATGATACCGGGTTTGCAGCGGGCTGAATTTGTGCGCTTTGGTGTGATGCACCGTAATACCTTTTTGGACGCACCGCGGATACTCAACCAGGATTTTAGTTGCAAAATACGGCCAAATCTGTTTTTTGCAGGGCAGATTACCGGAGTTGAGGGGTATATGGAGTCGGCATCATCGGGTATTTTGGCGGGTATCAATGCAGTGCGCCGGCACCGGGGAGAGCCACCGCTGCAACTGCCGGCAGAAACGATGATGGGCGCGCTGAGCCGTCATGTGGCGGGCAGCGTTTCGGCCAATTATCAGCCGATGGGTGCCAATTTTGGCATTCTGCCGCCATTGCCGGAGCAAATCAGGAGCAAGCAGGAGCGTTATGCTGCGCTTGCCCGGCGTTCGCTGGCATGTTTGACACAATGTTTGGGATCAGGGAGAGGGGTTTGAAAATGAAAATCATTGTAGATGCATTTGGCGGTGACAATGCGCCGCTGGAAATTTTAAAAGCGTGCGCGCAAGCAGTGACAGAGCTGGACATTGATATTCTGTTGACCGGTGATGAAACAGTGATTCGCCGTGTGGCAGATGAAAACGGCATTTCGCTGCATCGCATGGAGATTGCCCATGCGCCGTCTGTGATGACGATGGAAGATGAGCCGACTGAGATTACTAAAAGCAAGGCAAATTCTTCAATGGCAGAGGGGTGTCGTCTGTTGGTGGCCGGAAGAGGAGATGCATTTCTTTCTGCGGGCAACAGCGGTGCGCTGGTGGTGGGTGCAACGCTGCTGGTCAAGCGCATCAAGGGGATCAAACGGGTGGCGTTTGCGCCGATTATGCCAAAGAGCACAGGGCGCTTTATGCTGCTGGATGCCGGCGCAAACAATGAGTGCCGGCCTGGCATGCTGCTGCAGTTTGGCATGATGGGCAGCATCTATATGGAAAAGGTGATGGGCATCTCGCGGCCGACGGTTGGTCTTGCCAATATTGGCGGAGAAGAAAACAAGGGTACGCAGGTGCAGGTGGAGGCCTATCAGTTATTAAAAGCGTCTGACCTGAATTTTGTGGGCAATGTTGAGGGCAGAGCCATGCCGATGGAAGGCGCAGACGTTGTGGTGGCAGACGGCTTTACCGGCAATATGATTTTAAAGGTGTATGAAGGGGCGGCCATGGCGCTGATGAAACAGATCAAGGCGATGTTTACGCAGAGTGTAAAGAACAAGCTGGCAGCAGCGCTTGTGATGAAAGACCTCAAGCGCCTGAAAAAGTTGTTTGATTACACCGAAGTGGGCGGCGCACCGATTTTGGGCGCGGCAAAACCGGTATTCAAGGCACACGGCAATGCGGACGCACGTGCATTTAAAAGTGCGTTGCGGTTGACCAAACAGTATGTGCAGGCAAATGTGGTTGGTCTGATTGCAGAGAGCATTGCAGGCCAGGCAGAATCATAAAACTACGATTGCAGCAGAAAGGAGCAGCACTTATGTTTCAGGCACTCGAAGCAAAAATCGGGTATCGGTTTCAAGAGAAGCAGTATTTAAAAACAGCGTTGACCCATTCGTCTTATGCCAATGAAAACAAAAAGGCGGGCAAAAGCAACGAGCGTCTGGAGTTTTTGGGCGATTCTGTGCTGGGTGTTGTAACAGCAGATTATTTGTTTAAGCATTGCCCCGATATGCCGGAGGGTGATTTGACCAAAACCAGAGCTTCACTGGTGTGTGAAAAGGCATTGTGCGGCTTTGCGCAACAGCTTGGTTTGGGGGAGTATCTGCTGCTGAGCAACGGGGAGAAAAACACCGGCGGCAATACCCGTCCTTCCATTTTGGCAGATGCGTTTGAGGCCATCATCGCCGCAATCTATATTGATGGCGGCATGGAGCAGGCGCGGTCGTTCATTTTGCGGTTTATCGAGCCGGCTGTGCGCACGCCAAAGCCAAAGCCGTTCAAAGATTACAAAACGATGCTGCAGGAGATTATCCAGCAAAATCCGGAGGAGCATTTGAGCTATGTTTTAACAGGAGAGAGCGGGCCGGATCACAACAAACACTTTACCGTTGAGGTGCATTTGAATCAGAATGTGATCGGAAAGGGCGGCGGCAGAAGCAAAAAAGACGCCGAACAGCAGGCGGCAAGAGAAGCATTGGAGCTGATGGGCTATTAAACACGGGAATATTGCAGTTTTTGTGCCGCACAACGGTTGTGTGCACCAATGCAGCTTTTGCAATCAAACGCAAATCACCGGTGTGCACAAACAGCCCACGCCGGCAGATGTTGTGCAGGCGATAAAAACAGCAGCGCAGGGTGATTTGAGCGACAAAACGCTGGAGCTGGCCTTTTTTGGCGGGAGCTTTACAGCGTTGAACGAGCAATATATGGTTTCACTGTTAGAGGCGGCACAGCCGTTTGTAACAGGCGGAATCATAACAGGCATTCGCGTTTCGACCAGGCCGGATGCCATTGATGACTCTATTTTGCACTGCCTGAAGCATTATCATGTGACTGCAATCGAGCTGGGCGCGCAAAGCATGATAGACAGCGTATTGCAGGCAAACCGCCGCGGGCATACGGCACAGCAGGTGCGGCAGGCCAGTGAACAGATTTTGGCGCACGGCTTTTCGCTGGGACTGCAAATGATGACAGGCTTGTATCAGGACACACCGCAGGGTGCGCGGCACACTGCGCAGGAGATTGCGGCCTGCAAACCGCATACGGTGCGTATCTACCCCACTGTTGTGATGCCGGGCACCCACTTGGCACAGTTGCATCGCAGCGGGCAATATACTCCGCTCACGCTGGCAGAAACCGTTGCGCTGTGCAGCGACCTGCTTGCATTTTTTGCTCAGCGGCAGATCGCGGTGATTCGGCTGGGCTTGCATGCTAGCCCGGAGCTGGAGCAGGAACGCTTGGCAGGGCCATATCATCCGGCATTGCGTGAATTGTGCGAGAGTCACTGTTTTTACCGGTCGGTGCTGGCAACGCTTAGCCAGAACTTTGCAGCGGGCGGCAGTTTTACCGTGGCGGTGCATCCCAAAGAGCTTTCGAAAGCCGTGGGGCAGAAAAAAGAAAATTTACAGCGGTTTGCAGCACAGGGTTATCGTGTTACGGTGATACCATGCAATGCAGTACACCGCGGCACATTTCAGATCCAGCCGGCGTATCTCGGCAGAAAGGAGGCTCCCATTGCGGCTCAAAGCATTGGAAATTCATGGATTTAAGACGTTTCCGGACAGAACAAAATTAAATTTTAATCATGGTTTTACTGCGGTTGTTGGCCCAAATGGCAGCGGCAAGAGTAATATCAGCGATGCCATTCGTTGGGTTTTGGGAGAGCAGTCGACAAAAAATCTGCGTTGCTCCAAGATGGAAGACATTGTGTTTAGCGGTACAACCGGCCGCCGGGCGCATGGTTATGCCGAGGTGACGATGACGATTGAAAACCACAATCGCACCTTACCGTTTGACAGCGATTCTGTTGCAGTTACACGTCGGTATTACCGTTCTGGTGAGAGCGAATATCTCATCAACAATGCCACGGTGCGCTTAAAAGATATTCACGAGCTATTCATGGATACCGGTCTGGGCAGAGACGGGTATTCGGTCATCGGGCAGGGCAAGATTGACAGCATTGTTTCAGCACGTTCTGAAGATCGCCGCGAGATTTTTGAAGAAGCCGCAGGTGTTTCGCGTTACCGCTACCGCAAAGAAGAAGCTGAGCGCAAGCTGCTGCACGCGCAGGAAAATCTGTTGCGCTTGCAGGACATCGCAGCAGAGCTGGAAGGGCGCGTAGAGCCGCTGCGCGTGCAGGCAGAAGCGGCCAGGCAGTATTTGGAGTTGTATGAAGAAAAACGTAGGCTTGAGATTGGTCTGTGGTTGCATACGCTGGAGAATTCTGGTAATAATTTGCGCGTGCAGGAGGAAAAAATTGCAGTTGTCCGCAATCAGGAGACTCAGGTACAGGCGCAACTACAGGCCATTGAAACAGAAATTGAGCAGAGCTTTGCCCGCACAAATGCATGCACCGTGCAAATGGACCAAATTCGCACGCAAACGGCGCAGGCAGAAGAAAATGCCGTGCGCAAAGAGGGCGAAATCTCGGTTTTGCAAAACGATATGCGCCACAATGAACAGAGCATTGCGCGCATACAGGGCGAGCTGCAAACGGCAGCATTGTCTCACAAAACAGCGGAGCAGCAGCTTGCACAGCAGCAGGAGCGGCTTGCAGCGGCGCAGCAACGGGTGGAGCAAAACCATTTGAAGCAGCAGGAGCTGCAACAGCAGCTTGCAGGCATGCGCAGCAGCACAGAGCAGTCTCACAGTCAGATTGTGCAAACCGAGCAGGCGCTGCAACAACTGACCGAACAAACAGCGCAGATGCAGCTTCAGGAAAAAGTGGCAGCCTCTGCCATGGAGCGGGAAGCAGAAAAGCAGGATGCCTATACCAAGCAGGTGCGAAGCTATCAGCAGCAACTGCACACACTGCATGAAGCGCAGGCAGATTATGCGCGCATGTTTGATGAATTACAGCAGACGCTTGCGCAGATGACGCAAACCATTGCACAGCAAGAGCAGGCGCTAACCGCTTGCCGTGCCAACGAGACGCAGGCAAAACAAACTGCGGACCGCCTGCTGCTGGATCTGAACGAGCAGGAGCGTAGGCTGAAATTTTTGGAAAATCTGGAAAGCAATTTAGAGGGCTTTCACCATGCGGTCAAAGCAGTGATGAGCCGTGCAGAAAGCGGCGGCCTAACCGGCGTGCACGGTCCGGTTTCTCGCTTGATTGAGGTGCCAAAGCAATATGCAGTTGCCATTGAAACGGCGCTGGGCGCTGCGATGCAGCACATCGTAGTGGGCAATGAGCAAGACGCAAAGCAGGCGATCCTCTTTTTAAAGCAAAAAGACAAAGGCCGCGCAACCTTTTTGCCGCTGTCTACCATCAAAGCAAACCGCTTGCAAGAAAACGGCGTGCCAGCCTGCGCCGGTTTTGTAGGCATTGCAGACGATTTGTGCCAGTGCAAAGCAGAGTACCGTGCTGTTCTGCACGCGCTGCTGGGGCGCATCGTCATTGCAGAAACACTCGATGCAGCAACGGACATCGCGCGTAAATTCCAGTACCGGTTCCGCATTGTCACGCTCGATGGGCAGGTCATCAACGCCGGCGGCTCCATGACGGGCGGCTCGCAGGTGCGCAGCGCAGGCCTGCTCAGCCGTAGTGCAGATATCACACAGAGCAAGGCGCAAATCGCCGCACTGCAAACGCAATGTGGGCAGGCGCAGCAAGCGCATCGGGCGGCCGAACAAACGACGCAGCACGCAGCACAAGAGCTGGAGCAGGCAAAAAATACGCTATATGCCCGGCGAGAGGAAGCGGCGCAGCTACAGGCAGAGCTGGGGCGCGTGCAGGCGCAATGCGGTGATATTCAGGCATTGCTCAACGGCCTACAGGCAGAGCAGGTGCAAAGCGGTGCGCAGATTGCACAGCAACGGCAGGCACAGCAGGACGCTGCGGAAAAACTGCGACAAGCCGCCGGGAATATCACAGCGCTGCAAAGCACCTTGGCTCAGCTCAGCGGCAACCGCGAGGAAAGCGACCGAAAAAGCCGCCAGCTTGCAGAACAGTTGCAGGAACTGCGCCTAGAAGGCGTAACGGCAGAAAAAGAGCAGGAGGCGCTGCAAAAAGAACTGGACGATCTGCGCCGTGACCAGAATGATTATGATCGAAGAACCGAGACGCTCCAGCGTGAAATTCGTGCCATGACCGGTGCCAATGAACTGGTGACCAGGCAGATTGCAGCGTTGCAGCAGGAGGTGCAGACCCTGCGCGACCAGGCAAGCAATGCCAAAGTACAGATCGAACAGTTGAGCGAACAACGCCTGCAGGCTGAGCAACAGTGCGCGCAACTGCGCGTGCGGGAGCGCGAGGTCACTGCCGACCGCGAAAATCTGGGGCGCGAGCTTGCCCGCCTGGAGGAACGCAAAGGCAATCTGCAAAAAGAATACGACAGCATCGTCACACGCCTGTGGGAGGAATATGAGCTGACCAGACGCGAAGCACAGGCACTTGAGATTGAAATTGCCGAGCCGGAGAAAGGCCGCCGCAGACTCAGCGAACTGAAAGCAAAGATCAAGGCGTTGGGAACGGTCAATGTTGCAGCCATTGACGAATATAAAGAGGTATCTGAGCGGTATCAGTTTTTAACCGCGCAAATTGCAGATGTAGAGCAATCGCGCGCAGAACTGCGTAAATTGATCTACGACCTGACCCATCAAATGAAAGATTTGTTTTTGGAGCGGTTTGCGCAAATCAACACCTATTTCAAAGAAACGTTTCAAACCCTGTTTGGCGGCGGTAAAGCCAGCTTAGAACTGCAAGACCCAGACAATGTGCTGCAAAGCGGTATTGGCATCCTGGTGCACCCGCCCGGCAAAATCGTGACAAATATCGAGCTGCTTTCCGGCGGAGAAAAAGCGCTGGTGGCTATTGCACTGTATTTTGCGATTATGAAGGTCAGCCCACCACCGTTTTGCATCTTGGATGAAATCGAAGCTGCATTGGATGACGTAAACGTAACGCGCTTTGCCTCCTATTTGCGCAAGATGAACGAAAACACGCAGTTTGTTACCATTACCCACCGTCGCGGCACCATGGAGGAGGCCGATGTGCTGTATGGCGTGACGATGCAGGAGCAGGGTGTCTCCAAATTGTTGGAGCTGGACGTAACAGAAATTGAAGAAAAATTAGGGTTATAACCAACGCAGAAGGGAGCGGTATCCATGGGATTTTTTGAAAAACTCAAGCAAGGGCTGAAAAAAACAAGAGACAATATTTCAGGCTCCATCGGCACGATGCTCAACTCGTTTACCAAAATCGACGAAGCGCTGTTTGAAGAGCTGGAGGAGCTGCTCATTATGGGCGATGTCGGCATGCTAACGGCAGAGCGTATCTGCACCACGCTGCGCGCGCGCGTCAAAGAGCAGGGCGTGACCGACCCGCAGCAAATCACCGGCATGATGCAAGAGGTTGTGGCCGAAATGCTCTCAGGCGAGCAGGAGTTGCATCTTGATGCAAAACCGTCTATGATATTAGTAATCGGCGTCAACGGTGTGGGCAAAACAACAACCATTGGCAAACTGGCGCTGCGCCTGAACAGCGCCGGCAAACGGGTGATCTTGGGCGCTGCCGATACGTTTCGTGCAGCAGCCATCGAACAGCTTGCCGTGTGGGCAGAGCGTGCCAGGGTCGAAATGGTCAGTCGGGACGAAGGTTCCGATCCGGCTTCGGTGGTATTTGATACTATTGCAAGAGCCAAATCAACCGGTGCAGACGTTATTATTTGTGACACAGCCGGTCGGCTGCACAACAAAAAGAACCTGATGGATGAGCTTTCCAAAATCAGTCGTATCATCGACCGGGAGCTGCCCGACTGCAACAAAGAAGTCTTGCTGGTGCTAGATGCAACAACGGGGCAGAACGCCGTCAATCAGGCGCGTGAATTTAAAAACGCAGCCGGCATCACCGGCATTGTGCTCACAAAGCTGGACGGCACGGCAAAGGGCGGTGTGGTGCTGGCCATTGAAGAAGAGCTGCAGCTTCCGGTGAAATTCATCGGCGTGGGCGAAAAAATTGAAGATTTGCAGCCGTTTGACCCGCAGGCATTTGCCAGAGCCCTGTTTGCAAAACCTACCGACGAAGAGCCTGAAGCAGATCAAACAAACGATACCTTTGAAGATATTTACTCCAGCTAAACGCAGGGGGAGGAGTAGGCTTGCAGTTTGGCTTTTCTTACATCGGTCTGGCGTTTTTGTCAGGGCTGTTTGTGCCCAATCTCATTTGGCTCTGGTACAAACCCGTCGGGTATGACCGCTGCACTAGGCAAGAAAACAAGGCGCTGGTTTTGTGCGAGCATCTTGGGCAAATTGCCGTCACCGCGCTTGTACTGAGCTGCGGCACGCTTCAGTTTAACAGCATTTCCTGGTGGAGCCTATTCTTGGCAGCAGCCGTACTGCTGATGATTCTCTATGAACTTTACTGGGTGCGGTACTTCAAAAGCAAACAGACCATGCAAGATTTTTACGCCCCGTTTTGCGGTATCCCGGTGCCGGGTGCAACGCTGCCGGTGTTTGCATTTTTTCTGCTGAGTCTTTACAGCAAAAGCCTCCCGCTCATTGGTGCCGTTATTCTGCTTGGCATTGGGCACATTGGGGTGCACATCGGGCATGCCCGCAATTGTAACAACAAAGGAGAACACGCAATGCAGTTTATCATTGCCACACAAAACCAACATAAACTGGCCGAAATGCAGCGCATGCTCCAGCCGCTGGGCATCACGGTCTGCACAGCAGAGTTGCCGCCGGTTGCAGAAACCGGCACAACTTTTGCTGAAAATGCGCTGTTAAAGGCACGATCTGCCTGCGATTACACCGGCCAACCGGCTATCGCAGACGATTCCGGGCTGATCGTCGATGCATTAAACGGTGCGCCGGGTGTATATTCGGCGCGCTATGCCGGCCCAAACGCCACAGACGAGCAAAACAATGCAAAGCTGCTTGCAGCGCTGCAAAACGTGCCAGCGCCGCACGCAGCCCGCTTTATGTGCGCCGTGTGCTGCGTGTTTCCCAATGGAGACCGCATCACAGCGCAGGGTAGCTGCGAGGGCGAAATCGCGCTTGCGCCTGCCGGCAGCGGTGGCTTTGGGTACGACCCATTGTTTCTCGTTGGTCAGCGCTCATTTGCGCAGCTGACCGATGCAGAAAAAGATCAGCTCAGCCACAGAGGCAAAGCGCTGGCACAATTTTATGAACAGCTACAGACTTATTTGAATACAAACAAAGGAGCAAACCATGCTAACAAGTAAACAACGCGCTTATCTGCGTGCTTTGGCAAACCCCATTGAAACCATTTTGATGGTGGGCAAAGGCGGTGTCAGTGCAGACATTCTCAAGCAGGCAGACGATGCGTTGAAAGCAAGAGAATTGATCAAAGGCAAAGTGCTGGAAACAGCGCCGCATTCCGTGCGAGACACCGCAGAGGAAATTGCCGCTCACACCAGGGCAGAGGTAATTCAGGTGATCGGCACCAAATTTATTTTATACCGCAAAAATCAGCAAGATCCCAAAATCATTCTGCCAAAACCCAGAAAAAAATCATAAGGCAACAAGGGGGCGCCATGCGTAAGATTGCAATTTTAGGCGGCACATTTAATCCGATTCACAACGGGCATCTCCACTTGATCCGGCGCTTTTCAGAGCAGCTGGGCTTTGACCTTGTGCTGCTTATTCCCGCCAAAACGCCGCCGCACAAAGCAGCCGACCACCTGGCCGCAGCGCAGCACCGCTTGCAAATGTGCCGCCTTGCTGTGCAAACGGTAGGCTACCAGGTTTCTGATCTTGAAATCTGCCGAGCAACGCCCAGCTACACGGTCGATACCCTGCTACAACTGCACCAACAATACCCTGGTGACGCGCTGTATTTCATCACAGGGGAGGATATGTTTTTGTCCCTGCTCAGCTGGCGGCAGCCGCAGCGCATGTTTCAGCTTGCGACCATCTGTTCTGCGCCGCGCAGCGCAACCGGCATGGCACGCATGGAGCAATACGCAAAGCAGCTCAAAGTGTATGGTGCACACACGATTTTGCAGGCGATCGACTTTTTGCCAATCTCCTCCACCATAGTGCGAGAAGCCGTCCGGCAGGGCAAAGATTTTTCGCAGTTTGTGCCCGCCAGTGTTGCAGATTACATCACACAGCACAACTTATATAAGGAGTGATACACGATGGATTATCAGGCGATCATACAGCCGTTTTTATCCCAAAAACGGTTTGAACATTCGCTGTATGTGGCGCAGTCCTGTGTTGCGCTTGCAGCGCAATACGGCGCCGACCCGGTCAAAGCAGAAACAGCCGGCCTGCTGCATGATATTATGAAAGAGCAGCCCAAAGAGCAGCAGTTGAAAATGCTTTCAGAGTACGGTATAATACTTACCGAACAAGAACAACACGCGCCCAAACTGTGGCATGCCAAGTGCGGGTATCTTTATTTAAAGCACAAGTTGAACATCACCGATGAAGAGGTGCTCAACGCTGTGCTGTATCATACCACCGGCCGGGCAAATATGACGCTGCTGGACCAAGTGCTGTTTGTTGCAGATTTTATTTCGCAAGACCGCACCTACAGCGGCGTAGAACGCTTGCGTGCGCTTGCGCAACAAAGTCTGGAAGAAACCGTACTGGAAGGGCTCATCTTTTCCATTCAAGACTTAACACAGGCGCATAAAACCGTCCATCCAGACAGTATTTTGGCATACAACTGGGCAATCTTGCGCGCAAACAACGCAACATAAAGCACACACCCAGCGTCTGCACCGGCAAGCAGAACGCTGCAATTCCACCAATGCATTGCCGGAGAAATGGTGAATCAATGACATCTTTAGAGCTTGCACAGGCAGCGGCCAGCTGCCTGCATAACAAAAAAGCAGAAGAGCTGACCGTTTTAAAAATTGATGAAATCTCTTCGCTGACCGATTATTTTGTATTTGCAACCGGCACCAGCAATACGCATGTCAACGCTTTGGCAGATGAGCTTGAGGTCAAACTCAAAGCGCTGGGCATCACGCCGCATCATCTTGAAGGCTACCGTGCCAACGCATGGGTCCTGATGGATTACGGCAACGTGGTGGTGCACATTTTCACACCGCAAGCGCGCGAATTTTATGACCTGGACCGCCTCTGGCAAGACGGCCAACCGGTCGATATGAGCTTTTTGAATTAGGGGGAACTTTCGTGAAATACGAGCATAAACCAATTGAAGAAAAGTGGCAGCAGCAATGGGAGCAGGCAGGCGTGTTTCATGCAGAAAATGACTCTGCCAAAGAAAAATATTATGCGCTCATCGAGTTTCCGTACCCGTCGGGTCAGGGTCTGCACGTCGGGCACCCACGTTCTTACACCGCACTCGACATCATTGCAAGAAAGCGCCGCATGCAGGGCTACAACGTGCTGTATCCCATTGGCTGGGACGCCTTTGGCCTGCCGACTGAAAACTTTGCCATTAAGCACCATGTGCATCCCAAGCTCGTCACAGCGCAGAACATTGCACGCTTTAAGCAGCAGCTCATCTCGCTGGGCATTTCGTTTGACTGGTCCCGCGAGATCAATACAACCGACCCGCAATATTACAAATGGACGCAGTGGATTTTCCTCAAGCTGTTTGAGCAGGGGCTGGCCTACAAAAAAGAAATGGCAGTCAACTGGTGCACCTCCTGCAAGTGCGTGCTGGCAAATGAAGAGGTCATCAACGGCGGCTGTGAGCGATGCGGCAGTGAGGTGGTGCGCAAGACCAAATCGCAGTGGATGCTCAAAATCACAGCCTATGCCCAGCGTCTGATTGACGACCTGGAACTGGTCGATTATCCCGAGCGCGTCAAAGCGCAGCAGCGCAACTGGATCGGCCGTTCCACCGGTGTACAGGCCAAATTTGCAACCACCGTAGGTGATGCTCTCGAGATTTACACCACCCGGCCGGACACCATCTATGGCGTAACCTACCTGGTCATCTCGCCGGAGCACCCGCTGCTCTCTGTCTGGCAGGAGAAGCTGACCAATTTTGCCGAGATTCAGGCCTATCAGCAGGCCGCAGCCAAAAAATCAGATTTTGAGCGCACCGAGGTTGCCAAAGAAAAAACCGGTGTACAGCTCCACGGCGTGCGCGCCATTCATCCGCTGACCAAAGCAGAACTGCCCATTTTTGTCTCAGATTA
Organism: uncultured Eubacteriales bacterium; assembly: GCA_934454125.1. GTDB lineage: Bacteria > Bacillota > Clostridia > Oscillospirales > Acutalibacteraceae > UMGS1071. The sequence continues at coordinate 42,058 of CAKSFA010000008.1, read as the reverse complement.
CGTGCTTGTTTCTTACGGCACGGGTGCCATCATGGCAGTGCCCGCCCACGATACCCGCGACTGGGAGTTTGCAAAGCAGTTTGACCTGCCCATTGTAGAGGTGGTGCAAGGCGGCGATGTAACCAAAGCAGCCTTTACCGAAAATCAAAACGGCACTCTGGTCAATTCAGACCTGCTCAATGGGCTGACCGTGCCGCAGGCCAAAGAGAAGATCACTGCCTATTTGCAGCAGCAGGGCATCGGCGAGCCAAAGGTGAATTTCAAACTGCGCGATTGGGTCTTTTCCCGCCAACGCTACTGGGGCGAGCCAATTCCCATCGTGCACTGCGCAAAGTGCGGTCAGGTGGCCGTTCCGGCAGAGCAGCTCCCGCTGGAACTGCCCGAGGTAGATTCCTACGAACCCACTGATAACGGCGAGTCTCCGCTAGCCAAAATCACCGATTGGGTGCAAACGACTTGCCCCAAATGCGGCGCACCGGCTCAAAGAGAAACCGACACCATGCCGCAGTGGGCAGGCTCTTCGTGGTATTTTTTACGCTACATGGACCCCCACAACCAGCAGGCGCTGGCCAGCGAGCAGGCGCTGCGCTACTGGGCACCGGTCGATTGGTACAACGGCGGTATGGAGCACACGACTCTCCATTTGCTATACAGCCGTTTCTGGAACAAATTCTTGTATGACATCGGCATCGCTCCCACAAAAGAGCCGTATCAAAAGCGCACCAGCCACGGCATGATTTTGGGTGAAAACGGCGAAAAAATGAGCAAATCCCGCGGCAACGTCGTCAATCCGGACGACATCATTCAGGAATACGGTGCCGACACCATGCGCTTGTATGAAATGTTCATCGGCGATTTTGAAAAAGCCGCCCCGTGGAGCACAGCGAGCATCAAGGGCAGCCGCCGTTTCTTGGAGCGCTACTTTGCCCTGCAAGATATGATGACCCCCCAGCAGGAGCTGCGCCCAGAGCTGGAGGCCGCCTTTCATCGCACCATCAAAAAAGTCGGTCAAGACATCGAAAGTCTCAAATTCAACACAGCCATCGCGGCTTTGATGGCACTGCTCAACGAGATTTACGAATCCGGCAGCATCACAAGGGGAGAGCTTGCATTGTTCACTGTGCTGCTCAATGTCTTTTCTCCACATATCTGCGAAGAGGTCTGGCAGCAGTCGGCGCTGGGGCAGGGGCTGGTCTGCCGGCAGCCTTGGCCGGCGTATGACGAGGCAAAATGTGTCGATCAAACCATCGAAATCGCCGTGCAAGTCAGCGGCAAGATTCGTGCTCGCATCGTCGTTGCAGCCGATATTACCGCGCAAGATGCCATTGCAGCGGCCAAAGCTAACGATAAAGTCGCAGCAGAGCTTTGCGGCAAACAGATTGTCAAAGAGATTTATGTGCCGGGCAAGTTGGTCAATTTCGTTGCAAAATAAACTGAACGCAGGAGAATCTTTCCTGCGTTTTTTGCAGTTAAAAAAATGCAAAAATTTTCAGAGGGCATACCTTTTTTCCGTAATCTATGATATACTATTTTCTAAATCAAAAATTGTAAGAGGAGAAGCAAACGCCTATGTTCTTTCTTGAAATTCTCAAAGCGATTTTTCTCGGCATCGTCGAAGGGATCACCGAATGGCTGCCCATCAGCAGCACCGGTCACATGCTCTTGGTTGACCAATTCATCAAACTGAATGTCTCCGAAAAATTTTTAGAGATGTTCATGGTGGTGATTCAGCTCGGTGCAATCTTAGCGGTTGTCGTGTTGTATTTCCACAAGCTCAACCCGTTTTCACCCAAAAAAACCCAGCTAGAACGTAGGCAAACCTGGTCGCTGTGGCTCAAGGTACTCATTGCCTGTGTGCCTGCGGCAGTCATTGGTCTGTTGTTTGACGATCAAATCAACGCCCTCTTTTTCAACGCCTGGACGATTGCCATCACCCTGATCGTATACGGCGTGCTGTTTATCGCAGTCGAGCTCTTCAACCGCCGCCGCAAGCCAAAAATCCATCAAATCTCTCAACTGCCATATACCATGGCGTTCATCATCGGCATTGCGCAGCTTTTGGCACTCATTCCGGGCACATCCCGTTCTGGCATCACCATCATCGCAGCTTTGTTGCTGGGCACCTCCCGCTTTGTTGCCGCTGAGTTTACCTTCTTTTTGGCCATTCCGGTGATGTTTGGCGCCAGTGCACTCAAGCTGGCAAAATTCGGCTTTTCCTATACCGGTCAAGAGCTGGCCATTTTGCTCATCGGCGTACTTACCGCATTTCTCGTTTCGATATTAGCCATCAAATTCTTGATGAAATACATCAAAAAGCACGATTTCAAAATCTTCGGTGTTTACCGTATCCTGCTGGGTATCGCTGTTATCATCTATTTCTCACTGCAACGCTAACCTGCTTCGCCGCACCCACCGTGCGGCTTTTTTATCGCCGCAATTTCACCCATCCCAACCTCTCACACTTCACGTCCCTCCACCCCCAGCCACAACGAAGCATCTCGCATAGCCCTTTTGCAAAACACACCAGACACATATCCCACGCCAAAACTCCAACATAGGGGAGAGAGGGTCATCTGTTTTCGTGCACAGAAAAACGCTCCGGCGGTGCTGCTCCAATTTCCAGGAGCCACACGCCGAAGCGTTTTCTATCATTCAAGCAATATTACAAACTGTTAAGATTGCTGTTTATTCAATGCTCTTTTCTCAGCTTGCTCTACCATGAAATGCTCAACAACCAGAATAATCCAGCCAGCTACAACGAATGCAAGTGTGCAGTTCGGTAAGCCGAAGGTGCCCAAAATGGACGGAATTGCGTAGTTGATGAAGCAGGTAAGTACCAAGCCCAAGAAGAACAGGAACCAATATCTGCCCGAGTTGATTTTGCTCTTGCAGAAGGTATCCAGGCCGCCCACGGTCAAAATTGCACTGTAGCCGTAAAGAGCATAGTTCATCAGGTTCATGTTCACGCCAAATACCAAGCCAAAGCCAACGGTGAACAGCATTGCGATGCAAGCTTTCAAACCGAAGTCCCATTTATACCACAGGTATGCAGCCAATACGATGAAGGAAGCGATCCAACCATCCAGAATGTAAATTTCTTCAAAGCCGTTTGTAAAGAACAACAGCCAGTCATTTATGTTCCAGGAGCCCCAGTCAAAACCAGACATCCAACCGCCGGCAGATACAGCCGAATCAGCCAGAACACCGGCTCTGCCGTAGTCAAGCAGATCAGTCTGATAGCTGATTAGGATGAAGAACCAGGTCATTACGATAAAGGGGAATGTAAATCCCGGTAATCCAAAATGGCCGGTAAATCTGTTGATCACAATTTGTACCGGAACAACCAGAATGCAGCCTGCAACCAGAACAATCCAAGAAGTCCACAGGTTACCGGCAAATACAGCTGCGCCGATTGCAACCAGGTTCGGGCAGAAGCCGAACAAACCAGAGGTAATCGCGTCTCTGTCAGCGCCCATCAAGAATGCAACCAGGTTTGAAAGGTTTACGCCAATTGCTGTAAATACAACAAATTTCCAGCTGTCCCAGCTTGCAAAATCCCAATGATTCATTTCAAGACCAGCAATAAAGAATGATACAAAAATCATCATGCCGGCAATCACGTTTTCGATGAAAACGACCTGTCCAATACCGTTAAAGAATGCTCTAATCGGTTTTGGCATTGCTTTAATATCGATGCCCATGTGTTCTCTCCCCATTTCTTTTTAAGTTAACTGTTTTTGGTGTGTTTTTGTTGATTTGCGGCTGTGCAGTTCCGACCTCCCTTCTCTCCAAAGAAAGATTCAAATCAACGTCTTTTGTTACAGTGATATTTGATACTGCAACCATTATAAATTTATAACAGCTATCATGATTTTAATACTAAAAAATATATTTGTCAAGTTCTTATATGGAATGTCATATAAAAATGCAAACTATCGTCAAAATGCCAAAAAACTGCCTCAAAAATACAGCATCTTCCCGAAAAATACATGGATTATACATAAACTGTTTACAAATTTGATACCCTTTTTTCTTCCGTTCAAGCCACATTTCACATGTTCCGAAACCGGTGCACATCTCACCTGAAACATCCGTCCCGATTTTGCCGCAATCAGCGCAAAAAAAGCACAGGCCGTCACCTGTGCTTTTTGTTTCCATTTCACCAATATTTAGCCGATCACCGCGCGAATTGCCGCCGTTGTCGTCTCAAAATCGGCGCTGGGCACCAACAGAGAAATCTCCGTCTCCGCCGTCGTGATCATGCGAATATCCGCCCCAACAGTCGCCACCGCGCCAAAAATTTTCCCGGCAAATCCAGGGCTGTTCTTCATTGCCGGGTCGGCAATCACAATTTTGCAGTTGCCAGGGCTGATGCCCGTCTGCACGTGCAGTTCCTCCTGCAATTTTTTTGAAAACGTCAGCAGTTTCGGCAAATCCTGGTCCGCCAGCGTAAACGATAACGACGAACTCGTGCTCAGTGCCGGCGAAAGCGCAATCATATCCAAATCAATGTTCAACTCTGCTGCTTTTTCAAACACACAGTGACTCACAGCAAGGTCTAGCGGGCAGTTTTGCAGGGTTACCAGCGTAATATTCGTTTCCGTCAAAAGCTGTGTCATAAGCGTCTCCTTTTAGCTGTCGCTTTGAATCAAATCTGTCATATCATACAAACCGGCAGGCTGACCGGCCAAAAATATGGCTGCATTCACTGAGCCGGTGGCAAACACCTCTTTCGACTGCGCCGTATGCGTAATCGAAAGCGTCTCGTGATGTCCGGCAAACAGTACCTCATGCTCTCCCACAATGGTGCCGCCACGCACCGCATGCAGGCCAATTTCATGCGGGTCGCGCTGTTTGCGCTGCGAGTGCCGGTCATACGTATAATGCATGGGGTAGGGCAGAGCATCGCAAATGCCATCGGTAATCATCAATGCCGTGCCGCTTGGCGCATCGATCTTGCGGTTGTGGTGTTTTTCGATGATCTCAATGTCAAACTGCTCCCCCAAAATCACAGCAGCCTTTTTGGCCAGCGCAATCAACAAATTGATGCCCATCGACATATTGCGCGAATAAAACACCGGTATCTGCTTTGCAGCTTCTTTGATCTGCGCCACCTGTTCCGGGGTATAGCCCGTGGTGCAAAGCACCGCAGGTATGCGTTCCGCCGTTGCATAAGCCAACAACGGCTCCAACACCGAAACATGCGAAAAATCAATGATCACATCTGCCGCAGCCGTCACCTGTGCCGGGCTTTCAAAAATCGTAAAATCGTCATACTCAGCGGTATTCCGGTCAATTCCTGCAACAATTTTACAGTCTGTGCGGGCTTTCACGCACGCGGCAATTTCGTGGCCCATTGCGCCGTTTGCCCCGCTTAATAAAATTCTTGTCATAGTATCCTTCCGTGCCTTTCTCCGTCAGTTGCGTTCAAATCAGGCCATACTCTTTCAGCGTCTTTTGCAGACTTTGCCGATTCTGCTCTGTCATGTCACACAGTGGCATGCGGCAGCTTCCGGCCTCAAAGCCCATCCAATTTGCAGCCGCCTTCACTGGTATCGGGTTCACATCGATAAACATCGCGTTCATCAGCGCCAGATTTTCCAAAAACAGCTTCCGGCTGCCTGCGATGTCTCCGGCAAAATAGTTTGCGCACAGCTCATGGCTCATCTGCGGGCACAAATTTGCAATCACCGAGATCACACCCTTGCCGCCAAGCGCCAAAATCGGCAGAGTCTGGTCGTCATTGCCCGAGTAAACCGTCAGCCGGTCGCCGCACAGCGCCACCACTTTTGCAATGTGAGAGATATCGCCCGTTGCCTCTTTGGTCGCCACAATATTCGGGTGCTTACAAAGCTCCACATACGTCTCCGGTTTGATCAAACATCCCGTGCGCGATGGAATATTATACAAAATGATCGGGATTGATACCGCATCTGCAACCGCAAAAAAATGTTTGACCAACCCATGCTGCGAAGCCTTGTTGTAATACGGCGTCACCACCAGCAGCGCATCCGCACCCATTTTTTCCGCTTCCTGCGACAGCGTGATGGCATACGCCGTGTCATTGCTGCCCGTGCCCGCAATCACCGGCACGCGGTGATTGACCTTTTCAATGGTAAAGCGCAGCACCTCACAGTGCTCCTCATGAGACAACGTCGCCGATTCGCCGGTCGTTCCGCACGAAATAATCGCATCCGTTCCGTTTTCGATCTGAAATTCGATCAGTTTTTCCAGCGCAGGGTAGTTCACCGAGCCATCCTCATGCATCGGTGTAATAATCGCCACGCCCGATCCGGTAAAAATTTCGTTACGCATCTGTCAAAATCCTCCCAAAAAACAATTCTATTTTTATTGTATTCCGTCCAACCAGCCTTTGGCGCACAATAATTCTGCCATCAGCACCGCGCCACCCGCCGCGCCCCGCAGCGTATTGTGCGAAAGGCACACAAATTTCACGCTGAACTGCGTGTCTTCCCGCAGCCGTCCGATCGAGACTGCCATACCATGCTCCAAATTCCGGTCCAGCTTGGGCTGTGGCCGGTCATTTTCATGAAAATAATGCAAAAACTGTTTCGGTGCACTGGGCAGTTCCAGTTCCTGTGCGGCACCGCGGTAGTTTTCCCAGCGCGCAATGATTTCCTCCATTGGCAGCTTCCGCTCAAATTCCGCAAACACCGCAGCCGTATGTCCGTCGGCCACCGGCACGCGCAGGCATTGTGCCGTGATGCACGGCGCAGTTGCCGGCACGATCCGGTCGTCCTGCACGCTGCCCCAGATTTTCATCGGTTCCTGCTCCGATTTTTCCTCTTCGCCACCGATATAAGGGATCACATTATCCAAAATCTCCGGCATCGTCTCAAACGTCTTGCCCGCCCCGGAGATTGCCTGATAGGTGCACGCCAGCGCCCGTGTCAGACCCAAATCTCGCAGCGCGTGCAGCGCCGGCACATAGCTTTGCAGCGAGCAGTTCGACTTCACCGCGATAAACCCGCGTTTGGTGCCCAGTCTGCGCCGTTGTGCCGGTATGATCTCCGCGTGCTGTGCATTGATCTCCGGTATGATCATCGGTACATCCGGTGTGCCGCGGTGTGCGCTGTTGTTCGAGATGACGGGGCACTCCGCCTTGGCATACGCCTCCTCCAGCGCCTGAATCTCATCCTTCTTCATGTCCACTGCGCAAAACACAAAGTCCACCTGCTTTGCGATTTTCTGCAAATCCGCCGCAGCGTCCAGCACTACCATATCCGCCATCGCCGCCGGCATGGGGGAGGGCATTGCCCAATGCGCCCCAACCGCCTCGCGATACGTTTTTCCCGCTGAGCGCGCACTGGCCGCCAGCGCTGTAACAGTAAACCACGGGTGCCGCTCCAGAAGCGTTGCAAACCGCTGTCCCACCATACCCGTTGCTCCGATGATTCCAACCTGATATTGTTTCATATTGCTTCCTCCAACCAAATTGATCCTAAAATAGAAAAAAGACCGGCTTTTCAAAAAAACCGGCCATCCCTGCAATGAGTTTTCTGCTATTTCCGCTGCACACAGCAAAGCAGATAGCACAACATCATACATCGCATGATGACAGTCGCAAAGATTTTCTCCCTGCGCCCAGCGCAAAGCGGGGCTTGCCGCGGTGCGCTTCGGCGGCAGCGCCCTTCCCAAAACCATCGCAGGCTCAAAACCAGCCTCCGGTTTGGTACTCATCGCATGCCGCGCCTCTATCTCTTTGAAAATTCCACCTTCATCATACCATTCCCGCAGGCAATTGTCAAACGCTTTTCCATCGGGTATAATAAGCACATTGCAAACGGGAGGTTGACCATCGTTGAACACCAAAGACTTTTATTATGATTTACCCAAAGAGCGCATCGCCCAAACGCCCATCGAACCGCGCGACAGCTCTCGGCTGCTCGTGCTGCACCGGCAAACCGGCCAAATCGAACACTGCACGTTTTCCGACATCGTTGATTATCTCACCCCCAACGACTGTCTCATTTTAAATGATTCCCGCGTGCTGCCGGCCCGCATCTACGGCACAAAAGCAGAAACCGGCGGCCACATCGAGTTCCTGCTGCTCACCCAGCACAAGCAAAATGTCTGGGAAGTACTGGCAAAGCCCGGCAAAAAAGCGCGTCCCGGCGCAGAATTCATGTTTGGCAACGGCCTGTTGAAAGCACAGGTTCTGCAAATTTTAGACGACGGCAAGCGCCTGGTGCGTTTTTTTCATTCCGGCAATTTCTACGCCCTGCTTGAGCAAATCGGCCAAATGCCGCTGCCGCCTTATATCACAGAGACCCTGCAAGATAACGAACGCTACCAAACCGTCTATTCCAAAGAGCTCGGCTCAGCCGCCGCGCCCACAGCCGGCCTGCATTTCACCCCGCAGCTGCTGCAGCGCATCAAGGCTAAAGGCGTAGGCATCGCCTCTGTGACGCTGCACGTGGGTCTGGGCACCTTCCGTCCGGTTTCCGCAGAAAAAATCGAAGACCATATCATGCACGCCGAGTATTACACGCTCCCACAAAGCACAGCCGACCTGATCAACCAAACACATCAAAACGGAGGCCGCGTCATCGCTGTGGGCACCACGGCCTGCCGCACGCTTGAGTCGGTCGCAAAAAAAACCGGGCAGGTGCAGGCAGATGCAGGCAGCACCGATATTTTTCTGTATCCCGGCTGTCAGTTCCGGGTGCTAAACGGTCTGCTGACCAATTTTCATTTGCCGGAGAGCACACTGATCATGCTGGTCTGCGCCCTGGCTGGCTATGAAAACACCATGCGCGCCTATCAAATCGCTGTGGCTGAACGCTACCGCTTCTTCTCCTTCGGCGATGCAATGCTGATTCTGTAAAGAGCGCCAATACTTGAATGAAAGAGCCGAAAGCCTTGCTATCACTTGGTTTTCGACTTTTGCAATTTGTGAGATTTCTACAAAACTTTGTATGCCAACCCATTTTCCGGCAGGTTGAGCCGATGCGATCCTTTGTTTCTCAATCAGATTCCTAAAACACGCACTTTACTAACACCCAACCCAAAGTCAATTTTCCACCACTTCACTTACCGTGCACACCCAATTCGCGCATCAACCTTTCAAACTTTCGCTGCAGCACATTCCCATAACAATATAGAACTCTGTTAATCCAATTTTAAAAGTAACTTCAAATGATCTCCCCACAATTTTGTTCGCAATCACGCACATCAACTCAGTTCTAAAGAGCTAATTAGTCATTCTCAAAATGTTTCGCATCCCATTTTCTCACAATAGATAGAAAAAAATCCAGAACAGAAAAAATATCCATTATTTCCAAAATTTATATTTCTTTCAAAAACCAACCAAACTGATTTGAGTCGTAGCGTTCCAATGCCATTTTTTGAAAATCGATGGGCAAGATCAGCGCACAGCGTTCCAAATATGTCTTTTTTGTGAACAACCCGCGTTTTTGGTCGCCAAGTGACCCGTTCCGGTCGCAAAACGCCACTTTATGGTCGTCAAACGTCAACTCAATTACGCTACGATTTCATGCAAAGTTCCAAACGAATATCCCTGATTTTCCAATTCTGTCAAAAATTCGTCCAACATTTCCGCATTGGTCTGAGATGTACTGTGTAATAAAATCACGGCTCCATTGTGAATTCTGGGTAATAATTTCTGAAAAGCCTCCGATTTTGTTGGCTGATTATCGGTATACCAATCTACATAAGCTAGGCTCCAAAACGCTGTGTAATAACCTAGATGCTGGGCTTGCTTCAAATTGCTCTGGCTATATTTTCCCTGTGGCGGCCGGTAAAAACGCTCCATTTCCTGTCCGGTAATCTCAAAAAACAGCGCCTCCAAAGCCTGCAATTCACGCTCAAACGCATCAATATCACCAATTTTTGACATGTCCGGGTGATGATATGTGTGATTTCCCACCAAATGCCCTTCGTTCACCATGCGTTTCACAAGATCCGGTGCCGTCTCCAAATAATTCCCTACTAAAAAAAACGCAGCTTTTACGTTATGGGCTGCCAAAACGTCCAAAATCTGCGGGGTATAGCCATTTTCATACCCCGCATCAAACGTCAGATACAGCCGTTTTTCCGCCGTTTTTCCCACAAAAAAAGCGTCGTACTGCTGCAAAAATTCCGCCGAAGCATTACCGGTCGGCGTGCCACCCTCCTTGGGAAAACTCAGCCCCCAGTTGGTATTGGGAGAGGCCGCAGTTTCAACGGTTTCGGCCGTATTATTGGCATAATGAATCGCCACAGGAATCGCAGCGATCGTCAATACGCATGCAAAAATAGCAAGCAGTACCCGCTTTTTCAGTATGATACACAACATTGCAGCAACTCCTTTCGTTGTTGTTTACCATATGCAAGCCAGCTTGGCAGATATGCAAGATTTTCTATTACAAAAAACGGCGTATTTACGCGGTTTTTGCAGCATTGCTTCAAAGGCTTTGAAAGCAGCGCCGGTTTGTGTTACAATAAATTTCATCAATGATTCTGCGGCAAATGCTGCCAAACACAAAGAGGAGAACCGGGAATGAAAGAACGTATTCGCATTTTAAATCAGCAGGGCAAAGCACGTCGCGGCGAAATGGTCACGCCGCACGGCACAGTGCAAACGCCAGCTTTTATGAACGTTGCCACCTGCGGAGCGATCAAGGGGGCAGTTTCTGCATTAGATTTAAAAGAGCTGCATTGCCAGGTGCAGCTTTGCAACACATACCATTTGCATCTGCGTCCAGGTGATGAAACCGTAAAAGCATTGGGTGGTTTGCACAAATTTACCAATTGGAACGGCCCGATTTTAACCGATAGTGGCGGTTTTCAGGTGTTTTCGTTGGCAAAATTGCGTAATATTCAAGAAGAAGGCGTAACATTTGCATCGCATATCGATGGCAGAAAAATTTTTATGGGTCCAGAAGAAAGTATGCTAATCCAGTCCAATCTCGGCTCCACAATCGCAATGGCATTCGATGAATGTATTGAAAACCCTGCAGAATACGGCTATGTAGAGCAATCTTGCGCAAGAACATTGCGCTGGCTATATCGTTGCCGCGATGCACTTGAAAAATTGAATGCCCGACACGATACGCTGAATCAATCGCAATGGTTGTGGGGTATCAATCAGGGTAGTACATATGAAGATCTGCGCTGTCAGCATATGGAGCAAATCCGGGAGTTGGATCTAGATGGGTATGCCATTGGTGGTCTTGCGGTGGGAGAAACAGCACAGGAGATGTATCAGATTATTGAAGCGGTAGAGCCGGAAATGCCTGTCAACAAGCCGCGTTATTTGATGGGTGTAGGCACACCGGCCAATATTTTAGAAGCAGTGTACCGCGGTATAGATTTATTTGACTGTGTGATGCCAACGCGTAACGCTCGGCATGGTCACGTGTTTACAATGCAGGGTTGCCGTAATCTGCTCAATGCCAAATATGCACAAGACGAGAGCCCGATTGAGCAGGGTTGTGCTTGTCCGGCATGCATCCATCATACACGAGCATATGTGCACCATTTGCTCAAAAGCCGAGAAATGCTGGGAATGCGTCTTGCAGTGATGCATAATTTATATTTTTATAATACATTGATGGAAAGGATTCGCACAGTTCTGGAAAATAAGACGTTTGAAACGTTCTATCAAGAAACTTTACCGCTGGTAGGGCGCAGAATATAAAGTTAATTTTAGGCTTGCAAGCATAGGTAAATCTTGCTATAATGAACTGTAACAATATGGAGGTGCTAAAGAGATGATGGATAACATTTTGGCGTTGGAGGCAGCGGCAGAATCTGGTGGTGGCATGAGCTGGTGGATGATGCTGATCATTTACGGATTGGTCGGTCTTGGTGCGTATTTTCTATTATTCCGTCCGCAGTCAAAAAAGAAAAAGAAAGATGCAGAGAACCGCAAAAATGCAAAGATAGGCGATGAGATTACAACCATTGGCGGCATTGTAGGGCGCATTGTGGCTGTAAAGGAGGAAAGCGACTCCATTATTATTGAAACGGGTACAGACCGTCAAAAACTGCGCTTGAAACGTTGGGCGATCAGCTCAGTTGAAACGCCGTTAGAGCGCGTACAACAAGCTGCTACAGAACCAGCTTCTGAGAAACCGGCAGAGAAAAAGGGCTTATTCGGTACCAAAAAGGACGATACCAAGGAATCGTAATTTTAGATGCTTGTGCTAGGCATCATAAAAACTCCCGCTTGTGAATACTTTTTTATAAAGGTATTCAAACGAGGGGGAGTTTTTGATGAAAAAAAGCAGAGAAGGGGCAAGCGGTTCGGTTGGCAGATGCATGAAATATTTGTTCATCGGGTGTATTGCAGGGCTGGGTTTGTGTGCGGCGCTGTTGGCGGCATGTGCTTTTTTGTTTGTAGTACTGCAAAAAGTGCCCTCACAGGCCGTGCAGGCAGTTAGCATCGGTATTGCGGCAGCAAGTGCGATGTTTGCAGGCTTTTTGGCGGCTCGATTATGCAAAAGCCGCGGTATGGTAATGGGGTTGCTGTGCGGGCTTGTTTTGTTTGTCTGTGTGTTGGTTTCTTCTATCTGTGCAGGCGGTGGAGCGTTTACGGTTTCGGCAGTGCTTCGCTTTTTATTGATGCTGGCCGGTGGAGCGTTTGGCGGCGTTTTAGCGGTAAATCGACGGAAAAAAGTAAAATAAGCCTTTTATTTTTGATTTGGATATGTTATAATGCGGGTAGTGTTGATAAAGAGGAGATGAGCAGCAAATGAAACAAATCAAAACATTGAACAGAGCAACCCTGAAGCAAAGCGCTGTAAAAGGTGGATGCGGAGAGTGCCAGGCATCCTGCCAATCCGCTTGTAAAACTTCTTGCACCGTTGCCAACCAAAAATGTGAGAACGAGGACAACAGATAATTCAGGTCATTCACTTTTCAGGGACAGCGTGTGCTGTCCCTGAATTTTTGCACAGAATCGGGAGACAAAGAAAAATGATACACAAATATACGTTAAATGATTTTCGCATCGTGTTAGATACCAATAGCGGCGCGGTGCATTTGTTTGAAGATGCGCCGTATGAAATGCTGGACTATTTAGAGGATAACGTACCGCAGGAGCCGCCTCAGGGTATGATGGAAGCACTGGAAAAGAAATATGACAAGCATACGCTGGAAGAAGCTTACGGTGAGTTGCTGCAATTGCAAGAGGCAGGGCAGTTATACTCCGAAGATAGCTATCATAATTTTTCTGCTATGCTAAAAGAGGCGCCAGTCAAGTCAATGTGTCTGAATGTAGCGCACGACTGTAATTTACGGTGTGAGTATTGTTTTGCGGCAAAGGGTGATTTTGGCTGCGGCAGAATGTTAATGCCGCTGGAGGTAGGTAAAAAAGCGATCGACTTTTTGATTGCCAACTCAGGTAGCCGGCGCAATTTGGAGTTGGACTTTTTTGGCGGAGAACCACTGATGAACTTCAAAGTAGTCAAGCAAATTGTAGACTACGCCAGAAGCCAGGAGAAATTATATGATAAGCAGTTCCGCTTCACGATGACGACAAACGGACTGCTTTTAACCGATGATGTGATCGAATATCTGAACCGGGAAATGTATAATGTAGTGCTCTCACTGGACGGTCGCAAGGAGATTAATGATATGCTGCGTGTGCGTGCTGACGGTACTGGGTGCTATGATTCGATTGTTCCAAAATATCAAAAGTTGGTTGCCGGAAGAGGGGACAAGGATTATTATGTACGTGGAACATTTACTAAGCACAACCTTGATTTTGCAAAAGATGCCGTACATATGGCAGAATTAGGGTTTGAGCAGGTTTCAGTAGAACCGGTAGTTTCCGATCCAAAGCTACCGTATTCTTTGCAGGAGGAAGATTTGCCTGCAGCATTTGCCGAGTATGAAAATCTGGCAAATATTTTGATTGACCGTAAGAAAAATGGCCAGGGCTTTAATTTCTTCCATTTTATGGTCGATTTGGAGCAGGGACCATGTGCAATCAAGCGTCTGCGTGGTTGTGGTTGCGGCAATGAGTATGTTTGTATTACGCCGGAGGGAGATATCTATCCGTGCCACCAGTTTGTAGGCGAGGAAAAGTGGAAAATGGGCAATATCATGGAAGATACATTTAATATCCCAATGAAGCAGGAGTTTGCTGTAACAAATGTTTATAGCAAAGAAGACTGCAAACAGTGCTGGGCGAAATTTTATTGCAGCGGCGGCTGTGCGGCAAGCAGCTGGCAGTATGAGGGTGATATTTTAAAATCACATAAACTCTCGTGTGACTTAGAAAAAAAACGCATTGAATGTGCCATTATGATGAAGGCAGCTTTGATGTCTTAAAGCATATGCTAAAATAGGAGATGTTTCCGAAAGGAAACGTCTCTTTTTTACTAGTCAATTTGTAGAACATCGCCACAATTTCTCAGTAATCCTTGTGGGTAAGATAAAAAAGCCGAATTATGTCTTGCGCAGTACAAGTAAAAGTATTATGATAAGAAAGCGATAAAATGAACGGAAAAGAAGGGGACAGCTTGGAACAGACGCAATTGGGATTTATCGGGGCGGGCAATATGGCAACCGCGATTATCAATGGCATCATTAGCTCTGCAGCTTTGCAGCCACAGCAGATTGCTGTGTTTGACATCAATGCTGAGAAGTGCGAAGTATTTGCGCAACAGGGGGTGCAGGTTGCCGATTCTTTGCAGGCGTTGGCTCAGGGATGTCAGATTCTTGTTTTGGCGGTAAAACCGCAGAGTTTTGAAGAAGTGCTGACTGCTGTGAAGGGCACGGTAACACCGCAAACATTGCTGATTTCGATTGCAGCTGGTATTTCAACCGATTATATTCGCAATGCGTTGGAATGTGACTGCCCGGTGATCCGTACAATGCCCAATACACCATTACTGTTAGGCCAGGGAGCTACTGCGATGTGTCGCAGCGTGGGTGTGACCGATGAGATGTTTGAAACGGCAGAGTCCTTTTTTTCTTGCTGTGGCACAGTAACAGAGTTGGAAGAAACGCAGATGAATGCGGTAATTGCAATAAACGGCAGTAGTCCTGCATATTTTTATTTATTTGCCAAGGCAATGCTGGACAGCGCCGAACGACAGGGAATTGCCAGAGAAACAGCGTTACCATTGATTGTGCAAACGATGATCGGCAGTGCAGGTATGCTGGTTTATTCAGGAAAAACGCCGCAGGAACTCATCAATATGGTATCTTCTAAAGGAGGTACTACGCTGGCAGCATTGGAGGTTTTTTACGCCGGTCAACTGGAAGAAACGGTAGATAATGCAATGCAAGCCTGTACCAGGCGTGCCGAAGAGTTGGGAAAATAATGCATAAATGGTTTGTGGTAGACATAAAGATGAACCAGACAACTTGTTTGGGGGACTATGGATATCATGAGACGGACAAACCTATTTTTTGCAAAAATGCCGCGAGCACGGGGTAGAGCGCTACACCGCGGAAGCGGTACAAAGGGTTGCATTGCCGGATTTGCGGGAATTTTACGCGGACGATTTTTGATTACTCTGATGGGACTTTTTGCTGCTACAGGTGTATTGTTGGGCGCTTTATATATACGTCATGCAGATTACAGCTTACTTAAGATGCTGGATTTTGTGTTTTTTAGTAACATACAGGCGCGCGGAACCTTACCTTTGCTTGCAGTGTTTACAGCGTCACTTGCTTCTTCGTTTTTATTTTTGCTGTTTTGCTTTTTATGCGGACTTTCGGTGTGGGGAGCATATTGTGTTCCACTGGCGCCGTTGTTTCGTGGTTTTGGTATGGGGCTTACAGCAGGTTATTTATATGCTACCTACGGATTTTCCGGTTTTTTGTTTCACTTACTGGTAATTTTACCAGGAGCATTTCTATGTCTTATAACTATTTTACTCGGTGCAAGGGAGAGCGTCCTATTCTCACGAAAAATTCCACTTGGCAATAAACGACGAGCGCAAGAAGAGCCGGAGAATAATGGGGTGCGTACATTTTTTTTTCGGTTTTCAATCTTAACAGGTGTTTTGGTTGCTGGGGCGATTACCGACACAGCACTGGCAGTGTGCATTGCCGGTTTCTTTACATTTTGACAGGAAGGGGTATGGGAGAAGATATGCAGAGCTATCTTGCACAGTTTCAGACATATTTGGTTGAGCAAAGAGCAGTTTCGCAGAATACCATGCAATCATATCGGCGGGACGTTCAGCATTTTCTGATGTTTTTACAAACGCGCAGCTTGTCAGACGTGTTACAGGCAGATGACGAAACGATGCGTCTGTATGTAGAGGAATTGGCTGTACAAAACCGCTCAGATGCAACAATTACCCGTCGTCTGGCGTCGATACGTTGTTTTTATAGCTTCCTGATGGAGCGCTATCGATTGACTAGTAATCCGGCAAAGCAAGTGAGGACTACTAGAATGCAGAAAAAACTGCCCTACTTTTTAAACGGTGCAGAAATTGAACGTTTGTTAGCTCAACCTGACACCAAAACCACCAAAGGTTGTCGTGACAAAGCAATCTTGGAATTGCTGTACGCAACAGGGATTCGGGCAACGGAGTTAGTGCAATTGAATTTGCAGGATGTGGATATGAAAACAGGTATGCTGTTGTGTAGGGGAAAAGCAGACCGAATCATACCGATATATCGTACGGCGATTAAATCAGTTACAACATATATAAAACGTGTGCGTCCCATGATTGGTATGCAAGGAGACGAGCAGCCGTTATTTGTAAATCTAAATGGCAAACGATTAACACGGCAGGGATTTTGGAAGATTGTAAAGAGTTATGCGGAGCAAGCACGGATTACCAAAGAGTTTACTCCGCATACGCTGCGTCATTCTTTTGCGCTGCATCTGTTGGAGAATGGTGCAGATCTGAGAGATATTCAAATGATGCTTGGTCATGCTGATATTTCTTCGACCCAAGTGTATGTACAACTATTGGATGCACACTTTAAAGAGGTATATCATAATTGTCATCCGCGTGCAAAAGTATAAAAACAGACTTATTAAGTCTGTTTTTATTTTTTTTGTTTTATTTTTGAGAGAGGATTAGAGTCGGATGCTTTTTTCATTTGTGTATCTGAAATATGTGTGTAAATTTCTGTTGTACCCAAATTTTCGTGTCCCAAAATATCTTTGAGAACACGAATATCCACATTTCCGTATTGATACATCAGTGTAGCGGCAGTATGGCGCAGCTTATGAACCGAGTAGCCTGCACTGCCGAGACCGATTTTTTTCAAATATTTATTGACCATTGCCTGCACGGTTTTTGGGCTAATGCGTTTATGCTCGCGACTGATGAACAGTGCGTCTCGGTCGAGGATACCGTTTACAGGGCGATTTTTTAAATAGCTGTTGATCGAACTGACACATGCGTCATTTAAGTAGACAAGGCGTTCTTTATTGCCTTTACCCGTGATACGTATTACACGATCCTGATGGTTGATATCTGACAGATTTATGCTCACCAGTTCAGATAGGCGCATGCCGCAATTTAAAAACAAGGTAAGAATGCAATAGTCACGGCTTTGGTAAGGTCCATCTGTGGCGTTTAGCAATTCAATACTTTGCTCAAGCGTTAGATATTTAGGCAAAGCTTTTTTTGTTTTTGGTGTTTCCAGTTCAGCAACTGGATTATTTTTCAGTTTGCCGGCTTTGTTGGTTAAATATTGAAAATAAGTGCGTAGACTTGAGACTTTACGAGATCGAGTGGAGGCTTTGTTTTTGCGCTGAGTGCTAATGAAATTCATATATTCATATACATCTGTCAGTGTTATGCTTTCAATAAATGTTAAGTTGATGCTGGAAATATTGATTTCATCAAATGGGGTTTGTGGTGATACATCTCCGCGTTGTTGCAGCATATATCGAAAAAAGGTGCGCAAGTCCAAAAAGTATTCTTCTACCGTTAGCGGAGATTTGCCTTTAACAGTGCCCAGATAACCCAAAAATTCTTTGATAATGGGTGGTGTGGATGAAAATACGTCCTGTTTCAAGTCAGGGCCTCCTTGTGTGGTTGTTCACGGTCAGTATAGCATGTTTTTTGTATTTATGCTACTGTATTTGTCGGTTTTTTATATGCTTTTTCTTTGTAAAAAAGTTAGATGTTGCTGTATGGTGGTGAAAAACATGAAAATGTATTGCAATCATGCGCGGTGGGTATTATAATAGAAGCACATTGTTGCAATAGGAGGAAGTACAAATGGCTGCAATTACAAAAGAAACATTGATTGGAGATATTCTCGATATGGATCAGGACACAGCACCGTTCTTTTTGGAGATGGGGATGCATTGTCTTGGCTGTCCGTCTGCGCGTGGTGAATCTTTGGAGCAAGCATGTATGGTACACGGTGTAAACGTGGACGAAATGCTTGAAAAAATTAACAAACACCTTGCAGGTAAATAAATTTGTTGAAATAACAATATGCATTTCCGTCCGGTAAGGCTTTGTCGGGCGGAATTTTCAATTTGCTGGGCTATTTATAAAGGAGCAAAGAAGATTGTTTTTGCGAAAAAAGAAATTGTTCACACTGGACGCACGTTTACAGACTTGCGCAGATATGGTACGTGAAGGCAGACCAATGGCAGATATTGGTACGGATCATGCATATTTACCGATTTGGTTGGTAAAACAAGCACGTGTTCCAAAGGCGATAGCTGCGGATGTTCGTGTTGGTCCTTTGCAAAAAGCAGGGTTTCATGTTCGTTGCTATGGTGTGGAAAAACAGGTAGATACACGGATATCCGACGGTTTAGAGCTAATTTTTCCAAATGAAGCGGATGATATTGTCATTGCTGGCATGGGTGGCTTATTGATTGCAGAAATCATTGGGAAAGCACCTTGGCTGAAGGATACACAGAAGCATTTGATCTTGCAGCCGATGACGGCTGCTGCAGAATTGCGCGCTTATCTTTCCGAGCATGGGTTTGCAGTGGTGCAGGAGCGGGCAGTGCAAGACGGTGAGCATATCTATACCGTCATGCAGGCGGTATATGATCCGCCGCATGTGCAAACAGGAGAGCGATTTTTGCAAATTGGTATTTTGCAGCCGGATGCACCGCAGAGTCGGGCGTATATTGAGCGAGTCTGTATACGTTTGCAAAAGCGTGTTCAGGGATTACAACAAAGCGGAAAAGAGCCGGAGGAACTGATGCGGATAGAGATGATTTTGCGGGAATTGCAAGATTTGTTGCGGTAGAAATAGGGGGCAAGTATGGTTACAGTAAAAGATATTTACCGTTGGATTGATGATTTTGCACCGTTTGACACAGCGATGAGCTTTGACAATGTAGGACTCTTGGTGGGCGATGCAGATGGTCCGGTAACAGTGGCTCTGTTGGCGCTTGACATTACACCGCAAGTGATTCAGCAGGCCGTGGGTCAAAAAGCCGAACTGATTATCAGCCATCATCCGGTGATTTTTCAGTCGTTGCGGCGGTTGAGTAGCAGCAGTGTGCCCTATTTACTGGCACAAAATAGTCTTTGTGCTATTGCTGCGCATACCAATTATGATTTGGCATGTGGCGGTGTGAATACCTGCTTGGCAGAGCGCATTGGTTTACAGAAAATCAATATGCTTGAGGAGTATGAACAAACAGGATTGGCTGCTTCTTTGATTGGAGAACTGGAACAGCCGCTAACTCCAGAAGCGTTTGCGGCTCACATAAAGAGTGCACTACAATGCGGCGGGGTAAAGTTTACAATGGGTAAAACGGCGGTGAAAACTGTGGCAGTTGCATGTGGTGCGGGGTCATCTTCCGTGTTTGCTGCTGGTTCAGCTAAAGCCGATGCGTTTGTAACCGGGGAAAGCAAGCATCATGAATTGTTGGCAGCGGTGGAGTTGGGGCTTACCATGGTAGATGCAGGTCATTTTGCAACGGAGAATCTGGCAATGCAACCACTATGCGACCGTTTGGCAAAGGCGTTTCCACAGGTTTCCTTTTTGGTGGCGGATCAACAGGATCCTGTGCATTATTGCATATGATATCTGCATAGTTTTAAAGAAAGGAGAAAGGAGTACGGTATGGCGTTAGACGGTGCATTTTTACATCACATTGCACAAGAGCTTACACAGTGTATGTTGTTTGCCAGAGTTGATAAAATTTATCAGCCTAACCGTGAAGAGATTCTGCTTGCTTTGCGTACACGCACGGGAGTAGTACGTCTGCTGCTTTCTACCCGTGCAAATAGTGCGCGTATACATATCACAAATGATGTACCTGAAAATCCCAAACAACCGCCGATGTTGTGTATGTTACTCCGCAAACGACTTGGTGGAGCTAAGCTGGTGGGAGTGCATCAGAAAGGGCTGGAACGTGCTCTTACATTAGAGTTTGAGGCATACAACGAGTTGGGTGATTTGGCACCTTGCATGCTTACGATTGAGATTATGGGCAGGCACAGCAATGTGATTTTGACCGATCAGGGTGGTATGATTATCGACGCTTTGAAACGTGTTGACGAAGAGATGAGCTCTCAAAGACTGGTATTACCCGGTTTGCCGTATCGTAGCCCGCCACCTCAAAATAAGTTTTGCCCATTGAACTGTACTGGCCAGGAGCTGCTAACGGCGCTGCGTAATTCACCGCAGGAGCAGTTGCTCAGTGATGTGCTGTTGCGCACGATACAGGGTATT
The DNA here is from genome assembly GCA_934454125.1 of uncultured Eubacteriales bacterium. GTDB lineage: Bacteria > Bacillota > Clostridia > Oscillospirales > Acutalibacteraceae > UMGS1071. The sequence goes on along the minus strand of CAKSFA010000008.1, from coordinate 21,451 downwards.
TCACCGATTGTATGTCGGGAGCTTGCAGATGTGATATGTAAGAGAAAGGATTTGCAATTACAACATCTTACCTCAGAAATGTGGGAGCGGTTACAGCAACAGCTTGCAAAATTTTGTGCTGTGGTTCAGGAATGTAGTGGTATGCCATGTATGGTGATTGCACAGAATGGAAAACCAATGGATTTTTCGTTTTTGCCAATTCGGCAATATGGAACTGCTGTACAAATTTCATACTTATCGTCGTTTTCCGAGCTGCTAGATAGTTTTTATCGTGAACGCGATCGAGCTGAACGGATGCGTGTGCGCACGCAGGATTTATCGAGGCTGATTTCTAATGTGACGGAACGGTTGAGTCGCAAAATTAATTTGCAGCGGGCAGAGCTTTCACAATGTGCGCAGCGCGAAACACTGAAGATGTATGGAGATTTACTCAATGCGAATCTTTATCGTCTAAAACAGGGTGATACCTTTGCTGAACTAGAAAATTTTTATGAATCGGACAGTCCGTTGATACGGATTGCCTTGGATCCAATGCTGACACCGTCGCAAAATGCACAGAAGTACTACAAAGACTATCGTAAGGCGCGTACAGCAGAAGAAAAACTGACTGAACAGATTGCGCAGGCGCAGCAGGAACTAGCGTATCTTGATACAGTGAGTGAGGCGCTCAGTCGTGCTGAAACGGAACAGGATTTGCTGGAGTTACGGCAAGAACTGACTGAACAAGGTTATTTAAGAATACAGCGAAGCAAAGGGAAAGAAAAGCGTCCGTCAATGGTTGCACCATTACAATTTACTACCACAGATGGTTTTACTGTGCTAGTGGGTAGAAATAACCGGCAAAATGACCATCTGACTTTGAAACAGGCAAATAATCACGATATGTGGCTGCATGTTAAGCAGATTCCCGGTTCGCACACAGTAATTGTGTCTGATCATCGTGAAATTAGTGACCAGGCAATTTTGGAAGCAGCACAAATTGCTGCTTATCACAGCCGTGCACGCAATTCTGCGCAAGTACCTGTTGATTATACCTTGATTCGTTATGTTTCAAAGCCACAGGGCGCCAAGCCCGGTATGGTGATTTATGTGAAAAATAAAACTGTTTATGTTACGCCTGCTCTGCCGTCGGCTAACATAACCAAAGGAGAGTCGTTATGAGCAGAGTATTTTCTTATCTTGCAATGATATGTGGTTTGGTTGCTTCTGTACTATTTGCTGTTTTGGCAGCGGTATACCCATTGGGCAATATGCATTTATACTTGTGTATTGCAGTGACCTGTATGGAGTTTATTTTTGTGCGATTTAATCTGGTAGCATTACGTACCGATCAAACGGAGCGTTTGTTGGTTGTGAACCATGGCGCAATCTTGATTATGTGTGCTTCCATTGCATATTTTATCCGTGTGGTTATTGGTAGTTTCCCCATTTGGCTTGATATTACGTTAGTTTTGCTTGGTGCTATTTATGCTGTATTTATCATCATTTTTTATGTAATTGCCGCCAAACAACGGAAACGTCGTTTATGATTCAAAAGGAGAACGCCCATGGAACGGTACATTGTACAGATGCAACGAAATAACAAGAATGGTGTATGTTTTTTTACGTTTCCAGCGTTATCTACACTGCCTGGTGTTACACATGCTTTTTCTACCAGACATGGTGGTGTGAGCCAAGGTGTTTTTTCTACTATGAATTTGAATTTTAACCGTGGAGATAGCGATGCTAATGTGCTGGAGAATTACCGTCGTTTTTGCCTGGCTACAGGTTTTGATTTGGAAAAAGCAGTTGCATCATCGCAAGATCATCATACGAATATTCTTCGTGTGACTGCAGTGCACAGTGGTTTGGGAATTTTAAAGCCACAGGAACTGAACAGTATAGACGGGTTGCTGACAGATGAGCCCGGTATTACATTGGTGACCTATTATGCAGATTGCGTGCCGCTATATTTTTTAGATATAAAGCGTAGAGCAATAGGGCTTGCACACGCAGGGTGGCGCGGTACTGTGGCAGAAATGGGGATGCATATGGTATGTGCGATGAAGCGTGAATTTGGAACAATGCCAGATGATTTGCAAGTGGCAATTGGGCCTTCAATTGGACCATGCTGCTATGAGGTGGATGCGCCGGTTTGTGCACGAGTTGCAAATTTGGGGTATATAGATTTGGAGCAATGCTTTAGGCCTATTGGAAATGGAAAAGCAATGTTAGATTTGTGGTCACTTAATTGCTTGATTTTAGAACATGCAGGTGTGCCTCGTGCGCAGATTGTAGTGGGTGGTGTATGTACTTGTTGCAACAGCGATACGTTCTTTTCACACCGTGTGATGGGTGCACAGCGGGGTGGTATGGCAGCGATGCTGGCATTGAATTAAACAGCCTTCTTTTTATGCAAAGAAGGCTGTTTTTTATATTGAAAACAAAACAGAGTTGTAAATTTTCTGTGACAATGTTGACTTCTTTTTAAAATAGAATTAGAATAAGGATATATAGTTTTAAAAACTATATTATAAAGTTTGTGATATAAAGGAGGGGTGTTATGCAGGGAATAAAATCATCAGCACGGTTGCGAAGGCGCGCGCTGAATCTACCGTTTTATACACTTGGTGAAGAAATTTTGAATGCTGTAACGCATGGGATAGCAGCAGGACTTGCCATTGCAGCATTGGTAGTGTTGGTGGTGTTTTCGTCCAAAACAGCAGTGTCTCTTTTCAGTGTACTTACTTATGGTATCTGTATGACAGCGTTGTTTCTCGTTTCAACTTTGTATCATGCTTTGCCAGTATGCAAAGGGAAAAAGGTATTTCAAATTTTGGATCACTGCACTATTTTCTGTATGATTGCCGGCACATATACACCAATGTTATTACTTTGTGTGCAGGGCATTGCAGGGTGGGTGCTGTTTGGTGTAGTATGGGCAGCGGCGGTAATTGGTATTACACTGAATATTATTGATATGAAACGCTTTAAGCGGCTTTCCATGGCTTGCTATCTCTGTATGGGATGGTCTTGTTTATTAGTTGTACATCAACTTGTGCAAAACCTTTCGGTGTTACAATTGTGTTTGCTAGTTGGTGGTGGTATATTTTATACAGTTGGTGCAGTAGTCTATGCTAAAGGTAAGCGGTTGCCGTATATGCATACAGTGTTTCATTTGTTCGTACTTGCAGCTTGCGTTTTACAGTTTTTTGTAGTGTTTTCAGTGGCAACAACTTAATTTTGAGGTAGAAGCAATTGCTTCTGCTGTTTCTTTTTACAGCCAATCATACAAATGAGTCCCATAGAATATGCTTTAGCAAGTAAGCGGGAGGTTTTTGTATGTTTTTTTCTTTTAGATTTACCAGAAGATTAACAACGATTCTGTGTGCATTGTGCCTTGCGTTATTTATAGGAGGTAGTTTTGGGTGGCATCGGGCAGCTACAGCGGCACAAGCAAGCGCACAGAGGATTGCATTGCCAATTATTATGTATCATGGTATTTTAAAAGATACAAGCAGGCAAGGAAAATATGTGATTTCTCCCGCACTGTTAGAATCAGATATTAGCTATCTGAAAGAGCGTGGCTATACGCCAGTCTTTATGCAACAAGTAGTTGATTATGTGAAGAGTGGAGTACCTTTACCGGAAAAACCGATTGTGCTTTCATTTGACGATGGTTATTATAACAACTACACATATGCGTTTCCTTTGGCGCAGAAGTATGGCGTTAAGCTGGTAATTGCACCTATTTTAACCCAGACAGAACAATTTAGCAAAGCACAGGAGGAGAATGCCAATTATGGACATATTACATGGGACAATATGCGAGAAATGGTTGCCTCTGGCCATGTGGAAATTCAAAATCATACGTATAATCTGCATCAAAGCAGTGGAAATCGGTTGGGTGTACGTAAGATTAGCGGAGAAACATCACAGCATTATAAAACGTTACTTATAAATGATTTACAGACGGCACAAACTGAAATCACCAAGCAGATTGGTGTTACACCTACGACTTTTGTGTACCCATTTGGAGCTTTTTCCAGTGAAACAGAGGATTATGTTCGACAGATGGGATTTCAGGCTACTTTTACTTGTGAAAGTCAAATCAATTATCTTACAAGCGACCCAGATTGTTTATTTGGATTAGGGCGCTATCTGCGTACCAATGAAAAAACCAGCGTACAATTCTTTCAAAGTATTCTGCCAGATTAATTGTTGTTCCATGATGCAAAAATGCAGCATATACTATAGCAAAGGGGGAATTTTTATATGCCAACTATTTTTTTGAGTCCATCGCTACAGCCGTATAATGAATATAACGGTGGAGGGAATGAGCAAGAGTACATGAACAAGCTGGCAGATGCTATGATTCCATATCTGCAAACAAATGGTATTCAATATACTCGCAATCAATTGGGGACCAACGTTGGGCAGTCGATTAGGGATTCTAATAAAGGGGACTATGATCTGCATCTTGCGCTGCATTCCAATGCTGCACCAGAGAGTTTGGCAGGGAAATTGCAGGGAACAGATGTATATTATTATCCAAACAGTGTGTTTGGGAAACGTGCAGCGGATATTATTGCGAAAAATTTTAAGGAGATCTATCCAAAGCCGGATCTTGTTAAGGCTGTGCCTACTACGACTATTGCAGAGGTGACTAAAACGAATGCGCCGGCGGTACTAATTGAGACGGCTTACCACGATAATGCACAGGATGCCCAATGGATTCGCACACACATCAATGAGATGGCAGCAAGTCTTGTAAAATCGTTGACCGAAATTTTTGACATTCCGTTTATTTCTCCACCTGAGCAAGAACGTGCAGGAAAGGTCACAACGCAAAGTACGGCTTTGAATCTACGCAGTAAACCAAATTTGCATGCACCGATTGTTGCGAAGTTGCCCAGAGGTGCAGTTGTTCAAGTTTGGGGACAGTGGGAAAACTGGTACGTTGTAGAATATAACGGTGATGTTGGCTATGCAAGCAGCGATTATATCATGATTCTGAGATAAAATTTCTTGCAACTACGGTTTGTTCCATATTATAATAAAGAAAACAACCGTGAAATGTGGTGAAAAGCATGAAACCGTACTGCACTGCGGTAATCGTTGTTGCGGGAAATTCTACCCGTATGGGTGGCGTGCCAAAGCAGTTTTTGCCGCTGCTGGGCAAACCGGCGTTGTTCTATACACTAACTGCTTTTGCGCAGACTGTGTGTATTGATGCAATCGTATTGGTAGGTAAACCGGAGCACAAAGAGCGCCTTTTTGCATGTGCTGAGCAGGCTGGTATGAAAAAATCGCTGTATTTTGCTGTGGGCGGCAATAGTCGTCAGCAGTCGGTGCTCAGTGGCGTTTCCGCTGCACCAGAGCAAACGCAATATGTTGCGATTCATGATGGCGCACGCCCATTGATTACACCCGCATTGATTTCACAGGCGGTTACTTTTGCTGCAGAATACGGTGCTGCAGCGCTTAGCGTATCAGTGAAAGATACCGTAAAAGTGGTAGACTCACGAGGGTTTGTTTCCGCTACACCGGAGCGTTCGGCGCTTCGGGCGGTGCAAACTCCGCAGGTATTTTTACGGACGAGCTATTTGGAAGCTGCCCAGGCTGCACTACAATCCAGGCAAGAATATACCGATGACTGCGCTTTGCTGGAGGCAGCGGGTAAATCGGTTTATCTTTGTACAGGGAGCTATGAGAATATTAAGCTGACAACACCGGAGGATTGTCTATTGGCAGAGATACTGCTGCAACGGAGAGAGGGTTTATCATGAGAATTGGACATGGATATGACGTGCACCGACTGGTACAAGGAAGAAAGCTGATTTTAGGTGGAGTTGAAATTTTGCATGAAACAGGGCTGCTTGGCCATTCGGATGCGGATGTGTTAGCGCATGCGATTGCCGATGCTCTATTGGGCGCTGCAGCGCTGGGAGATATTGGTGCTTTTTTTCCGGATGATGATCCCCGGTATAAAGATGCGGACAGTCTTATGCTATTACAAACGGTTTGTTTTGAACTACGTGACTGTGGTTATTCTATTTCAAATATTGATGCTACCGTAGTGGCGCAGGCACCAAAGTTAAAACCGTATCTTGAGCAGATGCGCAAAAATCTTGCGCAAGCCTGTGAATTAAGTGTGAATCAAATTAATATCAAGGCTACAACAGAGGAACATCTTGGTTTTACCGGTAGTAAGCAGGGGATTGCAGCTCATGCGGTTTGTCTGATTCAATAGTCAAAACCTCTTTGTTTGGCATACGCTGTAATAAAACAAAGAGGTGATTTTTATGGGTAAACCCTTGATTATGGTCAGTTCGATCACATATGCAATGAAAGCAAAAGAGATTTTGAGTCGGAAAGGTTTTCAAGCCTATGTTGAACGTATTCCGTATACAGAAGGTTTGGGTTGTGGTTATGGTGTTTATGTGCCTCGCCACACCGATGAGGCACAGCAGATTTTAATGCGCAACGGTATTCGTATTTTAAAGCGTATGGAACGGACGGATGCGCAATGATTTATCTTGATAATGCTGCTACAACTTTTCCAAAACCACCGCAGGTAATCTCTGCGATGCGCCGTGCAATGACAGAACTTGGCGCAAACCCTGGCAGAAGTGGACATACGATGTCACTTGCTGCTGCAGAGGAGATTTATCGGTGCCGCGAAAGTGTGGCAGAGCTCTTCTCTGCTGATGGACCGGAGTGTGTTGTTTTTACACTCAACTGTACGCAAGCTATTAATATGGTGTTGAAAGGCTGTTTAAAGACAGGCGATCATGTTGTTATTTCATGCCTGGAGCACAATGCAGTTACACGGCCGTTGCAGGCACTGGCAGCCCGATGTGGTGTGAGTTTTACAGAGGTTCCTATTACGGTTGGAGACAATGATGCCACAGTCAATGCATTTCGCAACGCATTACAGAAGAATACAGCGTTGATTGTTTGCACCCATGCCTCAAATGTTTGGGGAATTACACTGCCGGTGGTGCGTCTTGCTGCGTTGGGCAGAGAATACGGTGTACCGATTTTAGTTGATGCTGCACAAACTGCGGGCGTTTTACCAATTGATTTGCAGGATTCGGGAATCGATTTTCTTTGCACTGCAGGGCATAAAGGGCTATATGGCCCAATGGGTACAGGTATTTTGATTGCTAAAAATGGTGAACACTTGCAAACAATCATCGAAGGGGGCACAGGAACAGAGTCTGCGTTTTATGAGCAGCCCAAAGTGATGCCGGAACATCTGGAAAGTGGTACGCCCAACTTGGCGGGTATTGCTGGGTTGCGTGCTGGAGTGCAATTTGTGAAAAATAGAACACCAGAGACAATTTATCACCGCGAAATGCAGTTGCTTTCAGAGCTGTATCATGGTTTTTGCAAGATGGAGGGTGTGCAATTGTATACGCCACCGCCGCAAGCGCCGTATTTTGCTCCCGTGCTTTCTTTTAATTTATGCGGGCAGGAAAGTGAGGTAGTAGGTCGGCAGCTGAATACAATGGGCATTGCTGTGCGTGCAGGATTGCATTGTGCTCCCGCGGCACATCGAACGATGCAGACGTTAAACCGTGGTGCGGTGCGTGTAGCACCTTCCGCTTTTACAACAACCGTGCAAATTCGGCAGTTATTAAATGCTGTTGCGCGCATTTCTCAAAAAGGTGAAATGTAGTAAGAGCTTCTAGGTTTTGTGCGAAAAAAGATGCGGCAGGATTGAAGAGAGGAACGGCAGCTAGAAATCGCTGCCCTTTTTATTTTTAAACGGTATTTCTCCACTATTTTTCAACTCTGTGAAGCATTGCAGATTATAAATATTTGTGCTAGAATAAACAAAGATATGTTCCGAACCGGAACCGATTTGCCAAACGGAAGCAGGAGACATCCTGCAAGGAAGGACGAAAACGAATGGGTTTTTTATCAAATGCGTGGGATACCTTTTTAGGCTTGGTCAAGTCGTTTCAGGTTACAGACGCGCTGGATATTATTTTAGTCTCTTTTGTGCTGTATAATGCCATTAAACTGGTGAGAGAAACTCATGCAGAACAACTGATCAAGGGGTTACTGATTCTTTGTGTTGTATGGGCAGCGGCATTTTATTTGCAGCTGTACATGGTTAGCAATATTTTAAGTTATATTTTTCAATTTGGTGTTATTGCGATTATTGTGCTGTTTCAGCCGGAGATTCGCCGTGCTCTAACACAACTTGGTCGCAAAGGAATCGGAAGCAAGTATTGGTCACTGGGTAATTTTACACGCAACAGTGAAGAAAGTCAGTTGCGTGTGCGACGCTGTATTACTGCAACGACAGAGGCTGTGGTTGAGTTGCAGCATTTGAAAATGGGTGCTCTGATTGTATTTGAAATGCAGACCAGATTGGGAGATATCATTGAAACTGGAACAGTGCTCAACGCAGAGCCTAGTGCGCAGATCATCGGTAATATCTTTTTTAATAAGGCTCCCTTGCATGATGGTGCTTTGATTATTCGGGATGGCATCGTATATGCCGCGGGGTGCATTTTGCCACTAACACAAAGCGATACTGTTAGTGCCAGTTTGGGTACACGTCACCGTGCTGCTTTGGGCATGAGCGAGCTTTCTGATGCACTTGTTGTTGTTGTTTCGGAAGAAACTGGGCAGATTTCTGTTGCGAGACAAGGAGTTCTGGCGCGTAATTTTACAGGTGAGACATTGAAAACGGAGTTGGAACAGCGTTTGTTGACTCCGACTACTACAGCAGAGACAAAAACAGGGAAGTTCCCTTCTGCAAAAAGGGGGCGTAAGAAATGAATCAACAACATCATACGAAAAAGAAAAAGGGGACCGGTCTTGCACGTTTGTTTGGCAATGACCGCTTTGTATTGATTTTTTCAATTTTAGCTGCTGTTATTTTGTGGTTTATTATGGCAACACTTAATACGAATGAACGTCCTCGCATTATTTATGATGTGCCGATTACAGTTCAGTTGTCTGATAGTGCGTTGGAACAAGGATATAAGGTATATGGACAAAATGAAACCAAAGCGCGTGTTTCGGTGAAGGGTAATAGTCTTACTGTCAACCAAATTAAAAGCACTGACATTCAAGTGGTTGCGCAGGAGGTTTCTTCGGTTTCGGGTGCAGGAGAATACACGTTTAATTTGGTTGCAGTAAAAAGAGGTCAGCTTACAGATTATGAAGTTGTTTCGATAGAACCAGGCACGGTTGTGGCAGATATTGATAAAGTGAAAGAAACTACACTGCCAATTGAAAGTAAAATCAATTATACTGCTGCGGAGAATCGCTATATTGCAGCACCGGAGCTTTCGACTTCATCGGTGAAACTGTCTGGTCCAGAAACAGTGATTAATCGTGTTGCAAAAGCTGTGGTTGAATATGATGTGCGGGAGACTCTGCAGGAAACGAAGACATTTTCTACCAGAATTAATCTGTATGACGCACAAGGGGTCTTAATTCAAGATAGCCGAATTACTTTATCGGCAGAGCGGGTAGAGGTTACTTTGACTGTTCTTAGTCGTAAAGAGCTGCCTGTTACGTTTAGATATAAAAATCAACCCTCTAATTTTGATTTGGATAAAAGCAAGATTAAAATTACACCTGAGACGCTGGATGTTGGTGCCAGTGATGATCGAATTGCGAATCTCTCAGAGGTTAGTTTGGGCGAGTTGGATCTTAGCAAAATCTCTCCGGAATCCAATACCGTCGAAATGGACATCAGTTTGCCGGAAGGGGTGCAGAATTTAAGTAATGTTACGAAAGCAACTGTTGAGTTTGATTTAAGCGACTATACCACAAAGACGCTGAATATCAGCAATTTTAGTATTCAGAATTTAGATTCCGGTAGAACGGCAACAGTTACTACACGTTCGCTGAGTGTTACCGTGGTGGCTCCAAAGAGTATCATTGATGATATTCAGGTTAGCAATATCTCTGCAGATATTGATATGAGTACGGTTACTGTTACGGGTTATACAGCAGTGCCAGTTACACTTTCTGTTCGTTCAGATGCAGGGGATGCATGGATATTTGGTTCGTATCGGGTTAATATCAGTGTTCGTAAGACGTAGCACAGCAGCGCACCTTGTATGCGGTGCGCTGTTCTTTTTTTATCACGCTGTGCATACGCTAACGATATGCCTTTGCTTTTAATTACACAAAAAGGAGACGCTACCATGCAAACCCCTTATCAAACCTTTGCCAGAAATCATTTTTTGTTTTTACGCGTTTTGGCTTTTTCCATGACGCTGTTGTGTGGTTTTATCAACGCAACCATTTTTTTGCGCTTTAGTTACGGTGGTACGCATCAAACCGGAAATTGGAGCAAAATTGCCTTGTCTCTGCTGGAGTTGGATTTTCAAACTTGCGCTGCCCTTCTGGCGATCGTGTTATCTTTTTTTCTTGGCGCTTTTATTGCAGGCTTTATTAATCATGAGGATTATTTTATTTTGAAGTTCTCTTATGGATTTGTGTTGCTAGCCGGCGGAATCGCTTTATGGATCTTGGAGGTTGTTTTGCACCATTCAGATTATTTGAATTATTACTGTGCCTTTTTTGCTGGGTTACAAAATGGTTTTTTAACACACCGGAGACTCAAATTGCGCGCCAGCCATGTTTCGGGATGTTTTACAGATGCAGGCATTTATTTTGGTAAAATTTGCCGAGGGCATCGGGGATATTTGCTACGATTTTTGCTTAATGTGATTAATATTGTGATGTTTTTTTGTGGGGCATTGCTGGGCGGTTGGTTGTTTTTGGAGCATCGTGCATATGTTTACATGATTCTTTCTCTACTGTATATTGTATTGTGTGCTTACTATTTTTTTATTGCGGTGCGTTTTTTTCATCATCCACTGGATTTGGAAAATACATAAAAATTGTATAAGTCCCCTTGCTTTTGTTTGAAGAATATGTTATAATCTCTAAAGCTTCGGGGGTATAGCTCAGCTGGGAGAGCGCTTGCATGGCATGCAAGAGGTCAGCGGTTCGATCCCGCTTATCTCCACCATACCTTTTGATAATCGTGATAGACTTTTGCGATTATCATAGAGCGAAACATTCAATTTGTTTTGAGTGCTTCGCTCTATGATAAACAACAAGCGTGTCTACCATAGAGCTATTTTTGCTGCTCCTTAATATGCAGCTCAGTTGTATCACTGCCTTGGCGGGCATTCCCTCTCACCGGGGATTAGACATCGTCTGGCGCGCTTTGTCCGGCGCAGTGCAGGGTACCAATCTACACCTGTTGGCTCGGAGAGCTGCCGCTACTATGATACAACCGCTATGTATAAGCCAGATTGTAAGTCTGCACAAATATTCAGTTGGGGCTGAATATTTGTCTTGGCTTATAATATGCCAATGTTCATTGTTCATATGGCTTATAGTTTGTCAAGGTACAAGGTGGTAAAACAGAAATTCGCACCTCAGAAGAAGTGCGAATCCCTACAACTTGAATAATATCTCAAAGTGTGATACAATCACACCCATGAGGCATTGATCAGTCGGAGAGTATGTGTGTACTTCTTCCGGCGCAAGCCTTGTTTTGAATTTCCGGTTCAAAGCAGGGCTATCGGTGCTTTTTATTTTACCAATTATATTATACTATATATCTTAGAAATTGCAATACCTTTTATTTACAAAAGGTAAATTTTTTAATATATTTCTCTTCGGTGGTTGTGAATGCACTTATATTTTATCTAGTTCTAACTCCCTCCAAAAATCCGCAACCGGAGTAGATTTACAACCGCAATCTAAATACTCTTTATAGGCTTCGTTTGTGACAGCAATGTCGTATTCATCTTCAATTTTTTCAAGTACAGCATTTCTGATGAAGTCAGACAAGGACATATTATGCATCTTTGCATATTTTTTAAAAAGGGCTGCATCATCATTGTTCAGTTTTAAGGATATAATCACTGTAACCATCACTCCTTATCTGCAATACACAAAGGTAAATTTTTCAATATGGCACATTGCTCATAGTTCAAGTTCTTCTAATGATTTTTCGATTCGTTTGCTTTCTTTGCCATGTTCGGCATAGTCGTCATAAGCTTCCTGTGCAATCTTATATTCCGAATTCATTTCAAATTGCTGAATTCTTTCCTGTTCTATTACACTAAGCTTATAAAAATAATCAGCTAGCTCTGTATCGTTATTTTGAGCAAGCAGTTTGAAGTATTGTATGCGTTCTTCTTTTGGGATGACGATCGGCGCCAAATTGTTTTTTAAAAGTTCAAAATTAATCAGCAGTCTGCCGGTGCGACCATTGCCATCTTCGAAAGGGTGTATTTGTTCAAATAAAATGTGATTGCGAGCAATTTTTTCAAATACACTGCTGTAGCATGTGTGATTGTAGTTGTCTATGAAGTGCATCATATGCTGCTGTACCATATTGGCAGCAGGTGGCATATGCTCAGCACCTTTTATGAGCACCTGTATTTTACGGTACCCATCAATTTCTTTGATTCCTTTGTTAATCATAATGCCAATTTTTTTAATCATTGTTTCGGATAAAGGTTCGTTGCAAGAGGCTTGCTCGATAACATAGCTAAGGGCATGCTTATGATTGATGGCTTCATACCATTCTCTTGGTTCTGCCGAGATTTTGAAGCTGTTGTCATTCCATAAAATTGCGTGTGTTTCGGCATAAGAAAGCGTATTTCCCTCTATTGCGTTAGAATGATAAGTAGAACGGGAAATAAAGTCTTGAAAATAATCATGGTTATTTTTTATAAGATCCGTAATGTTCATTTTGACACCTCGTTTCATGCAGGGATATCTTTATTTTATTATTTCCGTAGTGCAAAGTCAAATAAAGCCTGAAAGAGAAAAAGGGGCATTATTTATTTCAAACTGCGATTTCTGTGTTTTGAAAAAAGAGCGCAGTTGTGCCATAGTATAGATCTCTTAATTAACTTAGAGCATATAGATCTTCCTTTTTTAAGGCTATAGTTCATTCTTTTCATAGTTCGTGGGGGGGACACGCATGACATAAGGGGGAGGGACAAAAAGGAAAAAATAAACGATAAGATATATGTAAATGCGGAAATTTTTGTAGGGCAGGTGGAAATTGTATCGCATTTGGGTGTTGTTAAGAGATAGCGGTTTTTGCTGTTTGCAAGCTTATCATTGATACTGCGCCATTGACGACGTACAGTGATGAGTGCCGTTGCGGTCAATTTTTTTACACACCGCCAAACAGTAGATACGCTGATTTTACAATCGGCTGCAATCTGCTTTGCGGACGGGTAGCATTCGTCTTTTTTTCCAGCTCTTGCAGACAGGCAGTGGTATACCTTTTGCTCTGTGCCAGTTAAGGCCACCTGCGCTGCCTGTGTTTTGCAGGCGTAGGTACGGGTGTTTTCCTTGGTATCTTTTAGGATATAGTAATTAGAGGTTTGGCTGCCGTTTTTGCGAAAGCGCGGAACAATCTCAATTAGCTCTTTTGCGGCCAGCTCCTTGGTAGCACGGGTTACGGTTTTAGTAGACACCCCGATTTTAGCAGCGATGGTAGGTACACTTGGCCAGCTTTTGCGGGTTTTGTTGTCTGCAGCCATTGCAAGGTATTGATAAACTGCAAATGTAGATTTGGTGAGGTCAGCTTGTAGTGCAGCGGTGTTGCATAAAAAATAATTCATAGTTCATTCTCCTTTTTGTTTGACAATATAATTTTTTAATGATAAAATAAGGTTACCTCATAGTTGAGGTTTCTTTTATTTGACAATTTAAATTTGTCGGTGTGGTGGCCGACAAAGAAAAGCAACCGTTCCGTGCAAGGAGTTTGGTTGCTTTTCTTTTTGTTTTTATGCTGATGTTGTAATCATGGTTTCGGCGTCGCTGATCACTTGCCCGAAAATCGCAAGAAACGCCTCTCTTGTATCGGGATATATTAAGCAGGTCAGACCAATTGCAGCCAATGTGAGTAAACATAATGTGGCAATAAGCTTTACCAGCCGCACCACCAACTTCGCGGCAAACTTTGTCATATTACTTTTTTCTACAACCACAACATCATCGGCAATATGGTGTTTTTCTTTTAATCTCTGCTGCTCTCTGAGCTGTTTTTCATCTTCTTTGTGTTTCGTTACAAAAGAGTTTTTAAACTTCGCCATAGGCACACTCCTTTACCACCTGCGCCCTTGTTCTTTTTCCGGAGATTCCTTTTCCGGTTCAGGGTCTTTCGGCGCTGTGTCAGTTTTTTCTTTTTTGGGCGCATCCTCTTTTTTCTTGGAATCTGCAAAGTACGCATTGTCTACAATTACTTCTACGCGTTTGCGTTTAACCCCCTCTTTATCGGTATACATTCTGGTTTGGATGGAACCTTGGACGGCGATCATCTGGCCTTTGCGGAAGTATTTACAGATGAATTCGGCGGCAGCTCTCCATGCGACCAAATCCAAAAAATCAGTTTGTCGCTCATCGCCGTTTTTATAGGTACGGTCTACAGCGATAGCAAAGCTGGTAACAGCAATGTCATTGGGTGTATGTTTGAGTTCAGGGTCTGCTACGAGCCGTCCCATTAAAGATACATTATTTAGCATTAAATTACCTCATTTCTGTTTTATTTTTTGAATAATGAAAATTTCTTTTTTTCAGGGGTAAGGCCCTGTTGCTCAAAGAAACCGAATATCTTTTCCCATATTGAGCTGCTACTGGAATAAAAAAAGCAGTCAGGGGAGTAGGGAGCAAAATACGTGACAGCCGATTTATCTTCCATGAGTTGGAGCAAATCGCTTTGCTCATCTTCGGGCGCGAAGGAAAAAATATATTGTACATCACTGTTATAAAAGGTTTGCAGTGCTTGTTGCATCGCGGGTAGCTCATTTGGTTTTGAGCCACAGACGATAAACTTTAAGTTTTTTTCTAAAAAGGGTATTAAGGCAAATTTTTCAGGTTCGTACACGCCAAAATCATAGACGTAGAAATCATATCCCAGCTTTAAAATCTCGCTGATTTTATCCTGACGATAAAACAAATCTACATTTTGATACGTGATTTTTCCCAGTTCTTCATCAATCTGTACGCCGTCATCGTAATAGGTTTTCAGTTGCTCTAAGTACCCATTGGTATTCATCTCGATGTAGCAAGCTTTCCGGCCATTTGCGTTTAAGTACTTTGCCATTTGTATACATTGCGTGGTGGTGCCGATACGGTCAATACAACCGGCAACGGCAACAGTGGTATATGTGTTTTGCGGCAGAGTCGGCGTTATGATTTTTGTATTTTTTCCCGGCTCTTTTACGGGGATGCTGATTTCTGGTGCATTGTCTGTGCCGTCTAATGCTTGCTCTAGTTGCATTTTAATCTCCGCAAGATTTGTAGCGGTCAAAAAAGAGGTCATACCGGCAGCAGTAAGCGTTTGCACTAACTTAGATTGCAAACTGTACCCTTTTGCAAGGATAATGATTTTTGCAGGGGAGGCAAGCTGTATTTGCCGCATGACTTCTGCAGTTTCCTCTGTTGGTGAGGTGAGCATATCCACATTAACAATGATGTAATCATACTTATCTTTTAAGGCAGCATTTTTCATGTTGTGTAAATCTGTGATAAGTCCTGTAAATTGCAGCGTCATATTTCTTGTTTGCGCTACTTCCGCAGCAAAATAGCCCGCCTGTTCTGTGCCAATAAAAAGTATCAAACTATCATCTCCTTTCGGGGACAAACCGTCCCAGCTTACATATCCAGTACATCTTCTGTGTGTGTTGCTATCTCCTGCTGTAGATCCTCATTCCAATCTTTATGTTCGGGCTTCCAGACCTCGATGTTATCTTGGTAGCCAAGCTCAGAGAGCTGCTGTTTGATTCTTTCGGTAGCAGCTGCGCCGGCAGCGTCATTGTCTAAGCATAAAATAACGCTTTTAGCCGGTTGCTGTTGCAGGTGATGAGTGATCGCCTGTGTTTTGTGGGTGCCAGAGAGAGCTAGATAGTTATAATCATGATAATCTATACCGGCATTTTTTAATAACGTAGCAACGGATAATATGTCAATTACGCTTTCGGCGATAAACAGTCGTTTATTTTTGCCGTGGTTGAGGCAAAAACACTCGTTGTAATCACTACCTACAACGTCGCCGATAAACTTACGCTGAGAGTTGGTACCTCGTTGATTTGCAAATACCGGCTTATGCTCGTTGTTATACCCGACGAACACACAGTTTTTTCGCTTGTCCTGATACAGGCGTTGGTTATCAATCAACTCACTGACAATTTGCCGATCTATTTTACGGGTTTGGGTCAGGTATGCAAATACGTTTTTGTTGTTCACATCTTTTTCGGGCAAAGCGAATGGTTGCGGCGGTTCGGTATCTGGGACGGACCGTCCCAGATGTTTTATGGGTGCAGATATATCATTTGTAATATGTGCAATGTTTTTTAGTTTTGCAATGGCGTCCTTTTTATCCAAGCCCTCAAAATGCTGAGCGAAGTCGATAATATCACCGCTTATATCATAAGCGTTGCGCCAGAATTTTTGTTTATCTGTATCAATCCGTAGGCTGTCATGCTCCTTGCAGGTTAGATATTTGCCTTTGCGTAAGAGGGTAAAGCCAATGTGTTGTGCGTAATCCTCAATGCGCACACGCTGTTTAATTGCCTGTATTTCTTCCAGTTGTTTTGACATGATACACATTCCTTTCTTTTAGATATTGCTGGGACGGACCGTCCCAGCTTATTTTTTGTAGTAGAAATTTTTCTTCAATACGATGTGACCATCAGGGTGTAATAGTACAATTTTGTTGCCAAGCCGCCCTAATTTTTCAGGGTCCACAATGCGCTCTTTTTGTTGACTTTCCGAGGTGGTGACGTAATTTGCATTTTTCGAGATGCTGGTTTTTGTCACTTCTTTGTTGCCGATAAGGCGCGAAAAATATTCCTGCGTATCGCTGTCAGCAGCACCTAAAACGACTTTCAAGCTAAAATTATTCATCATAGCCATTCGTTCATCGCGGCCATAAATCAAATCTAAATCGGCCAAGCTTTGTGTGAGCGGGAAAATGCGTACATTTTTCTTGCGCAGCTTACGTAGAGCTTCGGTAATGTCCATTTTTCCGTAACTCGCAAATTCGTCGAGTGCAAACAAAATCATTGGATCCTTGTAATTTTCTCTAACCGAGAAAAACTCCATGCACTGTGCTGTAATGATACGCAGTAAGGGGGAGTAGAGTTTGAGTTTAGAATCATCAATGATGACAAATACCTTTTTTTCCTCCAGCACTTTTGGAGCAAAGGCAACGCCGTTGTCGGGTCTGCGTAATGTTTTTTTAACTTTTTCGTTTGTGGCAAATAACTTGAGCGTTTTGTCAACTGTTTGCTTACAGCCGGCAGTATTTTTTTCGTTTGCGCCTGCAAAACTGTTGATGTACTCGATTGCCTTTTTGTTTTCGGACGCGTCAATTAAGTTAAATAAGTCTTGCCAGCTATTTTGATTGATGGTTTCGCAGATTTGCACGAAATCCTCTCCTTGATGATAGAAAGCAATCAGGGAGGCAGTCAAAATTTTTCGACCTTCCTCTGTAAAAAATTCGGTCGCGTCAGAATTCGATTTTGCTTTTGTGGGCATCAACAAAAGGGCCAGCTGCTCGAGCGCCTCATTTTGGTCATCTATGTCATCTAAATCATCAATGGTGCTAAAAACGTTATACGGAATAGATTGTGGGTTTGCTGGCTCGTAAACTAGCTTGTTTGGACAATCCACATTTTTGGCGATGTCGCCGGCGATATCTATAGCGAGAAAGGTGCCGCGCCACGCCCGCAGCGTGGGAATCAGAATGGCAGATGTTTTGCCTAAGCCAGACCCGCCAAACGCAATGATATGGCCCTCATTTTTTGTAGGAGAGCATACCAATTTGTTCCACAGTTTGCCAAAAACAACCCCCTCTGCTTTTTGCGGGCTTAGTTTTTTAAGGTGTGTCATTTTTGGTCTTTTTAGCTTTTTAAAATCCAATCCAAAGCGTTTGAGTAAAAGCAAAATACAAATGATAACTAAAAGCGTGATAGCGCATGGAATCAGCACGGGAAGGAAGCCATTGATTGTGTTTACGATTTTGGGAATATCTATCTGCATTACCATCGTCCCCTTTCTATTTCTCGCTGCACAGTTTGGTTACGTTCCGTTTTTAACTCCGCTACGGTTTTGTTTCCACCCTGCGCGGCGGTAACACCGGTTAACACCTTTGCGTTGATCCCCTCTTTTTTGAGGTGGCGTTGTAAATCCGGGTGAAAATTGCGCAGCTCCTTGGGATTGAGCACATCGTTTGCGCAGATTTTTTCTTTTTGCGCATGTTTTTTGTCCGGTGCGGCAGGAATAAAGAGAAAATGCAAATGCGGCTCACCGGATTCGTCCATATGCACGGTAGCTTGCACGGCGTTCTCTTCGCCGTAGCGTTGGGTTAAAAAGTGGTATACAGATTCAAAAAAATCTTTTTGTTGTTCTGTGGGCAAATCTTTGGGTGCAGTGACAATCCAACCGGCCAATACAACGATATCTTTGCGGTTGTAGCAATAGAGCTGAGATTTTCGTTTTAAAAAATAGTCGTACTCACTAATACCCCGATCAGGTGTCAGGCTGTAATTAAGGTGAGATCGGTCTAAATCAATATCGGGGTTGGATGAGTAAGTAATTGTGCGATTGTTGTGGCGTAGCTGATTTACAACAGAGGACTGACGATATTTCTCGACGCTAGCCATAGGCATGCTCCTTTCTGTTTTAGGTGTTTCTGGGACGGATCGTCCCCGAAATCGGAAGTGCACAGCTGGGACGGATCGTCCCCGAAATCGGAAGTGCACAGCTGGGACGGATCGTCCCCGAAACTGGAAGTGCACCGCTGGGACGGATCGTCCCCGAAACTGGGAAGTGCACCGCTGGGACGGATCGTCCCCGAAATTGGAAATGCATCGCTGGGACGGACCGTCCCCGAAACTGGAAGTGCACCGCTGGGACGGATCGTCCCCGAAATTGGAAAGTGCACCGCTGGGACGGATCGTCCCCGAAACTGGAAAGTACACAGCTGGGACGGATCGTCCCCGAAACTGGAAGTGCACCGCTGGGACGGATCGTCCCCGAAACTGGAAGTGCACCGCTGGGACGGATCGTCCCCGAAACTGGAAGTGCACCGCTGGGACGGACCGTCCCCGAAATCGGAAGTGCGCCGCTGGGACGGCTCGTCCCCGAAATTGGGAAGTGCACCGCTGGGACGGATCGTCCCCGAAATTGGAAATGCATCGCTGGGACGGACCGTCCCCGAAATTGGAAAGTGCACCGCTGGGACGGATCGTCCCAGCATTTTTATTTATGTTTTTAGGTTACAGTCAATTTGCGTAAAATTGACTGTTTATTTTCCGTGGCATATTGCCACGGAAAATGATTCTTTTTTCAGGCATCACAAAGCAATTCGATAGAATTGGTTTGTTGTCTGTCTGGGACGGTTCGTCCCAGACAGTATTTCTTGTTTTTCAGGCATCGCTGGGACGGTTCGTCCCAGCGATTTAGGCAACATATAAAGCGATTCGTTCAGAATTGCTTATATGTCGTTTATGCGAAATAGGAGCATAAACGAAAAAACCGTTTGATTGTGAAAACAATCAGAACGGTTTACAGGGGTAGTGCAATGAATTTGTACGCAGGGGAGTGGATCCCCTGTTTGCAGTATTCGGGGACGAACCGTCCCCGAATACTGAGAAGGGATTCCAAAGGGATTTATTCCCTTTGGCGGAAGTCCAGAGGGCAGCGCCCTTTGGCAAGATAAGCGAAATTGCTGGGACGATCCGTCCCAGCAGTTGAGCGGTGGGAGTTATTTTTGGTCGTCTAAAAGACGAACAAAAAAACTGCCATATCTTGTATGGCAGATCAGAATGGGGTGTTGCGTGTTTCGGGTGCATGTTATAAAAATGTGTACCCGAAAGAAAAAATGACTCGCTGTGCGAGCAATTTTTTGCTAAGCAGATAGCAACGCTGTATGCTTTTGCAACCCCATATTGAGCTGCCATATTTTTCAATCAGGAATGATATATTCCTGATTTTGTCGGGCACTTCGGGGACGGTTCGTCCCAGAAGTAAAAAAATCCCTAACGATTTTGTTAGGGATTGAAAGCATTACAGGTTAAATGTTGATTCTTGACTCACATCATAAGGAATTTGAAAGGTATTGCACACGGTTTTGTACTTATCTTGACAGTCTAAGCAAGTATCTATTAAATATCCAGGTTCCTGTGCGTATTCCTTTAATCCTCGTTTATAAAACAGTTCGTGTTTTTCGTCAATGACAAAGGGTACAATGTCATAATTCAGACATTCTTTAAAAAGAATTAAACGGCCTACACGACCATTTCCGTCCTGAAACGGGTGGATTTTTTCAAACCGATAATGGAAATCAATTAAGTCATTGATGTTTTTGTTTTTGATTTTATGATACGAAAGCAGCAGATTTTGCATTGCGATTGGAACATCTTTTGTTGGGGTAGTATTTACAAGGTTTCCAATGATATTTGGCTTTTCCTTGTAATCTCCTACTTTAAACCACGAAAGTTCTTCCTGCGATGTTCCTTGTTTTAAATACCGGTGAAAGGTTTTTATGATTGCTTCACTTAAAGGCTCCTTTGCAATATCCAGCATATAATCGAATGCCTTAAAATGATTTTTTGTTTCAATAATATCATCTGTACGGATTGGCTGCATGTTATCTGAAATCAATGTTTTAGTTTCAAAAATGCTGCGTGTTTGTTCTTCTGATAATTTGCTGCCCTCGATGCGGTTCGTGTTATATGCCATGTTTACTTGGGTGTAGTGGTATAACCGACCTTTAATTCCATACCGCTTTTCCTCCTGCAATGCAGCAAGGATTCCATTACTCAATCTCATCACCTCTTATCATTATGTTTATTATACCATGTTCCGAATAACATTGCATGTTTTTATCTGGGAAGGACCGTCCCCGAAACTGGAAGTGTGCCGCTGGGACGGACCGTCCCCGAAACTGGAAGTGTGCCGCTGGGACGAACCGTCCCCGAAACCGGAAGTGCGCCGCTGGGACGGCTCGTCCCCGAAATTGGAAATGCACAGCTGGGACGGATCGTCCCCGAAATTGGAAATGCACAGCTGGGACGGATCGTCCCCGAAATCGGAAGTGCACCGCTGGGACGACTCGTCCCCGAAATCGGAAGTGCGCCGCTGGGACGGCTCGTCCCCGAAATCGGAAGTGCGCCGCTGGGACGGCTCGTCCCCGAAACTGGAAGTGTGCCGCTGGGACGGACCGTCCCCGAAATCGGAAGTGCGCCGCTGGGACGGACCGTCCCCGAAATCGGAAGTGCGCCGCTGGGACGGCTCGTCCCCGAAACTGGAAGTGTGCCGCTGGGACGGACCGTCCCCGAAATCGGAAGTGCGCCGCTGGGACGGACCGTCCCCGAAATCGGAAGTGCGCCGCTGGGACGGCTCGTCCCCGAAACTGGAAGTGTGCCGCTGGGACGGACCGTCC
>CAKSFA010000007.1 GCA_934454125.1 uncultured Eubacteriales bacterium | reverse complement strand
GCTGATGTCAGTGCCATTCCCACATCAGAAAAAAATGCAGCCAACGGCATCGCCGGTCTAAACAGCAGCGGCAAACTGGTGCAAATGCCAACGGCATCCGACATCGGCGCAGTACCCACCACGCGTAAGATCAACAACAAATCTCTTTCCGGTGATCTTACGCTTTCCGCAGCTGATGTCAGTGCCATTCCCACATCAGAAAAAAATGCAGCCAACGGCATCGCCGGTCTAAACAGCAGCGGCAAACTCATGCAAATGCCAACGGCATCCGACATCGGCGCCGTGCCAACCGGCCGCACAGTCAATGGCAAAGCGTTATCCGGTAATATCACGCTCACGCCGGCAGACATTGGCGTCGGCGCACTGTTTCTGGCGATGCATCCGGTGGGCAGTCTCTACTTTTCTGCTGTCTCCACCAGTCCACAAACACTGTTCGGCGGCACTTGGGTGCAGTGGGGCAGTGGTCGTGTTCCAGTCGGTGTCAATACTGCCGACAGCGATTTTAACAGCGTCGAAAAAACTGGCGGTGCCAAAACACACACCTTAACCGTCAACGAGATGCCCGGCCATACTCACACGGCATACACGCAGGGTGGCTGGGGTGCAGGCTTACTTGGTAGCGGTATGTTTCGGGTTGATGCCAACAGCCCGGCCAACACCTGGGCAGACTCGGCAACTTCTGCCACTGGCGGCGGCCGGGCACACAACAATATGCCGCCTTACATCACCTGTTATATGTGGAAGCGCACGGCTTAATTTTAAACCAACGTGGCTGCCTGCAGTGCATTGCGGGCAGCCGCATTTTTTGTATGTCACAAAATTTTCCGGGCAACCTATATACCTATTGACAAAGTAGGTATATAGCGGTATGATAAGTGCAGCATCCTACGTCCAAGCCGTTAAAAAGCAAAAAAAGAAACAGCAATTTTCCGGTTTCAAACGTATGATAACAAGAGATGCAACCACCGCAGAACACATTCGTCACAGAAAGGAGACACCGTTTTGGATTGGAGCTTTATTGCCACCTACCTGCCGCTTTACGGCCAGGCAGCGTGGCTCACAGTCAAACTGGGTCTGCTGGGCATTGCCTTTGCCATTGTTGTGGGCTTGCTGTGCGCCTTTGCGCAGTATTATAAAATTCCCGTTGCGCGTCAAATCGCCGCGATTTATATCGAGATCAGCCGCAACACGCCACTGTTGGTCCAGTTGTTTTTTCTGTATTACGGCTTTCCCAAAATCGGTATTCCCACCGACGCCCAAACCTGCGGTGTCATTGGTCTTGCGTTTTTAGGCGGCAGCTACCTGGCAGAAACCTTCCGCAGCGGCCTGGAGTCGGTAGAACCCATTCAAACCGAAAGCGCTTACAGCCTTGGCATGAACAAACGCCAAACGATGCAGTACGTCATTTTGCCGCAGGCCGCTTCCGTCAGTGTAGCAGGCTTTGTGGGCAACATCATTTTTCTGCTCAAAGAGACCAGTGTCTTCAGCGCCATCAGCCTGATGGATCTGATGTTTACTGCCAAAGACCTCATCGGTCTGTACTATAAAACCACCGAGAGTCTTCTCATGCTGGTGGTCTTTTATCTGCTTATCCTGCTGCCGGTCTCCATGCTGGGCAGTTGGGTAGAAAGGAGGCTGCGTCATGCCGGATTTGGGTCTTGAAGTCCTGCTGCGGGGCACCAATCTGCTGCGTTTGTTAGACGGCCTGTGGGTTGCACTGCGTATCAGTTTCATCGCAGTTGCAATTAGCATTCCGCTGGGCATTTTGCTGGGCATTGTCATGACCTGGAAAAATCCCGTCCTGCGCGTTATTCTGCGCATTTACTTGGAATTTATCCGCATCATGCCGCAGCTTGTTCTGTTGTTTCTTGTCTTTTTTGGCACCACCCGCGCCTTCGGGTGGGACATCAACGGCGAACTTGCTTCCGTCATCGTCTTTGTGCTCTGGGGCACTGCCGAAATGGGAGATCTGGTGCGCGGTGCGCTCATTTCCATCCCGCGCCACCAGTATGAAAGTGCCTCCGCACTCGGCCTGAGTCGGCCGCAGGCCTTTCTCTGGGTCATTCTGCCGCAAACCGTGCGGCGACTCCTTCCGTTGTCCATCAATCTTATCACCCGCATGATTAAAACCACCAGTCTCATCACCATGATCGGCGTGGTCGAGGTGCTCAAGGTGGCGCAACAAATCATCGAGGCCAATCGTATGGCAGCGCCCAATGCCGCATTCGGCGTTTACTTGGCTGTCTTTGTTCTGTATTTTCTGGCCTGCTGGCCCATCAGTCTGCTGGCAAGATATTTAGAAAAGAAGTGGAGGTAACCTGCTTTGGAGCAACCGATTTTAACCGTTTCACAGTTAAAAAAGCAATATGGCGAGCACACCGTGCTGCAAGATGTCAATTTCACCGTGCACAGGGGAGAGGTCATCGTAATTCTCGGTCCTTCCGGCTGTGGTAAAAGTACACTGCTGCGCTGTATCAACGCACTGGAACCAACCGCCGGAGGGCAAATCCTGTTGGGTGATGAGCCGGTGCATACCAAAAGCAAAAACCTCACCAAACTGCGCCAGCGCATCGGCATGGTCTTTCAAAGCTATGAGCTGTTTCCGCATCTCACCGTGCTGAACAATATCCTGTTGGCGCCCACTAAGGTGCAAAAGCGCAGCAAAGACGAAGTGCGCGAAGAGGCGCTCTCCTTGCTGGCGCGCGTCGGCCTTTCCGGCAAAGAGAAAAGCTACCCGCGCCAGCTTTCCGGCGGGCAAAAGCAGCGTGTAGCCATCGTGCGCGCGCTGTGCATGCACCCGGAGCTGCTGCTGTTTGATGAAGTCACCGCCGCCCTCGACCCCGAAATGGTCCGAGAAGTGCTTGATGTTATCTTAAAACTGGCGCAGCAGGGGAGAACGATGCTCATCGTCACCCACGAAATGCAGTTTGCTCGCGCCATTGCAGATCGCATTCTGTTCATGGACGGCGGCAAAATCATCGAAGAAGCCCCGCCCGAGCAATTTTTCACCAATCCGCAAACTGAGCGGGCAAAGCAGTTCCTGCACCAGTTCGAGTACCACGCCGTCAAGCATATGCCGGCACAAACCCAACCGCAAACCACGCCTGAAGCCGGGCTTTGATATACAATATTTTTGAGCAATAAAAGGAGTAAGATATTTATGAAAAAAACAAAACGCATCCTTGCGCTGCTGTTTTCACTGACTGTCGTTGCGCTGGCATTTGCGGCCTGCGGCACAGCAGAGAACACCACTTCCAACAATACATCCAACGTCGCTTCCACTGGCTACCGCACCTTAGAGCAAATCAAAGCTAGCGGTACCATCAACATCGGCGTCTTTTCTGATAAACACCCCTTCGGCTATGTCGATGAAAACGGCGAATACCAAGGCTACGACATTTACCTTGCCCGCCGTCTTGCAGAAGATCTGGGCGTAAAGGTCAACTTCGTTTCTACCGAGGCTGCCAACCGCATCGAATATTTGCAAACCAATAAGGTCGATCTCATTCTGGCCAACTTCACGGTCACAACCGCCCGTGCACAGCAGGTCGATTTCGCCCTGCCATATATGAACGTCGCACTCGGCGTCATCTCACCAAACAGCCGCGTCATCACCGACCTTAGCGCCTGGAACGACAACGACCGCATGATCGTTATCTCCGGCACCACAGCAGAAACATACCTCACGCAGCATTATCCCAATATCAAACTGCAAAAGTACGATTCCTACGCCAATGCTAAAATCGCGCTTGAAAACGGCAACGGTGCCGCCTGGGCCAACGATAACACCGAGGTCATCGCCTTCTCGCGGCAAAATCCGGGCTACACCGTCGGCATCTCCAGCCTGGGCGATCCTGAAACCATTGCGCCGGCCGTGGCAAAGGGCAATGAAAGCCTGCTCAACTGGCTCAATGAAGAGCTTCAAACGCTTTATCAGCAGCGCTTTTTCCACACTGCCTATCAGGCCACGCTGGTAGACACCTACGGCCAAGACTACGAAGAAACCCTGGTTATCTCCGGTAATCAGACCAACTAATCAGTGCTACCCAAATGGTGCAACCATATAAATTTGGTTGCGCCATTTTTTGTTGGTTGCATCGGCCACTCATCTGGTAGTGCGCAACACTCCAAGCAAAGCAAACGGTCCAGGCATACACATTATGCGACCAAATTGGCCAACAAATGAATCCCGAAACAGAAACAGCCACCGAACGTTTCCGGTGGCTGTTTTTTCTAATTCGATTGTGCAGCATCACTGCTGTGCCGGCTGATTCTCCTGCGCTTCATACAGCCGGCTTTTTCCCTTGCTGTAGCCATATTTGTTGCGGTACAAATACAAAAACCAAATCGAAAATCCCAGCGTTACAATCTCTGCAAACGGCGCCACCAGCCAAATTCCGGTTACGCCAAACAGCAGCGGTAAGAACAAGATGCCAATGGTAAAGAAGATCAGCATCCGAAACGCCGAAACCAAAGCAGAAATCAAACCGTTTGAAAGTGCGGTAAACAATCCCGAAGTAATGATATTCAGCCCGCAAATTAAAAACGCAAAGCTATAGATCCGAAACCCGTAAACCGTCATGTCCAGCAGCGCTTGCGACGATCCGGCAAAAAACGTTGCAATCGGCACCGCCAAAGCTTGCGCTGCCGCAAACGAGAACAACGCAAACGCGCCCACCATCAGATAGCTGTATTTCACAATGCGGTGCAGCTTGGCATAGTTTTTCTGCCCGTAGTTAAAGCTCACCAACGGAGAAATGCCCGTCGAAAAGCCCAGCAGCATTGAAACGATCAAAAACGAAGCATACATCACGATCGTGATCGACGCCACGCCCATCGTTCCTGCAACATACATCAACATATATTGATTATACAAGAATGTCGAAACACCGGCTGAAATCTGCGTAATCATCTCTGAAGAACCATTTGCACAAGCCGAGAGCACCAGCTTTACGCTGCCCTGCGGCCGCGCAAACGAGATCAGGCTCTTTTTTCTGCAAAAATAAATCGCGCCAATCACCACCGACGGAATCATCGCAAGCTCCGTTGCATAAGCAGCGCCTGCCATGCCCATCTGTAACGGTCCCATAAACACATAATCCAGCAAAACGTTCATCAACCCGCTGATAATGCTGTTGATAAACGCCAGCTTCGCCTGGCCGGAGGTCACAAGAAAAAACTCAAAAAACAGCTTTGCCATCGTCACCATTGTAAAAATCGCCATGGCAAACAAATAATCATGGCTGTATTGATACAGCGTCTCCACCGCGCCTAAAAACTTCAAAATCGGGTCTATAAAGGTCAGCACGCCGGCAGTCATCACCACGCCAACACTCATCAACACCAAAAAGAATGCCGTAAAATTCCGTTTGGCTTCTTCGCCTTTTCCTTCGCCCATCTTTTTTGCAACAATGGCGCTGCCGCCGGCTGCAAACATCGTTGCAAGTCCCATCGTGATATTCACTACAGGAAAGACAACATTCAGGCCAGATAGGCCATCCTCACCAATAAAATTTGAAATAAAAATACCGTCTGTTATCGTATAGCACGAGATCAGCAGCAGCATAAACACCGTGGGCAGCGCAAACTGAATCAGCGAGCCCGCCGTAATTTTTCTGGCCAATGTATGCATGAATCTTACCTCCTGAATTGCTTGACAAATTTACAACTATGCTCTATCATAAGGGATACAGTAACTGGATAGTCAAGAGGTTTTTTTATGAACAGTCAGTTTCGCGATAAAATCCCATCCGGCACGTTTGCAAAATTGTGCGGTATTCCCAAAAAAACGTTGCTTTTTTACGATGAAATCGGTTTGTTCTCACCCGAATGTGTTGCTCCAAACGGTTACCGTTACTATTCTTACCGGCAATACGACGTTTTAACCGCCATTCTTGCCCTGCGCGAAATCGGCATGCCACTCAAAGAGATTAAAACCTATATGCAAAACCGCACGCCAGAAAACATGCTGGCTCTGTTCGAAAATCAAGACCGCAAATTACGGCAAGAGATCAAAAAACGCAAAGCAACGCGCCGGTTTCTGCAAAGCAAAATTGCCCAGACAAACGCTGCCCTGCGGGTTTCCACCAATCAAATCACCGTCGAGCAACAGACGGCTTCCTGCCTTGCGGTCACAGCGCTGTCGCAGGGCGCTTCCCGCCACGCCTTCTCACAGGCCTGGACAGAGCACGTCCGCCGCTGCATGGAAAACGGTCTGAACATCGGCTATACCGACGGCACCATTTTACCTGTCTCGGCCATTTTGCAGGGCAATTATAACCACTACACGCACTTTATCACACACACCGATACCTGCGTTTCCGGCATGGACTTTCTCGAAAAACCCGCCGGTCAATACCTCATCGCTTACCACCGCGGACCTTACAGCCTGCTAAGTCAAACGTATCAAAAGATCCTTGCCTTTGCAAAAAAACACAACATCACCTTGGGCGATTACGCCTTTGAAGAAGGTCTTCTCGATGAACTGGTCGTCTCCAGCTCCGACCAACTTTTAACCAAAGTTTCCGTTTCCATACGGTAAAAACAAAAACAGCAGCGTTTTTTCACGCCGCCGTTTTTTGTTTACAGCTTTTCTACCTGCACAAACTGCTTGCCGTCCTCTGCCATTTTAAAAAAGTGATGTTTGCCGCAGTCCCAGCAAACCATTTCAAATTCCGTAAAATGCTCACGGTCCTTAAATGCGTTCATAGCCCGTCCGCCGCAAACAGGGCAGCTTTTCGGGGTGAATTCTGGTGGGTTAATCATCCGGCTGTTCCTTCCTTTCCTTATTACTCTAATTGCCATTATAATCAAACAGCCTGCGTATTGCAATACTGCCCGTGCTTATTGAGAAAATTTTGCCGTTTGCACCTGGTTTTTCCTTCCAATTTGTAAATAATTTATGAAATTTCCAATTCCCCTCAAAATCCCCTTGCATTTTCCAAAAAAAGCAGTTACAATAACGTTAGCACTCCTGTCAAACGAGTGCTAAAACAATGTAATTTCCGCATTGACTTCAAGGAGGAACGATTTATGAAGATCAAACCACTTTCAGACAGAGTGCTCATCAAAATGACGCAGGCGCAAGAGACGACCCAAAGCGGCATCGTGCTTGCCGGTGCTTCGCAAGAAAAGCCCCAGGTAGCAGAAGTGATCGCAGTCGGCCCCGGCGGCGTTGTAGACGGCAAAGAGGTTCAGATGCACCTCAAAGCTGGCGATAAAGTCATCGCCAGCAAATATGCCGGCACTGAAGTCAAGGTAGACGGCGAAGAATACATCATCGTTCGCCAAAGCGATATTCTGGCAATTGTAGAGTAATTTCCGCGCACCCGCGCGCATCATTTTATGTAAATAGAGTATCATCTTTAGGAGGAATCATCCATGGCAAAAGAAATCATTTACGGCGAAGAGGCAAGAAAAGCCCTGATGAACGGCATCAATCAATTGGCCGATACCGTCAAAATCACGCTGGGCCCCAAGGGCTGCAACGTCGTACTCGATAAAAAATTCGGCGCTCCGCTGGTCACCAACGATGGTGTCACAATCGCCAAAGAGGTCGAGCTGGACGATGCATTTGAAAATATGGGCGCACAGCTTGTCAAAGAGGTTTCCATCAAAACCAACGACGTTGCAGGCGACGGCACCACCACAGCCACCCTGTTGGCACAGGCACTCATCCGCGAGGGTATGAAAAACGTCACCGCTGGTGCCAATCCCATGATTCTCAAAAAAGGCATCCAAAATGCAGTCAACACAGCCGTCAATACGCTGACTGAAAATTCCAAAAAAGTCAACGGCTCTGAAGACATTGCCCGCGTTGCTACGATTTCTGCAGCAGACGAATTCATCGGCAAGCTCATTTCCGAGGCAATGGATAAAGTCACTGCAGACGGTGTCATCACAGTCGAAGAGTCCAAAACTGCCGAAACGTATTCCGAGGTGGTTGAGGGCATGATGTTCGACCGCGGCTACGTTACACCTTATATGGTCACCGATGCCGACAAAATGACAGCTGAGCTGGAGGATGCCTATATCCTGATCACCGACAAAAAAATCTCCAACATTCAAGAGATTCTGCCGATTCTGGAGCAAATCGTTCAGTCTGGCAAAAAATTGCTCATCATCGCAGAAGATGTCGAGGGCGAAGCGCTCACCACGCTCATTCTGAACAAGTTGCGCGGCACCTTCACCTGCGTTGCAGTCAAAGCCCCCGGCTTTGGTGACCGCCGCAAAGAAATGCTGCGCGACATCGCAATCCTCACCGGCGGCCAGGTCATCACAGAAGAGCTGGGTCTCGAGCTCAAAGAGACCACCGTCGATCAACTCGGCCGCGCCCGTCAAATCAAAGTTGACAAAGACAACACCATCATTGTTGACGGCGCAGGCGATTCCGGCGAGATCAAAGCGCGCGTCAACCAAATCCGCGCCCAGCTTGAAACAACCACCTCCGAGTACGACCGCGAAAAACTGCAAGAGCGTCTTGCAAAGCTGGCCGGCGGCGTAGCTGTCATCAAAGTCGGTGCAGCCACCGAGGTCGAAATGAAAGAGAAAAAGCTCCGCATTGAAGATGCACTTTCCGCAACCAAAGCAGCGGTAGAAGAGGGCATCGTTGCAGGCGGCGGCACCGCGCTGATGAATGCAATCCCAGCCGTAGCCAAATTGGCAGAAACCGCTCAGGGCGATGAAAAAACCGGCGTACAAATCGTGCTCAAAGCGCTCGAAGAGCCAGTTCGCCAAATCGCAGCCAATGCAGGTCTTGAAGGTTCTGTCATCGTCTCTGCCATCAAATCGGCCAATAAGGTCGGTTACGGCTTCGATGCACTCAAAGAAACGTATACCGACATGATTTCCGCCGGCATCGTAGACCCAACCAAGGTCACGCGTTCGGCACTGCAAAACGCAGCCTCTATCGCAGCGATGGTGCTCACCACAGAGTCCCTCGTCGCTGACAAAAAAGAACCTGCTGCTGCAGCACCGGCAATGCCGATGGATCCCGGCATGGGTGGCATGTATTAAACCAAATAAAAAACCCGGGCAACCTGCCTGGGTTTTTCTTTTTACTTTTTTCGCATCTCACATCATTTTTTGTGAACAAACTGTAAAAACAGTGCGTTTCTGGTCGCCAAGTGGCACGTTCCGGTCGCAAAACGCCACTTTTTGGTCATATATAAAATTATGTTCAAAATCACAAAAATACTTCAATTGTGTTTAATAACAAAGCCTGTTTTTATAAAATAAAGCCAAATAAATCTACGGAAATCAAGAAATATTTGGCCATTTCGCAGATTTTTATCACTATTATAGCGATAGCAACAACTTAACCAAAACCTTAACAATTAAGACATGAAATTCATACAACTTCTATAAAAAAATTGTGTTCCACAACGCACTATTGAAATTATAAACCAAATACAATACAATAGAAACAGAACCGAACAAGTTTTTCCAACCCAGCATGAAAATCTGCCCCAAATGGCGCAACTGCGCCGTTTGATCACCATTTCTCTGTGCAAAACAGGGCAGAGGTCTCATGTCTAAATTTGCACCGATCAAATCAAACTACAAAAAGAGGTATCATCAAAAATGTCCAAAAAAATTGCAATCATCATGGGTAGCGACAGCGATCTGCCTACCGTAACGCTGGCCATCCAACAACTGCGCGATTTTTCCATTCCGGTTGAGGTCAAAATCATGTCTGCTCACCGCACACCGGCACAGGCTGTGGAATTCGCAGCAACAGCAAAAGAAGCGGGGTTCGGCGTCATCATTGCCGCTGCCGGTAAGGCTGCACATCTGGCAGGCGTCCTGGCTGCGCACACCACACTGCCGGTCATCGGCATTCCCATCAAATCCTCCACGTTAGATGGCCTGGATGCACTGCTCTCCACCGTCCAAATGCCTTCCGGAGTGCCCGTAGCAACGGTTGCAATCGACGGTGCCCAAAACGCGGCCATTTTAGCAGCACAAATGCTTGCTATTTCCGACGACACACTGGCGAAAAAGCTGCTGAAAATGAAAACAGAAATGGCACAAGCGGTGCAGAAAAAAGACGAAGCGCTGCAAGAAAAGCTCAAAACATTATAAATCAAATTTAGGAGAACAAAATGAAAAATTTTAGTGAAAGCTATAAGGCTGCTGGTGTTGACGTAACAGCAGGCTACAAAGCGGTCGAGCTGATGAAGCGCCACGTTGCCCGCACCCAAATTCCGGGTGTCATTTCAGATCTGGGTAGCTTCGGCGGCTTGTTTGCCCCCGATCTCACCGGTGTAAAATCGCCCGTTTTGGTCTCTGGAACAGACGGCGTAGGCACCAAGCTACGCCTTGCTTTCTTGATGGACAAGCATGATACCATCGGCATCGACTGCGTAGCGATGTGTGTCAATGACGTGATCTGCAGCGGTGCACAGCCGTTATTTTTCCTGGATTATCTCGCCGTGGGCAAGAATTATCCGGAGAAAATCGAGCAGATTGTTGCCGGCGTTGCAGAGGGCTGCGTGCAGGCCGGCTGCGCCCTGATTGGCGGAGAAACGGCGGAGATGCCTGGTTTTTATCCGCCTGAAGAATATGATCTGGCCGGTTTTTGCGTTGGTCTTGCCGACCGCGACCGTCTAATCGACGGCTCAACGATGGAAGCAGGCGATGTCATCATCGGCATTGCCTCTTCGGGCGTGCATTCTAACGGTTTTTCGTTGGTACGCAAGGTGTTCGATGTCGATGCTGACAACCTGCAAACGTATTACGATACGCTTGGTTGTACGCTGGGTGAGGCACTGCTCACACCGACCAAAATCTATGTGCGCCCGCTGCTCTCCCTGATGGAGGTCTGCACGGTAAAAGCAGTCTCACACATCACCGGCGGTGGTTTTTACGAAAACATCCCCCGCATGATGAAGCCGGGCTACACCGCAAAAATAGACACGAACAAATTTCCCACCTTACCTATTTTCAACCTAATTCAAACCACCGGTCACATCTCCGAACAAGATATGTACAGCACGTTCAATATGGGCATCGGCATGTGTGTGGTAGTGCCGCAAACCCAGGCAGCAGCTGCGTTTGAGCACCTTTCAAAGCAAAACGAACAAGTTTATATCATCGGTACAGTCGAGCAGGGAGCAGAGGGTGTAGTGCTATGTTAAATATTGCGGTTTTGGTTTCTGGTGGAGGTACCAATTTGCAGGCATTAATCAATGCTCAAAATCGTGGAGAATTGCAGAATGGCAAGCTTTCGCTGGTCATTGCAAGCCGTCCGGACGCCTTTGCATTACAGCGCGCTGAACAGGCTGGACTGCAAACAGCCGTCCTACAGCGCAAAACCTATAAAACACAAGATAATTACGATGATGCTCTGATAGAATTATTAGCTCATAATCGCATTGATTTGGTGGTGTTAGCAGGCTTTATGACGATCATCAGCAACCGCGTCATCGCGGCATATCCTGGTCGTATCATGAACATTCACCCTTCACTCATACCTGCTTTTTGCGGTGAGGGTTATTACGGCCTACGTGTACACCAATCCGCTTTAGAACGCGGAGTAAAGGTTACCGGTGCAACCGTGCATTTTGTCAATGAAATCTGCGATGGTGGGCCGATTATCTTGCAAAAAACCGTGCTAGTTCAAGCGAATGATACCCCAGAAACACTGCAAAAACGCGTTATGGAGCAGGCAGAATGGAAAATTCTGCCACAAGCGGTGGCGTTGTTTTGCATGCATAAACTAAAAATTACAGGTAATACCGTAGAAATAGCCGAATAGGAGATTGGATATGGAGCTGAACAATTTAGCGGCAGTACTGCAAAACAATACGTATCCCGGGCGTGGAATTTTACTGGGAAAAACACCGGACGGAAAGCACGGTGTTGTGGCATATTTTATTATGGGTAGAAGCGAAAATAGCCGCAACCGTGTGTTCGTAGAAGATGGACAAGGTATTCGCACACAAGCATTTGATGAAAGTAAGCTGACAGATCCGTCGTTGATTATTTATGCGCCAGTACGTGTGTTAGGTACGCATACCATTGTTACAAACGGAGATCAGACTGATACGATCTATAATGGGTTAAATCAGGGCAAGAGCTTTGCAGAAGCCTTGCGCACACGTACTTTTGAGCCAGATGCACCAAACTTTACACCTCGTATTTCAGGGGTGCTAACCATACAAAACGGCTTGCAGTACCGACTTTCTATTTTAAAAAGTAATCATGGTAATCCCGAGAGTGTTTTGCGCTATTTTTATGAATATCCGCAACCAGTAAATGGTCAAGGGCATTTAATTCATACTTATCGCTATGACGGCAATCCAATCCCATCGTTTGTAGGAGAACCACTTGCTGTTACAGTAGAAAATGACCTGAATACGCTGACACAAACGCTTTGGACAAGCTTAAATGCTGGCAATAAAGTGGCGCTATTTGTGCGGTTTATTGATTTGCGCAGCGGTGAAACAAAAACAAATATCATCAATAAACACAGTTGAAGGAGAAGATTATGGCGAACGAATTGACGCTCAAATACGGTTGTAATCCCAATCAAAAACCCGCCCGTATTTTTATGGAAAATAGTACAGCACTGCCGATTACTGTATTAAATGGTAACCCTGGCTACATCAATTTGCTTGATGCACTTAATAGCTGGCAACTCGTGGCTGAACTCAAAGCAGCAACTGATTTGCCGGCTGCTGCTTCATTTAAACATGTTAGCCCTGCTGGTGCTGCAGTTGCTGTGCCATTGAGTGATACACTTAAAAAAATCTACTTTGTAGACGATTTGTCGCTTTCACCGATTGCCACTGCTTATGCACGTGCACGTGGAGCGGACCGTATGTCCTCCTATGGTGATTTTGTAGCACTGTCTGACACTTGTGATGTAGAAACGGCAACCCTGCTGGCAAGGGAAGTCTCGGACGGCGTGATTGCGCCAAGTTATACACCGCAGGCACTGGAAATTTTAAAAACAAAACGTAAAGGTGCGTACAATGTACTAAAAATAGATCCTGCTTATCGACCAGAGCCAGTAGAATATAAAGATGTGTTTGGTGTGACATTTGAGCAGGGTAGGAACGAGCAAAAAATCACCAAAAGTCTATTGGAGAATCGGGTGAGCAAAAATCAAATGTTGCCACCGCAAGCAGAACGTGACTTACTCATTGCGCTGATTACGTTGAAATATACGCAGTCAAACTCTGTTTGCTATGCCAAAGATGGCCAGGCAATCGGTATCGGTGCAGGGCAGCAATCGCGCATCCATTGCACCAGATTGGCCGGAAATAAGGCAGATATTTGGTTTTTACGCCAGCATTCCAAGGTGATGACATTACCTTTTAAAGCAGATATTCGCCGTCCAGATCGTGATAACACCATTGATGTATATCTTTCAGAAGACAGTGATAATGTTTTGGCAGACGGTGCATGGCAACAGTTTTTTACCCAGTGTCCAGAAGAGTTGACCAAGGCAGAAAAGCAAGCGTGGCTGGCACAGCAAAATGGTGTCTCATTAGGTTCTGATGCTTTTTTTCCGTTTGGTGATAATATCGAACGTGCGCATCGTAGTGGTGTGCAATATATTGCAGAGACTGGTGGTTCCATTCGTGATGACCATGTGATTGATACCTGTGATAAATATGGTATTTGCCTTGCATTTACAGGTGTTCGTCTATTTCATCACTGAGTTTTGCAACAAAGAGAGGGGAAGCATTTATGAAACTGCTTGTAATTGGTAGCGGCGGGAGAGAGCATGCGATTATTCGTAAGCTAGTAGAAAGCCCAAAAGCTGAGAAAATCTATTGTGCGCCGGGCAACGGTGGTATTGCGTGCGATGCAGAGTGCGTTGCGATTGATACAATGGATCAGGAAGGCATGGTTGCATTTGCAAAGGAGCAGAAAATTGACTTTGTAGTTGTTGCGCCTGATGATCCGTTGGCAGCTGGTATGGTGGATGCCATGCAAGCTGCTGGGATCTCTGCGTTTGGACCGACAGCCGCAGCGGCAGTTATTGAAAGTAGTAAAGTGTTTTCTAAAAATTTAATGAAAAAATACGGTATACCAACGGCACGGTATGAAGTATTTGACGATGCAGCACAGGCTATTTCATATTTGGAGCAAAATGAAACCTATCCAATCGTAATCAAGGCAGATGGACTGGCACTTGGTAAGGGTGTTTTGATTGCAGAAAATTTGCAAGATGCTAAACAGTCAGTATATGCTATTATGCAAGATAAGATTTTTGGGCAATCTGGCAGCCAAATTGTAATAGAAGAGTTTTTAACTGGTCCAGAAGTCTCTGTATTAGCATTTACAGACGGTCAAACACTGCAACCAATGGTTTCCTCAAAAGACCATAAACGTGCATTAGACGGAGATAAAGGGCTCAATACAGGCGGAATGGGTACCATTAGTCCAAATCCACATTATACCAAAGAAATTGCAAATATTTGTATGGAGACAATCTTTCTACCTACAATTCAAGCGATGAATCAAGAGGGGAGGCCGTTTCGCGGCTGCCTATATTTTGGTTTAATGCTTACACCGAAGGGTCCGAAGGTGATTGAATATAATTGCCGTTTTGGTGATCCTGAAACACAAGTAGTGTTACCTCGGTTGCAAACGGATTTACTCGAGATTATGCAGGCTGTGTGTGAATCACGTCTATCAGAAATTGATATACAATGGTCACCACAGGCAGCGGCGTGTGTGGTAATGGCCTCAGGCGGCTACCCGCGAAGCTATGAAAAAGGCAAGGAAATTGTTGGTTTAAATACCGATGGACAAATTGACGGTGCGACGGTATATCATGCTGGAACAAAGCGCAAAGATAATAAGTTTTATACCAACGGTGGTCGGGTGCTGGGTGTAACAGCAGTGGCTGATACACTTGACAGTGCCTTAGAGCAAGCATATAGTGCGGTCAATCAAATTCAGTTTGATGGTGCGCATTACCGTAAAGACATTGGAAAATAAGGGGAGAATGCCATGTTTTTTGAAGCAAGACTGGCAGATTTGCAAACGGTGACTGATATAGTGCACCAAACCATTACAGCATGCTATTCAAAGTGGTACTCTGAACAGGTCGTGTCATTTTTTTTGCAGCATCATAGCAAGGAAGTGATTCAACAGGATTTACAAACTGCAAATGTGTATTTAATGGAAAGCGATGGCTATCTGGTTGGGACTGGTACTATTCGAGATGAGTTGATACAGCGAGTGTTTATTTTGCCACAATACCAAGGGTGTCGTTTTGGCGTAGAACTGATGCAGTGTCTAGAGGATGAGTTGGCAGTCAATAAAATTTTGACCGCGGCAGTTAATGCGCATGAACATAGTAAAGACTGGTATGCTCATCTGGGCTATACATTTGTATCAGGGCATCAAGTGAATGTAAATGAAGAACTGCTTCCATATTATCGGATGGAAAAACAGGTTCAGCCGATGCAAACAAATTTGGACCACGGTCTGATGTTTTGAATAAAAAAGAACGCCCCAACGGCGTTCTTTTTTATTCTTTTTCACTATTTGCAAGAGCGCGTTCCAGCCAAGCTTCTGAAATATCCATTGCCAGATATAGGCCGTTTTTTTTGCTTGTTTTTACAACTTGCTTTTTTGGACTGATGTCCATATCTGTACGCATCAGCTGGATGGAGACTTCATCAGCAATTTCTTGCTCTGCAACAATTTTGGTCGATTTAATATCCATTTTAATAACATAAGGGTCTTTCATATCTCCGTAATAAATGGTATTACCGCATCGTACCAGAGGTTTGCCCTTATATGCAGGGAATATTTCTGTATTCGCTTTTTTGACTTTCACGTGTTCGTTCCTCCTTGTATTCTTCCTTTAAAACTAAATTATATCATATTTCTATATATAAGTAAAGACAAAGAAAATGTCTCTTGATCGATACAAGAGACATTTTAGGTGTTTATTTTAAATATGCTTTTACAAGCACTTGCAGTAACTCATCTCTGTCAATTTTACGAATGATGCTACGAGCATTGTTATGTGTGGTGATATAGGTAGGGTCTTCGGAGAGAATATAGCCCACGATTTGGTTAATGGGATTATAACCTTTTTCCTGTAAGGCGTTGTAAACTGTGGTCAAAATAGCCTTAATATTGTCATCGCGATTATCGTTAAACGAAAATGTCATCGTTCTGTCCATCATGGTGCAATCCCTCCATTACATCATCATCATACAACAATTGACAAAGAAATACAAGTCAAAAAGTTATTTTTTCTTATAACCGTAATACAGCGCCGGTTTTTTCCAGTTCGCGCATGATTTTTTTCATGGTGCTGTTTACCTTTGTTTCATCGAGTGTACAGTCCTGAGAACGTAATACCAAACTGAAGGCTACGCTTTTTTTGCCTGCTTCGATTTGCTCTCCTTGATAAACATCGAATAATTCAATCTGTTCCAATAAACTGCCCGCACCTGTTTCAATTGCCTTTTCTAGTGTGCGCACAGGAATATCTTGTTGACAGAGTAGTGCAAGATCACGTGTTACGGCAGGGAACTTTGGCAATGAGATGTAAGTAACATGGTGATCGGCATTGTCATATAGCGCGTTGATGTCAAAAGAAAAACACAGTACGCGTGAGTTGATACCAAAATTTTCAGCTACGGTGGGATGAATTTCACCTAAGATACCAAGGAGAGTACCGTTGCTTGTGATTTGTGCGCAACGACCGGGGTGATAGCTGGGATTTACCGTCTCTGCAAGAAATTCATATCTTTTTACATTTAAAGTCTTCAGCAGTTGTTCTACAATACCTTTTGCTGTAAAAAAGTCACAGTTATCACCATACATGCCGGCGATCAACTTTGTTTTTTCTTCAGGCAGTTCAGCTCCTTTCACTGGACGATATTCTGAAGCGAGTTCAAACAGCATAACAGAACTGTTTCGGTTGTTGTAATTGCGTGCCAATGCTTCTAACATAGAGGGCAGGGCAGTTGTACGCATGATGCTGGTGTCTTCACCCAATGGATTGGAAATGGTAACAGAATTACGCTGTATATCTTGTTGCGGCAGTAAAATTTTATCGTATGCCTTTGGGCTGAAGAAAGAATAGGTCATAATCTCGCTTAGTCCGAGTGCCAGCATAGTAGAAGAAATTTTTTGTTCAAATTTTTGTTGCAGACTATATTTTCCCTGTGCATTGCCGCGTAACGCAGTACCGGGAATTCGGTTATAGCCATAGAAACGTGCAATTTCCTCGGCAATATCAGCTTTATGCTCTAAATCGGGACGAAATGTTGGTGTTAATATGGTA
The DNA here is from genome assembly GCA_934454125.1 of uncultured Eubacteriales bacterium. GTDB lineage: Bacteria > Bacillota > Clostridia > Oscillospirales > Acutalibacteraceae > UMGS1071. The sequence continues at coordinate 64,141 of CAKSFA010000007.1, read as the reverse complement.
TCACCATCAAATTCGCAACCAAGTTTCTCCAAAATTGTTTGCATTTCTGATTTGGAAAGAGAAATATCTAAAAAACGGTTGATCCACGCTACTTCTAGCGGAATCTGATGTTGCTGCGGTAAAAAACGAATATCCTGCAGTGTACCGCTAAGTACTTCCCCAGCATTAAGCAGTTCAACCAATTCGCAAGCACGGTTTAAGGCAGGGATGCAGTTATTGGCATCTAGGCCTTTTTCATAGCGTGAAGAAGCGTCAGTGCGCATGCCGTGGTCACGTGCTGTTGTACGCACTGAGGTTGCATCAAAACAGGCAGATTCAAATACAATTGTAGTCGTATCGTCATGAATACCACTGTATTCACCGCCCATTACACCGGCAATAGCTACCGGTTTTTTACCGTCTGCAATGACAAGATTGTCAGTAGTCAATGTACGTTCTGTGCCGTCTAGTGTAGTAATGGTTTCTCCATTTTTGGCACAACGCACCCGAATTTTTCCATCTTCAATCAAACGTAAATCAAAAGCGTGCATAGGTTGACCATATTCCAGCATTACATAGTTGGTAATGTCAACGATGTTATTGATGGGGCGCACGCCCATCGCCCGCAAACGTTCCCGCATCCAACGGGGAGATGGTTTGACCTGCACATTTTTAACAATTGCTGCACAATAAGCGTGACAGAGCTGCGGCGCTTCAATTTGAATGTCAAATATATCTGAGCAGGATTCTCCGTTTGTTTTTACAACGGGTGTATGCAGCTGTAGCGGTTGATCAAACGTTGCAGCTACTTCTCTGGCCAGACCGATGACAGAGAAGCAGTCCGGACGGTTTGAGGTAATTTCAAATTCCACTTTTGTGTCATTCAAACCAATAGCGCTGCAAATCGACTCTCCGGGTTGGCAGTTTTCCTGTAATACAAAAATACCATCTGTAACGGCGTATGGAAAGTCGTTGACTGTAAGCCCTAATTCGCCCAAAGAGCAGAGCATGCCGTTGCTCTCGACACCGCGCAGTTTGCCTTTTTTGATTTTAACACCACTAGGTAGTGTAGCGTTATGCAGTGCAGCTGGTACTAAATCTCCAATGGTCAAATTGCTTGCCCCCGTCACAATCTGAATCGGCGCGCTCTGACCAACATCAACCATGCAAATAACTAGATGATCGGAATCCTGATGGGGTGTAATTGAGAGAATTTTACCCACGACTACATTCGAGATCTCTGCGCCTTCAATCTCATAGCCTTCGACTTTAGAGCCACTAAGCGTCATTGCTTCAGAAAATGCACGTGGAGCTTGATCAACCTGAACAAACTCATTTAGCCATTTCATAGATAGATTCATTGTGATTTTTTCCTTTCTGCATTATTAAAACTGCTTTAAAAACCGAATGTCGTTTTCATAAAACAAACGAAGGTCATCAATATTATATCGGCGCATCACAACGCGTTCAAGTCCTAGTCCCAGCGCAAAGCCGCTGTATACTTCGGGATCAATGCCGCAGTTTTGCAGTACTTTTGGGTGTACCATGCCACATCCGAGAATTTCAATCCAGCCTTCTTGTTTGCATAGGCGACAGCCGTTTCCTTTACAAGAAAAACACTGCACATCGACTTCTGCAGATGGCTCAGTAAAGGGGAAGTGGTGTGGACGAAAGCGAACAACAGAGTCTTCGCCATAAAGGCGTTTGATAAATGTTTCCAGTGTTCCTTTTAAATCTGCAAAAGTGATGCCTTTGTCAATTACTAAGCCTTCAATTTGATGGAACAGGGGAGAGTGGGTAGCATCTACTGCATCGGAGCGGTAAACGCGTCCTGGAGAAATGATGCGGATAGGGGGTTCGTTTTTTTCCATAGTGCGAATCTGCATTGGAGAGGTTTGGGTACGCAGCACCACGTTTTCGTTGATATAAAACGTATCTTGTGTATCGCGTGCAGGATGATTTTTGGGAATATTCAATGCTTCAAAATTATAGTAATCGCTTTCTACTTCAGGGCCTTCTACAATTTCAAAGCCTATTCCGATGAAAATTTCCTCAATCTCTTCCAGTACAATCGAGAGAGGATGTTTGTGTCCAAGTGTATGGCGTTTGCCAGGTAGTGTTACATCTAAAGTTTCATGTTTTAATCGTTGCAATAGCAATGCCTCTTTGAGCGTTTCTGATTTTTTTGAAAAACTTTCTTCCAGTACTGTGCGAATTTCATTAGCCAACTGTCCGACGACCGGGCGTTCCTGTGCAGAAAGTTGACCCATTTGCTTTAAAATCGTAGTCAACTCACCCTTTTTGCCAAGATACTGTATGCGCAAATGTTCCAGTGTTTGACTATCTACGGCATTTTCAATGGCCTGCAGCGCCATCTTACCAATGTGTTCCAGTTGCTGTTTCATGTTTCTAAAACTTCCTTTCAAAATGATGAAACTCATCTGCGAGTAAACAAAAAAGCCTGCGCCCCAACAGGGACGAAGGCTTGTGCTCCGCGGTACCACCCTTGTTTTTGTAAAACAAACACTCTCATAACCGTTAACGAGGTCAACCGTCACGGCTTACTGTGTTGTTCAGCCGTGCCACTCCAAAGTGAACTTCACCGATTCCAATACCGATGCAGCTGCTTTCAGCCTGTGGCATCTGCTCTCTGTACGGCGGTAAACGGTTACTTTTCTTTTTCTCAGCGTTGTGTACTGTATTACTATAGCACGTTTGATATTGCTTTGCAAGTATTCTTATCGTTTTACGTGCAAAATTGAAACTACTTTTCTGAAATGTTATACTGAGAGTAATATTTCAGAATTATGTTGCATATTTTTGTGAAGGTATAGGAGGAACACATGAAGGCGTTTAGTAGTGCACAAATGCGGGAATTGGAACAAAAAGCTGTTTTAGAAGGGATCTCTTATAATACATTGATGGAGCGTGCTGGATGTGCTTTGGCAGATTGCGTACAACGCCAGTGTCAAAATAAAACCGGTAGTATTGTGATACTTTGTGGCAAGGGAAACAATGGTGGAGACGGCTTTGTTTCCGCAAAGCAGCTTGCTATTTCGGGGAGCTCTGTTTCTATAATTCTGGTAGATGGTTTGCCACAAACGAAACTTGCACAAGAAGTGTATGGTAAGTTAAATGAGATAGTTGTACCTGTGTGTCATTTGCAGATTGAACCAGATAAAGCATATCGATGGTTGCATCAAGCAGATATAATTGTAGATTGTATTTATGGTATTGGGTTTTATGGGCAGCCCAGCAAAGAGATTGCCAAACTGTTGAAAACGGCTAACGCGAGCAAGGCACTGCGTATTGCAGCAGATTTGCCCAGTGGAATCAATTGTGATATCGGCACAGTATCTGACCTTTGCTTTAAGGCAGACATTACGGTTACATTTACGGCGCTCAAACCAGCGCATGTTTTATTTCCGACCAAAACGTTGTGTGGTAAAATTGAACTTGTAGATGTCGGTATTCCAGAGTACTTGACTGATGCACAGCCAGCAGCTGTCGGTGTGCTTACAGAGTGCTCGGCAGAAATATTTTCGCCGCGTGATACCAATAGTCATAAAGGTAATTACGGATATTTGCTATGTGTTTGTGGTAGCATGGGGATGTCAGGAGCGGCAGTGATGTGTGCAAAAGCTGCTTTACGGTGTGGAACTGGAATCGTGCATTTGGCGCTTTCACAAGAGATATACCCGATTGTAGCAGGTTATTTGCCGGAGCCTATCTATACCGTGTTACAGCAACCATGTGAATTAGAAGAACTGTTGCCTGCATTACAAAAAGCGACGGCGTGTGTTATTGGCTGCGGTTTGGGTACAACACAGCAGTCAAGAGTTCTTTTGGAATTCGTGCTGCAGTTTGCGCAGTGTCCTCTTGTGCTAGATGCTGATGCGTTAAATCTATTGGCAGCAACACCGGAGTTGCTTAAAACTGCTGCAGTGCCGATTGTTTTAACGCCGCACCCTGGAGAAATGGCACGTTTGTGCAAAACAACCGTGCAGCAAGTGCAAGCAAACCGTTTGCAAATTGCTCAGAGTTTTGCTATAGAGCATCGTGTAACTGTAGTATTAAAAGGTGCAGGCACCGTGATTGCAGGTGCAGATGGCAGTGTTGCAGTAAATACAACAGGCAACGCCGGAATGGCAAAGGGAGGCAGCGGAGATGTGTTGGCAGGTATGATAGGCGCACTATTGGCACAGGGGCAAACACCGGAGAAAGCGGCCGAAACAGCGGTCTGGATACATGGCAGGGCAGGTGACTGTTGTGCACAGCGCTTATCTCAAACAGCTATGTTGCCCACTGACTTATTGGATACACTACCACAGATTTTTTTGGAAATGGAGAAATCGGGTGATATTATTTGAAAATAGCAATTCATGCTTGTATATATGGTGTACTGGTTTTTATATGGTGTTTGTTTGCAGTGGGTTGTACGGCCAACAATGGTACTGTGTTGCGTACAGATACCATAGAGTTACCAACGCAGGGGCGATTAACGGTGCAGCAAACAGATCAGATGCTATTGACCGGAGATCTTACCTACCAGGATACCTTGCTTACTGTCCATGTGGCATCACCGCAAGAAATCAGCGGGTTGTCTTTTATTGCGCGCAGCGATGTGCTTTCCATTTCAATGAATGGGTTGGAGAGTGAGGGTTTACTCCCAGAGCAAAGTTGGTTTGCTTATCTTGCTGCTGTGTTTGATGTGGTGCAGAAGCAGTCAATAGCACTTGAATATACCGGTGCGGGATTTACCGGTACAACTGCAAACGGTATTTCTTTTACAGGAACAGTCAATACCCAAGGTACTTTGCAAACGCTGGATATTATAGAATATAAGTTGATATTTTCATAAAAAACATACGTGAAAGCGTATGTTTTTTTATTATATTGTTTGTAAATATAAGCAAAACGCCTCAAAAATAATACTATAGATTTAGAGCGCTAAATTATTTTTTGCTTTTTGATTAAAAACTGCCATTTTGGGCAACGATAACAGTGTAACCCGATTATTTTAAGAATTCAGAATGCGGAGTGTGAAAATCTTGAATATCAAAAGAGGAGATATTTTTTATGCCGACCTCAGTCCGGTGGTTGGTTCAGAGCAAGGTGGAATTCGGCCAGTGTTGATTGTCCAGAACGATGTTGGCAACCGTTTTAGTCCAACCGTTATCGCTGCTGCCATTACCAGTCGGCAGGCCAAAGCAAATTTGCCAACACACATTACATTGCAAGCGCAGAACACTGGGCTTACACGAGATTCTATCGTACTACTAGAACAAATCCGCACCATTGATAAACACAGACTGAAAGAACACATGGGACGTTTGGGTGCAAACGACATGCTGCAAATTGATCAGGCGCTTTCAATCAGTTTTGGATTAAGTGTAAATTATGCGATGCAACAGGCTACATAGACGCCTCATCGCATTGAACAAAGGAGCAAAATATATGCTGACAACACAAGAATTATCAGCTATTCAGGAACAGTTAAAAGCAGAACAGATATTGGTTGAACAGAATAAAGAATATGCAAAACAGTGCAATGACCCTGAAATAAAAAAACAATGTGAGCAGATGGCCGGCAAGCATCGCGAGCACTTTCAGGCTTTGTTAAATCTATTGCAGGAAGGAAATAAAGCATGAAAAAACAGACAATAAATGCATCTGATATTTTTGCAGAATTGATACAAAAACAGCAAGAAATGACAACGGCATACAATGCATTTGCAAATGTGTGTAGTGGCGTTACAGTGCGTGATACAGTGCTGGATTTGCTCAATCAGGAGCATCAGATACAGACTGAACTTTTCGATCAGTTAAAAAACAGAGGTTGGAGTTTAACCGCTGCAGATAAACAAGCGATCTTGCATACAAAACGAAAGTACGAAAATCAGCCGCTTTAAACATTTTACAGCAAACGGTATGAAGAAGCCCTTCATACCGTTTTTTTATGCGAACACTTTCCGACAGAATGATATTTCTCCAACCGCTATAATGAGGATATAACTGCAACAAGGGGGGAGTGTGTGACGCAAACTGTTTATATTGATATATTGCTGGCAGTTAATATTTTTATCAATTATTTTTTACTGCTGGCAACTGCAAAATTTTTATCCATTCGGCGTATACGTCTGCGTATTTTGGTTGGTGCTGTGCTGGGTGCGGTATATGCATTGGTTATGTTTTTACCGACATTACCAGTCCTACTGTCTTTCCTGATGAAGTTATTGATGTCTGCTTCATTGATTGTTGCATCATTTCCCTGGGAGGGAACAAAACGCTTTTTTAAGGCGCTTGCTTGCTTTTATCTGATGAATTTTGCGTTTGCAGGTTTTATGGCAGCCCTATGGCATTTTGCTGCACCACAGGGAGTGATCGTAAAGAACGCAGTAGTATATTTTAATATCTCGCCACTTTTATTGATTGGTGCTACGGCAGTTTGTTATGTGGTGATTCGTCTGATTTATCGTTTTATTGGCAAGCAGGAGGTATCGGGGTGTTGTGTTGTGACTGTATCGTTTCATGGAAAAAGTATAACTTGCGATGCGAAAATTGATACCGGAAACACATTGGTAGAACCGTTTTCACATTCTCCGGTTCTGGTAATGGAGCTAACTGTACTGTTACCGTTGTTTACGGAGGAAGAACAGGTGTTCTTTGCACAGGAGGAATGGAGTTACAGTAGTACATTTACAGAGCAAAAAGCGTTTCCACGTATTCGCATGGTACCATTTCAAACAGTTTCTGGAACTGGTGTGCTGCCGGCATTTGCACCGGAGCACGTAACAATCATTGCAGGTAAAAAGCGGTGGGAGGTATGCGAGGTTTATGTTGCCGTCTGCAAAGAAAAAATTACAGGGGATGGTTTTGAGGCCTTACTTAATCCACAAGTATTTATGCAAAGCAAAGAAATTGCAACAGGGAGGAACAGTAGATGAAATCATTCTTTTTTCATATGAAGTGGGTACAAATTTTATTGAGATATTGGCTTAAGCATACACGACAGGTAATCCATTATATTAATGGCCCAGAAACGCTACCTGCGCCACTCACAGCAGAGGAAGAAGCTCAGGTGATGGAAAACATTCGTAAGAATGTAAAAGGAGCCAGAGAGCCGTTGATTACCCATAATTTACGTTTGGTGGTTTATATCTCAAAAAAATTCGAATCAGGTTTTGCTGGGGTTGAGGATTTGATTTCAATTGGTACGATTGGATTGATTAAAGCAGTTAATACTTTTTGCCCTGAGCGCAACATCAAATTGGCTACTTATGCTTCGCGTTGCATAGAAAATGAGATTTTAATGTATCTACGTAAAAGTGCGCAATTGCGGCACGAAATTTCAATTGATGATCCGCTGAATGTCGATTGGGACGGTAACGAACTGCTACTTTCTGACGTTTTGGGCAGTGACCCGAATCTGGTCAATCAAAATATTGAAAAACAAGTTGAGCGAGATTTACTCTTGGCAGCTGTTTCTAACTTATCACAGCGTGAAAAAAAGATTATGCAACTGCGTTTTGGTTTAAATGAAGAGAGCGAGCATACACAAAAGGAGGTTGCTGATACGCTGGGTATTTCACAATCATACATATCACGACTGGAAAAGCGTATTATGGAGCGTCTGAAAAAAGATTTAGAGCGTGTGGGATAAAAAAGAGACCGTTTTGGGTCTCTTTTTTATAAGATAGGGGCAAAAATACGTAACAGTGAACGTCCCAATCGTATATACCATGGTACAGCTTTGCATGCGGCAAGCGTGATTTTCTGGCACATTTTTTGTGTTTGCAGAAAGTCTTCTTTCACCTCGAATACGCTGTTGCAATGGTAAAGCCAAACACCGCATTCAAAATGTAAATACAAGCTACGGTAATCTAGGTTGATTGTGCCTACTGTTGCAAATTTGTCATCTACTGCAAAAGTTTTTCCATGAATAAATCCTGGTAGATATTCAAAGATTTTCACACCGCTTTCTATCAGTATCTGATAGTTTGCACGTGTAACTGCATGCACATACCACTTATCTGGAATATGTGGAGTGATAATACGTACATCAATACCGCGTTTGGCTGCGTTGCACAGTGCCGTTTGCATTTCATTATCCAAAATCAGATATGGAGTTGTAATATAAACATAGCGTTCTGCTGCTCCGATGAGATTTAAATATACATTTTCGCCGACTGCTTCGTATCCCAATGGACTATCTGCATATGGCTGTACGTAACCACTGCTTTGAAATTGCGCGAGACTCTGCGAATCTGGTAGATATTGTGTGAAGTCTTCATTTCCACCACTTAGATAGTTCCATAACGAAAGAAACATCACGGTAAAACTCCAAGCAGCCTGCCCCTGAACAACAATAGCAGTGTCTTTCCAGTGACCAAAGCGTTCAACGGCGTTGATATATTCGTCTGCCAGATTGATACCTCCAGTAAACGCTGTGTGCCCGTCAATTACAGCAATTTTGCGGTGATCACGGTTATTTAACTGTGTAGAAAGTACTGGTACAAATGGATTGAATACATAGCACTGAATTCCTAGTGCATTCAGTTGTTTTTCATATCCCAACGGTAATGTGCGCAGACAGCCCACATCATCATAAATCACGCGCACATCAACCCCTTGCTGTACCTTGCGTACTAAAATTTCCAGGATGGTATTCCACATAATACCTTCTTGAATGATAAAGTATTCTAGAAAAATATAGCGCTGGGCATGTTCCAGTTCTCTGCATAGGCGGGCAAACTTTTCTTCACCAATGCGCAGATATGCTGTTTGTGTATTTTGAAATACTGGGCACCCGGAGTACGCAGTCATGTATTTTGATTGATTTGCAGCACTTAGTTCGGTGGCTTGCAGATGGGAAAAAGTTTGAGGATTTTGGTGCAGGTTGCTTTCCATTTTACTGCCGATGCTGCGCAGTTTTTTCTTGGTGCGGTGACTGGCCTTGTTTCTGCCAAAAAACAGATAAAATAAACCGCCAAACATCGGAAAAATAACGATTGGTAAAATCCAGACAATCTTATAGGCGGGATTGATGCGGTCATTTAAAATCCATAGTACTGCAATGATACTGATTGTTGTAAAAAATGCATACACATAAAAATAATAATTACTAAAATAGAAAATCAATGCGATGATTAAAATGATTTGGATTAAGATTGTCATACCGACCAGACAAAGTCTGCTAAATAGCAGTTTGAAGAATTTACCGAATAATTTGGTCAAATTCACGCCTCCTTTCTGCAAAATTTCTTACGGTACAGTGTACTGCAATCTTGGTATTTCTGTCAAATTTGTACTTTTTTTGCATATTGCAACAGTGCTTCTCGGTTATTTTCACATTGCTCATTTATTACGGCGTCCAGCAATTTCTGCAACAGCGTTCCCATTGTTTTTCCCGATGGTATGCCAATCTTTTGCAGATCATTGCCGTTGATTGTCAAATCATGTACGGTAATACAATGTGGTTGTGCCAACAATTCTTCGGTGAGTTGTTTGCAGTATGCCAGTGTCTCTAACCGATGAAGTAATGTTGGATTTTGCCCGGAAATATCGGCTCTATGCACCTCTAACAACTGTAAAAAGCGCGTACTGCCAAACTTTCTTAGTTGATGTTTGATCCAAATAGGTGTGCATTCATAACGAATGTCGTGATATTTTACCAGTGTGCATACCTCTTTTTGCAAAACATTGCTACATTTCAGGCGTTTTAAAACCTGCTGTGCTAACTCGGTGCTGACTGCACCGTGACCATGAAAATGACCAGTGCCTGAATCATCCATGCTGAAAGTTGCGGGTTTGCCGCTGTCGTGCAACAGCATTGTCAACCGTAATATAGGAGAGGGAGTAACAGCTTCCACTGTTCGTATCGTATGCTCCCAAACGTCGAATGCGTGATACGGTGTATGTTGATCAAACCTCACCATTGGCAATATTTCTGGTACCCAAACTGATAAAATTGGATAATATTGCCGCAATACTGGAGCACAATATGCACCACACAATAGCCTGATTAGTTCTTGCTGTACTCGTTCGGCGGCAATCTGCCTCAACAATTCTTTTTGAGTTAATAATGCTTGTGCGGTTTTTTGCTCAATCGAAAAACCCAATACAGCAGAAAAGCGTAATGCACGCAAAATTCGCAATGCATCTTCCTCAAAACGTTGTTGTGCAACTCCAACACACCGCAGCATTTTATTTTGCAGATCTATGCTACCATCAAAGGGATCGATCAGTCCTTTTAACGGGTGGTAAGCCATTGCATTAACTGTAAAATCACGCCGGGCAAGATCCTCATTTAAGGATACTCCAAAGGCTACTTTTTCAGGCTTTCGATGCTTAATATATGCACCGTCAATGCGATAAGTGGTAATTTCCATCGGCATATGATCTTGGATTACGGTTACCGTGCCGTGCGTAATGCCGGTTTCAATTACTGGTGTATTGCGAAAGATAGCTTTTATTTGCTGTGGTAGGGCAGAGGTGGTAATGTCCCAGTCTTGTGGCTCTTTGCCCAACAATACATCGCGCACACACCCTCCAACAAGATATGCCTCATGACCATTTTCTTCCAGTTTTGTCAGTGTAAACAGAACTGACGGCGGTATCTTGATTTTCATCTGCTCACCTCCTTGCATTTTGTAGCTTTTGCGATACCATCAGTGTAGCAAATTGCCGACCAATAGGCAAGTAATATACAAAAAGCGGAGAGCAAGCTGCTCCCCGTAGTTACAGGTCGTTTTTAATTTTATGCAAAGCACATTTTTCCAGACGAGAAACCTGCGCTTGACTGATTCCAATTTCACAGGCAACCTCCATCTGCGTTTTTCCCTGAAAAAAACGCATGGCCATAATACGCTTTTCACGATCGCTTAAATCATTCATCGCTTCTTTCAGGGCGATTTCATCCAACCAGTTTTTGTCATCATTTTTATCTCCAACCTGATCCATTACATAGATCGTGTCTCCACCGTCTGAAAAAATTGGTTCGTATAAAGAAATCGGTTCTACAATTGATTCCAGCGCTAGTACTACATCTTCCCGCCGCAATCCCAATCCCTTTGCAATTTCTTCTACCGAAGGCTCCTTGCCGTTTTTCGCAGTCAACCGCTCCTTTTCCTGCATTGCCTTATAAGCGGTGTCTCGCATGGAGCGACTGACTCTCACCGTATTGTTATCCCGTAAATAGCGCCGTATTTCACCGATGATCATTGGAACGCCATAGGTGGAAAAGCGCACCTGCTGTGTAATGTCAAAATTATCAATGGCCTTCATCAGACCAATGCAGCCTACCTGAAATAAATCGTCTGGATTTTCACCGCGATTGGTAAAACGCTGAATGACACTGAGCACCAGCCGCAAATTGCCGTTAATTAACGCTTCTCTTGCAGATTTATCACCCGCTTGCGCTTTTTTGAGCAGTTCTGTTTTTTCTTTTTCGCTAAGAACTTTCAGTTTGGCGGTATTTACGCCACAAATCTCCACCTTGTTGTATTGCAAATCCGATTCCTCCTTCGCAGCAACAGTTTCAGTATTGCCACTGCAAATCGGATTCATGCAGATTTTAAAATCCCGCAAAGGGCTTGTTCCTGTCCGGGGATTATTGTATAATAAATAACAACATTTTTCGAGGTGAATCCGCATGCAATCGAATCATACAAAACCGCAGCACCCTGTGGCTGACAGTCCTTATCAGTTGCATCTGTTTAAACAGAAGGATTTTGTTTCGCTTTCTGGTTGCTGTGCAAAGCCGGCATTTTGTTGCTCGCTAAATTTGTATATTACTGCTTACGATCCGTTTGCAGATCGGGAAACAGAGATGGATTTGTATTCTTGTGCGCAATGCGGCACAATGTATGTTGCTGCAAACGGATTGTATCGTAAATTAGAACATTTACTGAAATACGAAGTTCGAGGTAGGTGATGTGAAAATGCTGCAGCGTACAAAATTGGCTGCCTCTGTGATGCTTGTGGCAGGTATTTTACTGTTTGTCGGGTGCGGGCAAAATCTGAAGGATCAGTCTGCAACGCAAACTAAATTGGTTATGAGTACCGTTATGACCGTAACATTATACGGAGAAAATGCACAGGCGGGGATTTCTGCAGCATTTGCAAAAGCACAAGAGCTGGAGCAGATTTTATCTGCACAAAACGAAAACAGCGAATTATATCAACTGAACCGAACTGCGTATCAACAGGCGGTTTCAGTTTCGCAAACATTGTTTACGGTTGTGCAGCAAAGCCTGCAATATTGTCGCAAGACCAATGGTGCATTGGACTGTACCATTGGAGCAATCAATGCGCTCTGGGGGTTTGGAACCAACAGTGCCCGCGTGCCAGCACAGGAAGAAATTGCACCACTATTAACAGAACGTGGTTATGAACAAGTGGAACTTAATGAAGAAATGCGTACCATACGATTTTTAAACCCAAATATTTCTCTGGACTTTGGCTCCACAGCAAAAGGATATGCTGCCGATGTAATCAAGACCATGCTGGAAGAGGATTATCAAATTACTTGTGGCTTGATTAATTTGGGCGGCAATATATTCACTATTGGCAGGAAATATGATGGAAAACCTTGGGAGATTGGCATTGCAAACCCACAGGCACCATCTCAGGCGATTACTTCGGTTGGTCTAATTAACGCAACGGCGGTTACCTCTGGCAATTACGAGCGGTATTTCGATCGAGACGGTGTGCGTTATCACCATATTTTAAATCCGCAGACAGGCTACCCAGTAGAAAATGGTCTTGCAAGTGTTACGATTTTTTCCCACAACTCCATGCAGGCGGACGCACTTTCAACAGCTTGCTATGTTATGGGAGTGCAGCAGGCAATGGCCTACATCGAGGCGCAGCCTGAGGTTGAAGCGATTTTCATCGCACAGGACGGTATGATTACACAAACTTCAGGTATTATAAACCGCACCTTTGGAGAAGTAATATGAAAAAGAGGGTTAAATTTATTCTGTCAGGCATAGTTGTTGCTGTAGTACTTATAGGTCTTTTAACAGCGTGGATTTTTATCTTACGCGCACAGGTGCAAAACGCGGTTGCAAATATCTATCAAAATGGTACGCTGATTCGTTCGATTGACTTGCAAACTGTGAAGGAAAGTTATACATTTACCGTGCAGGGGGAGCACGGTGCATATAATACCGTGCTGGTTGAACCAAATGCCATTTCAGTCATTGAATCAAGCTGCCCAGATCATATTTGTATCTCTCAGGGTAAGATTCACGATGGAGTGCTTCCTATTACCTGTTTACCCAACCGCCTTGTTATTCAAATCGAAGCAAAAAATGCAACTAGCACACTGGACGGCATAACCCGATGACATTGACAGAAAGGCATGGTGAAGCCCTTGCTGAATCGAAAAAAAATGGTGTTGTCCTCTATGTTAATTGCGAATGCGCTCACCATTTTTGTGTTAGAAGCTCAATTGCCGCCGATTGTGCCTATCCCAGGTGTGAAATTGGGACTTGCAAATGTGGTTACATTGTTTGCTGTATATCTACTGGGGTGCAGAGAGACGGTGCGCATACAAATTATCCGCATTGTATTGGGCAGTATCTTTACTGGGCAAATCGTATCATTTTTATACAGTCTAAGCGGCGGCGTTTGCAGTTTGCTTGTATTGCTGTGTTGCAGCAAGCTGCTTTCTCGCGAAATGATCTGGTTAGCTGGCATTTTTTCTGCTGTAGCACACATTATCGGTCAGCTTGCTATAGCTGTGCCTATATTAGGTAGTATTGCTGTGCTGTATTATGCGCCTATCGTATTTTTCACCAGTATTCTTACCGGTTGCTTTACCGGGCTTTGTGTGCAGTTTTTATTCAAAAAACATAATATACTGTTTCGGTGCTTGTTGCACAATTAAAAAACCACCCGGGATTGGGTGGTTTTTATAGTTTATTTGCTGAACTTGTTATTATAAGTTTCAATACAAGTTTTGATGATAGAAACAGCTGCATCTTTGCCGCTAACCTCTTCAATAGCAGTTACTTTGTGCTCTAGCTCTTTGTAAACGGAGAAGAAGTGTGACATCTCATCAAAGATATGCTTTGGAAGCTGATCAATATCTTTGAAAGAATTATACATTGGATCATCAAATGGAATCGCGATAATCTTTTCATCTTTTTCACCGCCATCTACCATACGAATGACACCGATGGGATAGCAGCGTACTAGCGCTAGCGGATGAATATTCTCGGAGCAGAGTACCAGTACATCTAGCGGATCACCGTCTTCTGCATAGGTGCGTGGGATAAAGCCATAATTTGCCGGATAGTGTGTAGAAGTATATAATACGCGATCCAGTTTTAAAAAGCCAGTTTCTTTATCCAGTTCATATTTGGCTTTTCCGCCCTTGGTAATTTCAATCACTGCTTCAAAATCGGATTCTTTTACGCGCTCGGGAGATAAATCATGCCAGATGTTCATTTTCTATTTCCTCCAAAATTTTCGTTCTATTTTTTGTTACCGCACAATTTTATCACATTTTTTTCGTTACGGCAACGGTTACTTTTTCAGGCAATATTTTTTGTTCACTTTTATATCTGGTGTGCATAGGATTAAACACGGAGGTGTTTGAATATGAAGTGCAGCATTGCAGAGATGCGTAATAAAGAGGTCATCAACTTGCAAGACGGCACACGATTGGGTTTTGTTAGCGATGTTGAGATTGACACGGAAAATGCGCGTCTTACCACTGTAATTATCTACGGCAAAGCCAGATTATTTGGTTTACTGGGGAGAACACAGGATATGCTGATTCCCTGGGAAAATATCAGCATCATCGGTGATGAAACGATATTGGTTCATCATACTGTGTATGCAGAGCCGCAAAATCGTCGCCAACGCACATGGGATCGTTTCTTTGGCAACTCGTAAAGTTTCTCTTGCATTTTACATATTGCTATGCTATAATAATCCAGTTAATAAAAACACACGTTGTGGTATGACATAGCCTGTGCCTGTTTTTCAGGTTAGCTTTGTATATCGCCGCAACGGCGGAACAACTAAGGAGGATTTTAATATGGCAGTCGTATCGATGAAACAACTTTTGGAAGCCGGTGTGCATTTTGGCCACCAGACAAGAAGATGGAATCCCAAAATGGCACGGTATATTTTCACAGAACGCAATGGTATTTATATCATTGATTTACAGAAAACTGTGAAAAAACTGGAGGAAGCTTACAATTTTGTACGTGATATCTCAGTTGAAGGTAAGCCGGTGCTGTTTGTTGGTACCAAAAAACAAGCTCAAGATTCTGTGAAGGAAGAGGCAGAGCGAGCAGGTGCTTATTATGTAAATGCACGTTGGCTGGGTGGTATGATGACAAACTTTAGCACCATTCGCCGCAGAGTAAGCCGTTTACAGCAGCTCAAAGCAATGGAAGAGGATGGTACCTTTGAATTGCTGCCGAAAAAAGAGGTCATTAAACTGCGTCTTGAGATTGAAAAGCTGGAAAAATTTTTAGGCGGTATCAAAGAGATGAAGCAGTTGCCAGGTGCACTGTTTATTGTGGATCCTCGCAAGGAGCGTATTGCCGTTGCTGAGGCAAAAAAATTGGGTATTCCGATTGTTGCGATCGTAGATACCAACTGTGATCCGGATGAAATCGATTATGTTATTCCGGGTAATGACGATGCGATTCGTGCGGTAAAACTGATTTCTTCTGCAATGGCCAATGCCATCATTGAAGGCAGAGAGGGGCAAATGGGTACAGCTGCTATGACTGCTGCAGATGAGCATACAGAGGAAGAAGATAAGTAATTAATAAAAGCATTGAATTGCTGAATATCCGTCTGTTTTGACGGGTATTTTTTGAATACGAAGAATTATCAGAGCAGATATGATTTGAAAAATGGAGGAATTGATTATGGCTTTTACAGCAAAAGACGTTGCACAATTACGCGAGAGAACCGGTTGTGGTATGATGGACTGCAAAAAAGCATTGACAGAAGCCAATGGAGATATGGATGCAGCCATTGATTTTTTAAGAGAAAAGGGTTTGGCTGCGGCTGCTAAAAAAGCTGGCAGAATTGCCGCTGAAGGCGTTGCATATGCCGCCACAAACGACAAAGGTAATGTTGGTGTTGTGATTGAAGTAAATGCAGAGACTGACTTTGTTGCTAAAAATGACGAATTTAACCAGTTTGTAAAAACATGTGCACAGACTGTGATGGATCAGAATCCGGTGGATGTAGAGGCTTTGCTGGCTTGTAAAGCGGCTGGTTCAAGTGAAACCATTGCTGATATTTTACAGGAGAAAATTTTGACGATTGGCGAGAATATAAAAATTCGTCGTTTTGCTCGTAGCGAGGGTGCTGTGGTAACTTATATTCACGGTGGTGGCAGAATGGGCGTTATGGTAACATTTGACACAACGCCTGAAATTGCTGCAAAACCTGAGTTTACTGAGTATGCGAAAAATATTGCCATGCAGGTTGCTGCAATTGTGCCCAACTATGTTTGTGAGGCTGAAGTGCCTGTAGATGTGGTTGCACATGAAAGAAAAATTTTGACAGAACAGGTTGTAGAATCTGGTAAGCCGGCAAATGTGGCTGAAAAGATTGTGGAAGGCAGAATGAAAAAGTTTTTCAAAGAGATTTGCTTGGTGGATCAGCCGTATGTGAAGGATGGCGATATTACTGTTCAGCAGTACACTGACAATGTTTCAAAGGAACTTGGAGGAGCGATTCAAATCAAGAGCTTTGTGCGCTTTGAGAAGGGTGAAGGCATTGAAAAACGCGAAGATAATTTTGCGGAAGAAGTTGCTGGAATGGTGAAATAATTATACAATTTTGATTTGTAAAGTGAGATTTTGTCTAATTATTTAACAGGCCATTTACGTGCAAAAATCGACCTTAAGCGACCAAAAAGTGCTGTTTGGCGACAAGCAAAAGTTACGAAATTGTGAATATTGGCAAAAAACACACATTTTTTCAATATTCTATAAAAATGTACCAAAATATAATTGCGTGCAAAAAAGACGAAGCTTTCAAACGAGCTTCGTCTTTTTGTTAGCAGAAAAAATGACAACGATAAGTCTTTATATTCTTACCAAATGTTAGCGCGTTCTGTAAAATAACTGTCAATGTTTTTTCATTGTTTTATCTTCTGTTTTCTACGGCACAATTTGAAGTTGTAATGTGCAACAAAAATGCACAGTTGCATAAATGCTAAATCGTCCGGATAAAACAGCGGTTTCAATTCGCTGTAATCTAGGAATACAAATTCACTTTAAACAGATAAGCGGGAAAGTCTCGGAAGAGAAACACATAAATTCTGTAGGTGACAATCAAAGCAGAAGTAAGGGTCAATACAACAGTTCTCGTTTTGGTATGATGCATAAAAAGCCCCGATAGGTTTTAAATTTTTTGAACCTAGTCGGGGTGATTGTTATCTTTTTTTATCATCTAGTGGAATTGTACCGTCGGCGGGATTTTGGTCGAGCGCTCCCACGATTCTGTGGGGAATATAGAGTTCCTCCAAATAGGCAATGTTTGCATCGGTTAGTTTTACAGAGAGTGCTCCGGCGGCTTCGTCCAAATAAGTTGTTTTACTTGCGCCTACAATGGGAGAAGCTACCTCTTTTTTCCATTGCCATGCAAGTGCGATCTGCTGCATTTTTACACCGTAGCGCTCGGCCAGTTCTGCAACACGGCAGACAATACGCATATCCTGTTCTTTGGTGTGGTCATATTTATTCATGGCAACCCGGTCTGTTTTGCTGCGCAACGTGTCTGTGTTCCATGTTGGACGGGCTAAACGGCCGGCTGCAAGCGGACTGTAGGGCATCAGTGACACACCCATCTGCTTGCAAATTGGAATCAGCTCTCGCTCATCTTCCCGATAGAGAAGGTTATAGTGGTTTTCCATGGCTTGGAATTGTGCCCAGCCGTGGTCACGAGCGGCAAGCTGCATATTGTAAAACTGGTAGGCATACATCGCAGAAGCGCCTAGTGCTCGAACTTTTCCTGCCTGAATCAAATCGTTGAGTGCTTCCATTGTTTCTTCAATCGGGGTTTCATAATCAAAACGATGGATGATATAAAGATCGAGATAGTCTGTTCCCAGACGTTTTAGGGTGCCGTCAATCTCATGATGAATGGCTACTTTGGAAAGTCTGCCAGGATTGAAGTAAACTTTGGAGGCAATGACCACCTTGTTGCGGGCTACATTGTTTTTCAATGCTCGGCCGAGATATTCTTCGCTGGTTCCAGCGGAATAGATGTTGGCGGTATCGAAAAAATTGATACCGAGGTCCAGCGCATGCTTTACCATAGTTTCGGTATCTGCTTCGTTTACTGTCCAGTCGTGCATGGTGCCTGCTTTGCCGAAGCTCATACAGCCAATGCAGAGCTTTGAAATTTCGATACCGGTATTTCCGAGTTTTGTATATTTCATACTACTTTCTCCTTTCTAGTTTGATTATAATTGTGGTATGAAAAAGCAGCCGGATCGGCTGCGTAGCATCAGTTTTTTTGTTGGTAGAAATCAACAATGAGATTGGCACAGCGATAAATATCGCCGCCGCCCAGCGTAATAATCAGGTCACCGGGTTTAGCGTGTGTAGTTACATAGTCGCGAATTTCTTCAAAACTTTGAAAGCAGCAACTGCCCGGTATTTTGTTTGCCAGATCTTGCGAGGTGATGCCGTAGGTATTTGTTTCGCGCACGGGAAGGATTTCGGTGAGCAGAACGTGGTCGGCGATGGTAAGCGCTTTGGCAAAATCGTCAAGGAGTAAGGCTGTGCGGGAGTACGTATGCGGTTGGAAAATTGCCCATACTGCACCAAAGCCCATGCGTGCTGCTGCACCGAGAGTGGCAATCAGTTCAGTGGGGTGGTGCGCAAAATCATCGGCAATGGTGATATTATCGAATGTTCCCAGTCGCTCAAAGCGGCGATGCACACCGGTGAAAGCATGTAAGCCGGTTGCGATTTGTTCTGGTGAAATACCGAAGTGTTCTGCTACGGTTGCAGCGGCCAGGGCATTGAGAATGTTGTGGTGTCCCGGAACAGAAAGAGTGATTTGTGTAAGCGGAGCACCGTGTTTACACAAGGTGAATGTTTCGAAGGCATTGAGAGAATCTTCGATGTTTTGGGCGGTGTAATCGTTTTGCGAGGAGAAGCCGAATGTTAGAACTTTGGCGTTGGTAAGGCCTTCGATTGCTTTGCGTACGTTGGGATCATCTCCGTTGACAACTAGAGTTTTGGTGGTTTGTGCAGCAAAACGACGGAAGGAAGCGATGATGTTTTCCATGCTGCCGAAGTATTCCAAATGGTCGGCATCAATGTTGAGAATTACGGAGACTGCAGGAGTCAGATGCAAAAAGGTATCAACGTATTCACAGGCTTCGCAGATGATGAATTCGGAGCTGCCGGCGCGGCCGTTGCTGCCAATGCAGGGGAGTTTGCCGCCGATGATGGCAGATGGGTCTTTGCCGGCAGAAAGAAATAACTGCGTGAGCATACCGGTAGTGGTGGTTTTGCCATGTGTGCCAGAGACGGCAACGGCGTTCTGGTAACGGCCGGTAACCAGACCCAGCATGCGGGCGCGCTCAAGTGTGGGAATGCCGCTTGCAAGTGCTGCGGCAAGCTCTGGGTTTTCGGGCTTGACGGCGGCGGAATAGATAATGAGATCGGCACCTTGGATATTTTCGGCTGTTTGGCCAATGGTGATCGGGATGCCATAAGAGCGCAGCTTTTGTATGGTTTCAGACTCGGTATTGTCTGAACCGGTGACGTGGTAGCCTCTGTGATGTAAAATCTCTGCAATGGGGCACATGCCGGAGCCGCCGATGCCAATAAAGTGAACGTGCTTTGCAGTTGCAAGAAGGTCTTGGTTTTGCATATTCTGTATGCTCCTTTTGTTTTGTTGATGCCTTTATAATTATGCGCACAGGTAAAAGAATTAGTATCATTATACCACAGAAAACACAACGACGCAATTTTTAAAAGGGACAGCACATTCTGTGCAGACAGGGAATAAGATGGTATATCAGAAGTGCAACGGAGGTCATTTTATGGAATTGGGAAGCCGTTTCGGGATATTAGGCGGCGATCGGCGACAGCTTTATCTGGCGCAGGCGCTGGCGCGGGACGGGCACACGGTGTATGTGTGTGGTTTTGAGGGAGATTTGCTGCCGCAGTGTGTGAAAACAGCGGAACTGGAAGAACTTTTGCAAGGTTGTTCGGTTATGGTGTTACCGGTGCCGGTAACGCGAGACGGTGTGCATTTGAATATGCCGTATAGCAAGGGGAAAATCGTGCTGGATGATTGCTTTGCAGCGCGTATGGCTGGGAAGCAGGTGTTTTGTGGTGGTGCACAACGATTGCGTAATAGCAGTGCGCTTTGGGAACAGATGGCACTATTTGACTATACTGAACAGGAACTGTTTGCGGTGCAGAACGCAGTACCAACAGCAGAGGGCGCTGTGATGATGGCGATGGAGCTAAGTCCCAAAACGGTGCACGGAGCGATGTGCCTGGTGGTAGGGTATGGACGAATCGGAAAGGCGCTTTGCAGGATGCTGCGGGCGTTGGGAGCGCAGGTAACGGTGAGTGCGCGTAACAGCGGAGATTTGGCGTGGATTGCGGCACAAGGCTGCAAAGCGGTGCGCACCGAGGAGATGGAATCGTTGGGTGAAGCATATGATGTGATTTTTAACACGGTGCCAGCCGTTGTAGTGCGGGAAAAACTGCTGGCAAAGCAGGGAACTGAAACACTGCTGATGGAGCTAGCGTCCGCTCCGGGTGGTTTTGACCGGGAGGCTGCGGCAAAACTAGGACGAAAGATTGTGCCGGCGTTGGGGTTGCCGGGAAAGGTGGCTCCGCACACTGCCGGCGTAATAATACAGAATACCATTTATGAGATGATGAGGAGTGAGACTTTGTGAGTAAACTGACATTTGGATTTGCGCTGTGCGGTTCGTTTTGCACATTGCGGCAGGCAGTGATGGAGATGCGGGAGATTGCCGCACAGGGGTATGGTGTGCTGCCGATCATGTCAGAAACAGCATATGGCACGGATACCCGATTTGGCAAAGCGCAGGAGTTTGTGGCAGAGATTGAAGAGATCAGTGGGCGGAAGGTGATACACACGATTGCGGGAGCGGAACCGATTGGTCCAAAGAAAATGGCGGATGTGATGCTGGTTTGTCCCTGCACGGGCAACACGCTGGCAAAGCTGGCTAATTCTGTGACCGATACACCGGTTACGATGGCGGTAAAATCACATTTGCGAAACGGTGGACCGGTGGTGCTGGCGATTGCAACAAACGATGCTCTGTCAGGATCTGCAAAAAATATCGGCAAGTTGATGAATTATAAAAATGTGTATTTTGTGCCGATGCGGCAGGATGATATTGAGAAAAAGTCGACTTCGGTCATTGCGGATTTTGCATATTTGCTGCCGGCAGGACTGGCAGCGGCACAGGGCCGGCAGATGCAGCCGGTGTTTTTGCCAGGTATGTAGTCAGTGGGGTTGCAAAGCGATCAGATGGCATGGTATGATAAAAAGAAAAAATGGAAGTGAAACATCATGCTGTATTGCAGGAAATGCCATGCGCTGCAGGAGGATGGGCGAAAATGCTCAACCTGTGAAGAACTGTTGGAAACGCCAGCGGTGAATGATTTGATTTTATTGACTGCTGCGACGCCGCAGGCAGCCGGGGAGCTGGAGCGTGCGCTGCAGGAACGGAGTATTGCGGTGCAACTCAAACCGGCGATGGTGCCCGATGTGACAGAGGTATTTGTGCAATATGCCGATTTGGAAGCAGCTCAACCGGTGCTGGAAGCAGTGCAGAATGAATTTGACCAGCGTGAGCCGGAAGAACAACCAGAGATGAGTCCACGAAAAAAGTGGGTAGTGCGTATTGTGAGTGCGGCAGCATTTGCGCTGCTGGTTTGGGGCGTGGTAGCGCTGACGGATTTTGTAATCGCATTGGTGCAGAGCTGGATTAGATAAGCATATTTGGAAAAGAGCAATGCAGAGAGGTTGCTCTTTTTATTTTTACCTGGGAACAGAAAAAATAGGTCAGTCTTAGGATTTTGGGTATAAATGCTTTGCTGTGCGGTGAAAATGTGGTATAATAAACAAAAATTTGAAACAGACGGCGGAGGGATTGCCATGACGGAAGGAAACGTGCGTACACTATGCGATGGTGTGGATTTTCAGAGCATACAGAATAAGGCGTTTAAAACAACGCGCATTACGGTGCATTTTTTGTTGCCGCTGGAGCAGGAACGCGCCGCGGCCAACGCTGTGCTGACGGCATTGCTTTGCCGCGCAAGCCGAGAATACCCGACATATACTGCGTTGAGTCGGCGTTTGGAAGAGTTATATGGTGCAAGCTTGAATGCACAGGTGCGTAAACAGGGAGATGCACAGCTTTTGAGTATTTCTGCGGTGGGACTGGCTGACCGGTTTGCACTGCATGGTGAAGCAATTTCAGCGGAGCTGGCAGCGCTGCTTTGCAGTGTAATTTTTGATCCACCGTTTGAAAATGGTGTGTTTTGTAAAGCAGATTTTGATCAGGAAGTGCGCCAGACGTGCGAGCTGATTGATGCAGAGTTCAACGATAAAAAAGCGTATGCCAAGGAGCGGTGCATAGAGTTGATGTGCCGGAAAGAAGCGTATGGTCTGCCGCGTTATGGTACAAAGAGGCAGGTGCAGGCGTTGACACCACAGGAGCTGACGAAAGCGTGGGAAGATTTGATTGCTCAGGCCAGAGTGCGCATTACAGCATTTGGCAACTGCGACCCGGAACTGGTTTATAACGGTTTTGCAAAAGCATTTGCCAAGGTGAAACGCAAAAAGACGATGAACTGCGGTTCGATGGTTATAGAAACTGCCGGTGATGTGCAGGAGATCAACGAACCGATGGAGGTGGCACAGTCGAAGCTGGTGATGGGATTTCGAACGAAGATTGCGGCACCGCAGGAGCAAGTGTATGCAGAAAAGCTGATGACGGCAATGTTTGGCGGAACACCGCACTCAAAGTTATTTTTGAACGTACGTGAAAAACTGAGCTTGTGCTATTACTGTGCGGCACGGTATAACAGTCATAAAGGAATTTTAACTGTGGAGAGCGGTGTGGAAACGAAAAATATTGATGCGGCAAAGGCGGAAATTCTGAATCAGTTGGAAAAAATGCAAGCCGGAGATTTTACCGATGAGGAAATTGCTTTTACAAAGCTGAGCGTTTGTAATCAGTACCGCACAGTGGGAGATTATTTGAGCAGTATGGACGATTGGTATACCAGTCAACTATTGTTGCCGCAGAGCCTGACACCGGAACAGGCTGCAGAGAAAATCAACCGCATTACGCGGGAGGAAATTATCTATGCAGCGCAGCAGGTAACGCTAGACACCGTTTATCGACTGGTTGGAGCAGAGGAGGCTGAATGATATGGCAATGCAAAGTATTACAGGAAAACACGTGGGCGACACGTATTATGATCTGACGCATTCTTCGGGATTAAAGGTATTGATTTATCCCAAGGAGAACTGTCATTCAACGTATGCGGTGTTTGGAACACGGTACGGCTCAGTAGACAACTGCTTTCACCGCACGGATCAGGCAACGGTGCAGACGGTACCGGAGGGGATTGCACATTTTCTGGAGCATAAACTGTTTGAAAGTGAAGACGGAGATGCATTTGCCAGATATGCAAAAACAGGCGCTTCCGCCAACGCGTATACCTCATTTGATATGACGTGCTACTTGTTCTCTTGTACAGAGAAAGTGGAGGAATCACTGGAAATTTTGCTGGATTTTGTACAGTCGCCGTATTTTACAAAAGAGACGGTGGAGAAGGAACAGGGCATTATCGGGCAGGAGATTCGCATGTATGACGATGACCCGCAGTGGCGTGTGATGTTCAATTTGCTGGGAGCGCTGTATCACACGCATCCGGTGCGAGTGGATATTGCCGGAACCGTGGAGAGCATTGCGGAAATCACACCAGAATTGTTGTATCAATGCTACCACACGTTTTATCATTTGCCGAATATGGCTCTGTGTATTGCAGGAGATATTAACAAAGAAACTGTGCTGCGGTTGGTGGATCAATACTGCAAAAAGGGTGAAGAATTTGCAGTAGAGCGTGTGTTTGAAGCAGAACCACGAGAGATTGTGAAAAACCGTGTGACACAGGCACTTTCGGTGGCAACACCGTTGTTTCAGTTTGGTTTTAAAGAACAAGCAAGCAAGGAGCGCAAAACCGTAAAGGAACTAGCCTGCACAGAACTGTTGCTAGAAATTTTGGCAAATGAAGGGTCGCCTTTGTTTGCACGGTTGCAGGAGAGAAATCTGATCAATGAATCATCGTTTCAATATGAGTTTTTTGAAGGGCCGGGTTATGCGGCAACGGTATTTGCAGGGGAATCAAAAGACCCGCAAGCGGTAGCAGATGAAATTTTGCAGGAGGTTGCCCGTTTGCGCCAAGAAGGCATTGATAAAGAAGCCTTCACACGAGCACAAAAAGCACTGTATGGCCGCAACGTAGCTTCGCTCAACAGCGCGGAAACGGTGGCCAATGCGCTGATTTCGTTCTGCTTTGCACAGCGGGAGCTATTTGCATATATTGATGCACTGGCAGAGGTAACACTTGAGGAGGTATCTGCTTGCCTGAAAACACATTTGCTGGAGGAATATGCGGCGCTTTCAGTGATTGAACCGATGGAGGAAAAACGGGCATGAACCATGTAACATTCCCAGGATTGGGGTGGAGCTTTGACATTTATTCGACAGCGTTTTCGATCGGTTCGTTTGAGATTAAATGGTATGGCTTGCTGATTGCCGGTGGATTTTTGCTGGCAGTGTGTTATAGCATGCTGATGTGCAGAAAGATGAATATCAATCGTAGCCGACTGCTTGATACGATTATTGTAGGGTTGATTGGTGGAATTGTGGGTGCACGGCTGTATTATGTAATTTTTTATCCAGGGGATAAGTTCTGGAAAGATCCGCTGAGTATTTTATATATTCATCAGGGTGGTCTTGGTATTTACGGGGGCATCATTGGTGCGATGGTTGCCGGAGGATTGTTTGCAAAATTTCGTAAGCTGAATGTGCCGGCAGTTTTGGATATTGGTATGCTGGGTTTTTTAATTGGACAGTGCATTGGACGTTGGGGGAATTTTGTCAACCAAGAGGCATTTGGCGGCCCAACAAATTTGCCTTGGGGCATGTTGAGTGAAAATACGATGGCTGTGGCCGGAAATTCGCCGGTACACCCGTGTTTTTTGTACGAATCGCTGTGGTGTGCGTTAGGATTTGTGCTATTGCATCTATTTACAGTAAAGTTGCGGCAGTATGATGGGCAAACCTTTTTGCTGTACCTGATCTGGTACGGTACAGGGCGGTTTTTCATCGAAGCCTTGCGCACGGATAGCTTGTATGTGCCGTATTTGCCAATTAAGATTTCTCAACTGGTGGCGGTGGTGACTGTGTTGGCAGGTGTGGTGTTGCTGATTGTTCTGCGTAAGCGCAGAAAACTGGATGGGTGCGGCGCAAAAGAGGTGATGCAGCAGAACAAGGCGCGTATAGATGCACTGCCGCCAGAGGGAAAATTTGATACGGAAAAAGCTGCGAAATTATGGAGAAAAGGGAAAGGAGCACATAAGCATGGCGACCATCATAAACGGTAAGGAAGTTGCTGCTAAAGTTAAACAGGAGCTGGCACAGGAAGTACAACAGCTGAAAATACGCGGTATTACGCCGGGACTTGCAGTTGTAATTGTGGGAGATGACCCAGCCTCTCAAACATATGTGAAAAATAAAAAGTTGGCCTGTGAAGCGGTGGGGATTTATTCGGAGGAACATGCGCTGCCGGCACACACGACGCAGAAAGAATTGCTGGATTTGGTGGAGCGGCTGAATCACAAGGCGGATATCGATGGAATTTTGGTGCAGTCTCCATTGCCGGCTGGACTGGACGAGCAAGCGGTGATTGCGGCGATTTCGCCAGATAAAGATGTGGATGCGTTTCACGCTGTGAATGTGGGGCACATCATGATTGGGGATCATCGCTTTTTGCCGTGCACACCCGCAGGTGTGATGGAGCTGCTAAAGGCGTATGATATTTCTGTGCAGGGAAAGCGGTGCGTGGTACTTGGCAGAAGCAATATCGTAGGAAAACCAATGGCGATGTTGCTGCTGCATGAAAATGGTACAGTAACGATTTGCCACAGTAAGACACAGGATCTTTCTGAGATTTGTCAGCAGGCAGATATTTTGGTGGCGGCCATTGGCAAAGAACGCTTTGTGACCGCAGATATGGTAAAAGACGGCGCAGTGATTATTGACGTGGGTATTAACCGTAATGCGCAGGGTAAGTTATGCGGTGATGTAGATTTTGATGCGGTGGAGAAAAAAGCAAGCTTTATTACGCCAGTACCAGGCAGCGTTGGCCCGATGACGATTGCGATGCTGCTGAAAAATACTGTGACTGCTGCAAAACAACGCGCAGGAATCTGAATGGAATTTGGAATGTAACACGAGGTAGGAATATGGAATGCCTATTGGACAGAATTGAAAAGCCGGCAGATTTGCGGAAGATACCGGTACATAAATTGCCGCTGCTTTGCCAGGAGATTCGGGAAACAATTATTGATGCGGTCGCTAAAAATGGTGGACATTTGGCTTCTAACCTGGGAGTCGTAGAACTGACGGTGGCGTTATATCGCGTGTTTGACATACCGCAGGACGCTGTGGTATGGGATGTGGGACATCAGTCTTATACGCATAAGATTTTGACCGGACGCAGAGCTGCGCTGGCTGATTTGCGTACCAAAGAGGGGATTTCAGGTTACCCAAACCGGGAAGAAAGCGGTTATGACCTATTTAATACAGGGCATGCCAGCACCTCGATTTCGGCGGCATTGGGAATTGCACAGGCCAAGCGTTTGCAAAAGCAGCAGAGCGACCATGTGATTGCAGTGATTGGCGATGGGGCATTGACCGGCGGACTGGCCTATGAAGGACTGAACAATGCAGGGAAATATACACGCAACCATTACCGGAATTTTATTGTGATTTTGAATGATAATAAAATGTCGATTTCACGCAATGTGGGTTCGATGTCGCGATATTTGACGAGTATTCGCACAGCGCCAACGTATCTGCATGCAAAGGATAACGTGGAAAAGGCGCTGGATCATTTGCCTGTGATTGGTCAGCCAGTATATCAGGTAGTGAAACGATCAAAGAAAATGGTTAAGCAGATGCTGTATCATACCACCATTTTTGAGGATATGGGCTTTGCGTATTATGGCCCATTTGACGGGCATGATATTGAAACACTGCTGCAGGTGCTGCAAAATGCAAAAGATATTCATCAGCCAATCTTGTTGCATATGGTGACTAGCAAGGGAAAGGGCTACACATTGGCTGAACAAAAGCCAGATACTTTTCATGGAGTGTCAAAATTCAATGCAGCAACAGGTGAAGGTTCTGCTGTGGCAGGGGATTCGTTTTCAAATACCTTTGGAGCACATATCTGTAAGTTGGCTGCAGAAAACAACCGCCTTTGTGCTATCACTGCCGCAATGCAGACCGGAACAGCATTAGGTGAATTTGCACTGAAATATCCAAAACGTTTTTTTGATGTGGGCATTGCTGAGGCACATGCAGTGTGTTTTTCCGGTGGATTGGCGGCAGGTGGCGCACTGCCAGTATTTGCAGTGTATTCGACATTTTTGCAGCGTGGGTATGATCAACTGATCCATGATGTGGCAATTCAGCGTGTAAAAGTGGTATTTGCCGTGGATCGTGCCGGAATCGTGGGGGAAGACGGTGAAACACACCAGGGTGTATTTGATGTGGCGTATTTTCATACAGTGCCGCATTTGACGGTGTATTCACCGGCGTATTATGAAGAGCTGCGTTTGCATCTGGATATTGCCGTGAAGGAATGTAAGGGTGCTGTGGCTGTGCGTTATCCCAGAGGGAAGGAGTTGTATCGGCCGACAGACTTTATCGTGACAGATAAAGCGTTTGACTGCTATGGTGACCCAAACGCTACGTGCGTAATCGTGACATATGGTCGTGTTTTTTCAAATGCGTGCCTTGCAAAGGAAGAGCTGGAGCGTCGGGGACTGGCTGTGCGAATTATCAAGCTCAATCGTATCAAACCAGTAGATTTGCAGGCGGTGCAGGAGGCGGCAAAAGCAAAGCAGTTATTCTTTTTTGAAGAAGGAATTTTGCAGGGCGGGCTTGCCGAGCATTTTTATTTTTTATTGCGCAATACGTCGTTTTGCGGGAAGTATCACGTAACAGCAATTGATGATCAGTTTGTAAAGCAAGCGACCATGCAGCAGGCCTTTGCAGATTTGAAGTTGGATTCGGAAGGCATGGTAAAAACGATAGCAATGGAGTGCGGATTGTGAGTGGAAAGCAACGGTTGGACTGTCTGCTGTTTGAAAGAGGACTGGTGCCAAGCCGAGAAAAGGCAAAGGCATTGATTATGGCAGGGCAGGTATACGTGGAACACCAGAAGATGGATAAACCAGGTATGTCAGTAGCGACGGATGCACACATTGAGGTGCGTGGCGGATTGCCATATGTTAGTCGCGGTGGATTGAAGCTGGAAAAGGCTATGCGGACATTTGTGCTGGATTTGCAGGGTAAAATCTGTATGGATATTGGAGCGTCCACCGGTGGATTCACCGATTGTATGCTGCAAAATGGTGCCTGCAAGGTGTATGCTGTGGATGTGGGTTATGGACAATTAGCCTGGAAACTGCGGACAGATGATCGTGTAATGAATCTGGAGCGCACCAATATACGCTATTTAAAACCCGACCAGGTACCGGATTTGATTGACTTTGCCAGCGTGGATGTTTCGTTTATCTCGTTGACACTGGTTCTGCCGGTGGCACATACTTTTTTGGCATCGCAGGGCAAGATGGTATGTTTGATTAAGCCGCAATTTGAAGCTGGCAGAGAAAAGGTTGGCAAAAAAGGCGTAGTACGTGATTTGACAGTGCA
The DNA here is from genome assembly GCA_934454125.1 of uncultured Eubacteriales bacterium. Lineage (GTDB taxonomy): Bacteria > Bacillota > Clostridia > Oscillospirales > Acutalibacteraceae > UMGS1071. Next base: position 35,142 of record CAKSFA010000007.1, on the reverse strand, counting down.
TACCGAGGTGATTGAAAAAATACGTGCGTTTGCGTTGGAACACGGGTTTTCTGTACTGGGACTGACGTTTTCTCCGGTAAAAGGACCGGAAGGAAATATTGAGTATTTGATACATTTGCAGAAAAGTGAGCAACCGCAAGATATTGCGCCGGAAACGGCAGAGAAAATTGCAGTACAGTCGCATTATGAGCTGAACAGAGGTGAGACGGAATGAATATTGCGGTGATTCCCAATTTGAGTAAAAAAGATGCACGCAGCCATACACTGAAAAGTATGGAGTTGTTGTGGCGCTTTGGTGCGCAGCTTGCAATGCCTGCTACACTAAAACGGGAGTTTGCGCAGTGTAACATTGCGTTTTATCCAGATATACAAAGTTTGATGAAAGCCTGCGATCTTGTGATTGCCATTGGCGGAGACGGCACAATGATTCATACAGCAAAGCATGCCTGCGCTTGTGATAAGCCTGTTTTGGGTATTAACGTTGGGCGACTGGGATACGTTGCCGGCTTGGAAGTAAATGAACTGGAGCAGCTTGAGCGATTGCTGCGCGGTGATTATATTGTGGAAGAGCGCATGATGCTGGAGGTTTCGTTTTTAAAAGAAGGAAAGCTGCAGACACAACGCGTGCTCAATGATGCGGTGATTGCCAGAGGTTCGCTGACACATTTGCTGGATTTGACAGTAATGTATAAAAATGAGACGGTGTGCAATTATCGTGCTGACGGATTGATTGTAAGTACACCGACTGGCTCGACGGCGTACTCATTTTCTGCAGGCGGACCGGTGATGGAACCAACGATGCAGGGTATGCTGCTTACACCAGTCTGCCCGCATTCTGTATTTGGACGCACGGTGGTATTCAGTGGCGAGACAGAGCTTTCGGTTTCAACAGCATCACAATATCAAGGTGATGCCTTTTTGACGTTGGACGGCGAATGTGCCACACAGATGCAGGCCGGTGAAACAGTGACGATACGGCGCTCAAAGCTAACAGCAAAGCTGATTAAGCTGAAGCACCGCAATTTTTATGAGGTGGCAAGAGAAAAGCTGGGCGAAAGGAGTACCTGCAATGAAAGCGAGGCGTCATGCAAAACTGCTGGAGATTATCAAGCAGACTGATGTGGAAACACAGGAAGAGTTGCTAAAATGCCTGCAGCAAGCTGGTTTTGCCGTAACACAGGCCACGGTTTCACGTGATATTAAGGAGCTGAGACTGGTAAAAACTGCTGATGACATGGGGCGATATCGCTATACTGCAGAAAAAACGGTTAGTAAAGGAGTGCCGCCGCTGGATGGATTGTTTGTCAATGCCATTGAGGAGATTGAGCCAGCAATGAATATGATCGCTGTAAAATGCATGCCTGGAATGGCGCAGGCTGTTTGTGTTGCGCTGGAGGGACTGTGTCTTGCCGGTGTAGTGGGAACATTGGCCGGTGATGATACGATTTTTATTTTATGCAAAGATGTTGCGGCGGCAAACAGTGTAACTGTTACACTGAAAAATATGACGCGCGGGTAGGTGATTGCAGTGCTGTTACAATTGTATATCGAAAATGTTGCGGTAATTGAAAAGGCTACCGTGGAATTTGAATTGGGACTAAATGTGTTAACCGGAGAAACCGGTGCCGGTAAATCGATTTTAATTGATTCGATACACGGAATTTTAGGGGAACGGACCTCAAAGGATTTGGTGCGCAGCGGCACGCAAAACGCGTTTGTAAGCGGATTATTTACCGATTTGACCGAACCAACGCTTACTAAATTACAGGAGTTGGGGTTTGCTCCGGAGGATGACGGTACAGTTTTGGTACAGAGAACAATTTCGGCAGAGGGAAAAAGCACTTGCCGCATCAATGGTCGGCCGACGACTGTTTCGGTACTCAAAGAGTTGGGAAAAACACTGATGAACATACATGGGCAACATGAGAGCTATCATTTGCTTTCACCAGAGTTGCATATGCAATACATTGATCGCTTGGGTGGCTTGCAGGAGCAGGTGCAGGAATATTCTGCGGTATATCGGGAGTTAAAGCGTGTGCAGGAACAAATTGGACTGCATGCAACTGATGAAGCAGAAAAATTGCGACAGATTGATTTATTGACTTATCAGATCACAGAGTTGGAATCGGCAAATTTGCATGAAAATGAAAAAGAGCTGTTGACTGAGCGCAAGCATGCAATGCAGCATGCGGAAAGGATTTCTGCAGCACTTGCGCTTGCGAAAAATACACTGGATGGAAACGAAGAGCAAAACGGTGTGCTCAGTGCGCTGCAAACTGCAGCAGACACTTTGCAGGATTGCACAGAGCATCTGCCGACGTTGGAGCCAGTGATACAACGCTTGTTGGAAAGTACTTATAGTCTGGAGGATATTAGTCAGGCATTGCGGGAGCAGCAGGAGGAAATCGTCTTTGATTCATCTGAACAGGCATTGGCAGAGGAGCGATTGGACTTGCTGTATCGGTTGTCGATTAAGTATGGACAAACGACGCAAGAGATGCTGGATTATTTGGAAGCTTGTAAAACAAAGCTGGCATCTATCACACATTCAGAGGAAGCACTGCTGGCGCTGAACGAACAATATGAAAAACTCAAAGCCCGTGCGGTGGAACTTGCCAAAGTACTTTCAGAAAAACGCAGACAAGCTGCAGAGCAATTTACTGAGAAAGTGAAGCGGGAGCTGCAGTTTTTGAATATGCCAGGTATTGTATTTTATTCTGATCAGAAGCGTGTGCCATTGAACCAGACCGGTTGCGATAAATTACAGTTTTTAATCTCGGTAAACCCGGGGGAAGCGCCAAAGCCGCTGACAAAAATTGCATCGGGTGGAGAACTTTCGCGCATTATGTTGGCGATGCAGACTGTGCTTTGTGTACATGATGAACTGCGCACTATGGTGTTTGACGAAGTGGACACAGGAATCAGCGGTAGCGCAGCGCAAAAAGTGGGTCAAAAGCTGCATCAGGTGGCAGAAAATGCGCAGGTAATCTGTATTACACATTCGCCGCAAATTGCGTGCCTGGCAGATTATCACCTTTTGATACAAAAGCAGGTGCGACAGGGCAAAACATATACGGAAATACAACCGCTGGACAGAACAGGCCGCATAAATGCAATTGCCCGAATGATTGGCGGAGAGAACATTACACCACTGCTGCTACAAAATGCGCAGGAAATGTTAAACAGTGCAAAACATTTAACGGAATGATTTGGAGGTTATTATGGGAGTTTTTGACCAATTACAGGAGCGGGGCCTGATTGCCCAAACAACAAATGAGGATAAAATTAAAGCGTTGCTCAACGATGGAAAAGTAACGTTTTACATTGGTTTTGACCCAACGGCAGACAGCCTGCACGTAGGGCATTTTGTGCAGATTATGGTGATGGCCCATCTGCAAAAGGCAGGACATGTACCCATTGCATTGTTTGGCGGCGGCACTGGTATGGTGGGTGACCCTTCGGGTAAAACGGAGATGCGCAAAATGCTAACTAAAGAGGAAATTGACCATAATATTGCGTGTTTTCAAAAGCAGATGTCTCGTTTGATTGATTTTTCAGATGGTAAGGCGATTATGGCAAACAATGCAGATTGGTTGCTGGAATTGAATTATGTGCAGTTTTTGCGTGAGGTGGGTGTTCATTTTTCGGTGAACCGTATGCTGTCATTTGAGTGTTATAAACAGCGTTTGGAGCGTGGTTTATCGTTTTTTGAGCTGAATTATATGCTAATGCAAAGTTATGATTTTCTGGAGCTGAACCGCCGATATGACTGCAAAATGCAGCTTGGAGGCGATGATCAATGGAGCAATATCATTGGCGGTGTGGAGCTGGTGCGGCGCTCGGATCAAAAAGAGGTATATGGTATGACCTTTACGCTGCTGACCACCAGTGAAGGCAAAAAAATGGGTAAGACGGAAAAAGGCGCAGTATGGCTGAATCCTGAGAAAACCAGCCCGTTTGATTTCTATCAATACTGGCGGAATGTGGACGATGCGGATGTAATTAAATGCTTGAAAATACTGACTTTTTTACCGATGGAACAGATCAATGAGTATGCCAAAAAAGAGGGTAGTGAACTCAATGCAGTGAAAGAAGTTCTGGCTTTTGAAGTAACGCGCTTGATACACGGTCAGGAAGAGGCTGAGCGGGCTCAGCAGGGCGCAAGAGCTCTGTTTGGCAGCGGTGCTGATACGGAAAATATGCCGGCAACGGAAATTATGGCGGAGGACTTTACCGAAGAGAAACTGAGCTTATTGGATATGCTGCTAAAAGCGGGTCTTGCGTCGTCTCGGAGTGAGGGACGGAGACTAGTGGAACAGGGCGGTGTTTCGGTAAATGATGTGAAAATTACAGACACGACAAAGTGCTTTACGCCGGCTGATTTTGCGCAGGGATCGCTGCTGATCAAAAAGGGAAAGAAAGTATTTCACAAGGTAATTTTAAAATGAAAAGACGGCGTACAGACGACCGAAAGTGACATTTAGCGACCATAAAGTGCCGTTTCGCGACCAAAAACCCCGTTTTGGCGACCATTTTTTTGCACCCAATTCTTTTGAGTTTGCTTTGCGTACGGCACTGTGATTTAAAAATCAATTGAATATTTCGGTGATTTTTTCTATAAAAGTTACATTTAAACCCTTGAAAATTGAGTTGTGATTTTTGGGAAACTTGATATGGATTCGAAATGTAATTTTTATTATGAAATCAGAATGGAACGATGGTTTGGCATATACCAATTTTGTATGGTGCGTTTTGGGATGATTCTGCTTTGCGCCATGATGGGATTTGTGTGTGCCAGATGAGCTTGCCGGAAAATAGATTGTTGTGCATATTGGATTCATAACATGAAATTGTGTGGCGGGGATAATTTTGCACTGTGGTTCGAATAAAGACATGATATTTTTGGAAAACGTGTGCATGATTTTTTGAGGTGAGACTATGAAAACATACCGGCAGTGCTGGTGGGCAGTGCTGGCAGCAGGTGGACTTTGTCTGTTGGTATTTGCGATTTTTCAATTATTTCCATTTGCGGGGAACACGCTTTCCTGGTGTGACATGAACCAGCAGGTGGTGCCATTGCTGTTGGATTTGAAGCAAATTTTGGCCGGGCAGGCGGATTTGTTTTTGAACCTGGCAAATGCCGGTGGCATGGATTTTTGGGGCGTTTTTCTCTTCTTTTTATCAAGCCCGTTGAGCTTTTTGGTGGTGTTTGTACCGGTAGAACAAATCTTTTTATTTGCCAATCTGCTTGTGCTGTTGAAGGTAATGATTTGCGCTGGAACGGCAAGCGTATTTTTTCGCAGTCGATTTGCGGCGCTGCCGTTGATGCAAAATCTTGCGCTTTCGGTTTTGTACGCGTTTTGCGGCTATACGATGATGTATTTTCAGAATGTTGTGTGGCTGGATATGATGTATCTATTCCCGCTGTTGCTACTGGCGATGTATCGTTTGATAGAACGGGGGCAGGTGTGGCCGTATATTGCCGTGTTGACGGCGATGATCACAGTGCAGTTTTATTTGAGCTATATGGTTGCGCTGTTTTTGATTTTGGCCATTGGGGTTTATACCTGGCTGTGCATAGAACGGGAGCAGCGCAGACGTGTGATTTGTCTGTTTGGAGTGTCGACTTTGGTTACGCTGCTGACCACCGGTGTTGTGTGGCTGCCGGCATTGTTGGAGTTTTTGTCGTCTGCCAGAGGTGGCGGGCTGTTGCAGAATTTGACTTCAGGTAGTTTGGTGACGGAATTGCAGACGACGCTGCCGGTGTTGCTGTGTACAGCAGCGCTGCTGGCAGGCCTGCCCATGTATTGGATCTGCAAGGGATACAGGAGCCGTGAAGGACGCGCGGTCGGGATTTTGCTGGGATTGCTGTTGATTCCGGTATTTTTGGAGCCGGTGAACAAGATGTGGCATACCGGCAGTTATCAAGCGTTTCCGATGCGGTATGGATATATGATTGTATTTTTGGGGCTGGCGCTACTGGGCAGCATGCTCAACTGTTTTGCGATGCAGGGAGATGGGCAGGTGCTTACGACAGGTGGCAGGGTTGGCCTTTGGGGCGGCCTTGGCGCTGGGCTGCTGGCGGTGATTGGCACGGGAATAGCGCTGTTGGTTGGAGAATGGGATACACTAGCAACGTATACCAAAACACTACATGGTTCGTTTGCTTCGCTGGGTACGCAATTGTTGTTTGCGCTAGCGGTGGCTGTGTTTTGCTTTTTTCTATTTTTGTTGCGATATTTGAAAGTATTGCCAAAGCGCGTAGTCAGTGTGTTTTTTTGCTTGATCACTGTGGTGCAGGTATTGTTTTGCGGGAGCGTTTATTTCGGATCGGCGGCGCGCTCGACAGAGAGTGATGCGGCAGTGTTGGATCTGCAGGGGAGACTTTCGCAGGAAGGGCTGTATCGCGTGAAAATGCAGCGGAAATATTTTGATGTGAATCTGGTAGGTGCGCTGGGGTATGGTTCGTTGAGCCACTATACCTCTTTGACGAATGAAGGATATTTGTATGCCATGAAAAAGCTGGGGTATTCTTCGTATTGGATGGAGGTGGGATCTCACGGCGGAACGACGCTGACGGATTGTCTGCTGGCGAATCGCTACCGCATTGTGCGCAATACGGAGCTGGGCAGAGGGCTGGAGGCTGTGTATCAGAATGACTGGTTCAGCATTGTGGAGCATGTGCCGGAAGCCGGTTTTGGTATGGTGTTTGCGACAGATGAAATTGCACAGGCAGCAAACTTGCCCGATACGACCAGGGCGGATGTGCAGAATCAGATTTTTCAGACGCTTTATGGCACGCAGGAGCAGGTTGCGGTGGAATATCAGCCTTCGACTGTTGTGAACGTGGAGTATGCGCATGAAAATGGGCGATATACTTTGCAGCGAAAAATTGGTACGGACGCCGGATATTTGTTGTATACCGTGACGGTGCAGGGAACGCAGACGCTGTATTTTGACTGCTTTGATGCGCTTTCGAATAAATTGACTGAACCGATTAATGGCACATTTGATATTGCTGTAAATGGCAGAACGGTACAGAATTTGTACCCGTCGCAGAGCAGCAATGGACTGTTGGAACTGGGTACCTTTACCGACGAGACCGTGGTGGTGCGGGCTCAGGTGCGCAAAAGCGTGGTGGCAAAATCGCTGGGTGTGGTGGGCATCAAGCAGGAGGTGCTCAGGCAATTTGCCGGGCAACAAAGCGGCGCTGTGCAATTGCAGCGGCAGGGCAATACATTGACTGGCACGGTGCAGGCAAGCGGAGATGAGCAATATTTGTTTTTGCCGGTGGGATATGCCAAAGGTTTTTCTGCCTGGGTGAACGGTCAGAAGGCAGAAATCTACACAGTGTTTGATGCGTTTATGGCAGTTAAGCTGCAAGACGGAGAAAATGTTGTAACGGTAAGCTATGTGCCGGACGGGTTTGCAACAGGCGCGGCATTGACTGCCGCAGGCGTGCTGCTTGGCGCTGGATTGGTATGGCTGCTCAGGCGTGGCGGCTATTGCTATCTGCGATTTGTGGAAGTGATTGCAGGCTCGGCGCTGGCCGTTTTATTTGGTGCTGTGCTGCTGGCGGTGTATATTGCGCCGGTTGCGATTTATCTGTTTTTATAAAAATGATTAGAAAAAAGCCTTTTTCCGATTGTTTGGAAAAGGCTTTTTTAAATAGAAATTTTCTTGCTGAGAGTTGTTGAGAAAATATGATGGCGATGGAGTGAAACAGTTTGCAACTATAAAGGCGCATGATAAGGAGAGGCAGGGTGGAGGAATTGGTGAACCAAGAGGGAGCGGTTTAGGTAAATGGGCAGATTTGCACGGAGACGTTTGCATATAATGGAAACAGCCACCGATTTTTTCGGTGGCTGTTTTGGTATGCAGAATGATAAAAATCAGATTACGCCCTGTGCCAGCATTGCATCGGCAACCTTGAGGAAGCCTGCAATGTTTGCGCCGGCAACGTAGTTGTTTGGATTTTTGCAGTAGGTTTTGGCTGCATTGGCGCATTGATCGAAGATGTTGACCATGATAGTCTTGAGTCGTTCGTCAACCTCTTGTGCCGACCAGGAGAGACGCATGCTGTTTTGCGACATTTCGAGCGCGGAAACAGCAACGCCGCCGGCATTCACAGCTTTGCTGGGAGCGATGATCAGCTGTTTGGACTGCAGGTACTCCATTGCCTCGTTGGTGGTGGGCATATTGGAGACTTCGATGTAATATTTTACGCCGTTGGCAACGATTTGCTCTGCTTCTTTCATGCCGATCTCGTTTTGTGTGGCGCACGGCATGATGATATCTGCCTTGACACTCCACGGTTTTTCTCCGGCAAAGAAGGGGACACCGAACTGATCAGCATAATCCTGCACTTTGTCGCGGCCGGAAGCACGCATTTGCAGCATATAATCGACTTTTTCGCCAGTGATGCCGTCTTTGTCATAAATGTAGCCGTCGGGACCGGAGATGGTGACGGCTTTGCCACCAAGTTCTGCGATTTTTTTGGCTGCGCCCCAGGCAACGTTGCCAAAACCGGACAGTGCAAACGTTTTGCCTTGAATGGAATCGTTGTTGGCCTTGAGCACCTCATTGCAGAAATACACGGCACCATAGCCGGTGGCTTCCGGACGGAGGATGCTACCGCCGTAGGAAAGGCCTTTGCCGGTGAGCACGCCGTTTTCAAAATTGCCTTTGATGCGTTTGTATTGGCCGAACAGGTAACCAATCTCGCGGGCACCGACGCCGATATCGCCAGCTGGAACGTCAACATTGGGACCGATGTGACGGCAAAGCTCTGTCATAAAGCTTTGGCAAAAAGCCATGATCTCGCGGTCTGAGCGGCCGCGGGGATCGAAGTCAGAGCCGCCCTTGCCGCCGCCGATGGGCAGACCGGTAAGTGCATTTTTGAAAATTTGCTCAAAACCCAGGAATTTGATGATGCTCAAATTGACCGACGGGTGAAAGCGCAGGCCGCCTTTATAGGGACCGATAGCGCTGTTGAACTGCACGCGGAAGCCGCGGTTGACCTGCACGTTGCCGTTGTCATCAACCCAGGGAACGCGGAAGATGATTTGGCGCTCCGGCTCGGTGATGCGCTCGATGATGCCGGCTTTTTGATATTGGGGGTTTTGCTCGATTACCGTTTCAAGCGAGGTGAGCACCTCTGTAACAGTTTGTTGAAACTCTGCTTGGTCAGCATTTTTTTCGATGACCTTTTTCAGTTGTTCTTGCACATAGGACATAATCAGACGCCTCCTACTCGTTTTTACGGTTGTATTTTACCATATACAGGATTTTTTTACAAGAAAAATTTCAAAAAAAATATGAAAATACGCAATGTTTTATTTCTGAACTTTCATTTTAGCGGGAGAAAGGAATATTTTTCGTTGATTTTTGCAAGAAATGTAAAATCAAACTGCAATTTTGGGTGCGTTTTTGTGATTTGTGTATAAGCAAAATACGAGATTGTATTTGTGTTGATTTGTGCAAGGCGGAATATTGACAAAACGCGGGGAAATATAATAGAATAAATGTGGTTATTTTATGAAAAAACGGTGTTTTTGCACCGGTGCGCAACGAAAAATTTGTTGACCGGACAGGCCGTTGGAGAAATGCAGGAGTGTGAAAGGAAGTATATGAACGCTGTACTGAATTTGGATGAGGACGACTTTGCGCTTGGAGAGGAATGTGGCGTATTTGGCGTGTATTCGTTTGATGGGGCGCTTTCGCCCGCTTATGCATGCTATAATGGTCTGCTGGCCTTGCAGCACCGCGGGCAGGAAAGCTGCGGTATTGCTGTAAGCGATCGTGGTGTGATCTCATATTCGAAGGATTTGGGATTGGTCAGCAAGGTGTTTAACGACAAGATTATTGGTGATCTTGTGGGCGAGATTGCGATTGCGCACGTGCGCTACTCGACGGCAAAGCAAAAAGCACGTGAAAATGCGCAGCCACTGGTGATGCGGTATGCAAAAGGTAATTTTGCGATTGCATTTAACGGCAGCCTGACCAATTCTTCAGAGTTGCGCGAGGAACTGACGCATCGGGGCGCGATTTTTCAGACAACGAATGATGCGGAGGTCATTGCGTATCTGATTGCCAATGAGCGCGTGAAGGCGCCCTCGATTGAAGAAGCCGTGGTGCGCGCAATGCCGCAACTGCGCGGCTGCTACAGCATGCTGATTATGAGTGCGCAGAAGCTTATTGCGTTACGTGACCCACACGGCTTTCGGCCGTTGACGCTGGGCAAGGTGGACAATACGTATGTATTTGCCTCGGAGACGTGTGCGCTGGACAGCTGCGGTGCGGAGTTTATCAAGGATATTCAGCCCGGTGAAATGGTTGTGGTGGACCCGCAGGGAATTCGGTATATTGATGCAAAAACGGATTTGAACAAAAGCCTGTGTATTTTTGAATATATTTATTTTGCCAGAACAGACAGCGTAGTAGACGGTGTGAGCGTTTATGAAGCCAGAAAGGAATCTGGCAGGCTGCTGGCAAGGCAGCACCCGGTGGATGCCGACATTGTGATCGGTGTGCCGGAATCTGGTATTGATGCCGCTATTGGGTACAGTGAAGAGTCTGGTATACCGTATGAAAAGGGTATTGTAAAGAACAATTATATTGGCAGAACGTTTATTAAGCCAACGCAGTCTGAACGGGAGAAAAGTGTACGCATTAAGCTCAATGCGCTTTCTTCTGCTGTGGCAGGCAAGCGCGTGATTATGCTGGATGACTCGATTGTGCGTGGTACGACGAGTGCGCGCATTGTGAGCATGCTCAAAGAGGCTGGCGCAAAAGAGGTGCATCTGCGCATCAGTTCGCCGGAATTTTTGTGGCCGTGCTATTATGGCACCGATATTCCCAGTAAAGATGTGCTGATTGCATGCAAGCACACCGTGGAAGAGATTCGGGATCTGGTGGGGGCGGATTCGCTGGGCTTTTTGAGCCTGGAAAGCCTGCCGGAGATTGTAAAAGGAAAATGCGGCGGCTATTGCGACGCATGTTTTTCCGGTAATTATCCGACGCATATTTCTGAGCGACTGCGCAGAGGAGAGCCGGATATTTATAGCTCACCGATTAAACGGGTAGAGGTTTGATTATCACAGACGGAAGCCTGCGAAAGGATGGTAAGAACGTTTGAGTACGACGTATGTATCGCCGCTTTCGACACGATATGCGAGCGATGAGATGAAACGGTTATTTTCTGCAGAGCAGAAGTTTGTGACCTGGCGAAAACTGTGGATTGCGCTGGCAGAAGCAGAAATGGAGCTGGGGCTGCCGATTACGCAGGCGCAGATTGATGAAATGAAGCGGTTTGCAGAGCAGATTAATTATGAAACAGCACAGGCGCAGGAGCGCAAGGTGCGGCATGATGTGATGGCGCATGTGTTTGCATTTGGAGAGCAGTGCCCCAACGCAAAGCCAATTATTCATCTTGGTGCGACCTCTTGCTATGTGGGAGATAATACGGACATTATCATCATGACGCAGGCAATGCGGCTGATTGAGCAGAGACTGGTTGCGGTGATTGCTGCTTTGGCAACATTTGCGCGGCAGTATCAGGCGTTGCCCACATTGGGGTATACGCATTTTCAGGCTGCGCAGACGACAACGGTAGGTAAGCGCGCAACATTGTGGATTCAGGATTTGCTGATGGATTTGGAGGATGTGCAATATCAGTTGCGCAAGGCAAAACTGCTGGGCTCGAAAGGAACGACCGGCACGCAGGCAAGCTTTTTGGAGCTGTTTGACGGCAACCACGAAAAATGCAAGGAACTGGATTGCAAGATTGCAGAGAAAATGGGATTTGATGTATGCTTTGCTGTTTCGGGGCAAACGTATACCCGAAAACTGGACAGTCAGATGCTCAATGTGCTTAGTGGCATTGCACAGAGCGCCTCGAAATTTGCTGCGGATATTCGGTTATTGCAGCATTTGAAAGAGGTGGAAGAGCCGTTTGAGAAGCATCAGATCGGTTCTTCTGCGATGGCATATAAACGCAACCCAATGCGCACAGAGCGTATGACCGCGCTGGCACGGTATGTGATTACAGACGCGCTCAATCCGGCGGTTACCGCTGCAACCCAGTGGTTTGAACGCACGCTGGACGATTCGGCAAACAAGAGAATTGCTGTGCCGGAAGCATTTTTGGCAACAGATGCAATTTTGAGCCTTTATGAAAATGTAGCCGGCGGGCTGGTTGTTTATCCCAAGGTGATCGAGAAGCATTTGATGGAAGAATTGCCCTTTATGGCAACGGAAAACATCATGATGGATGCTGTAAAGCGGGGCGGAGACCGGCAGGAGCTGCACGAGAAGATTCGGGTTTATGCAATGGAAGCGGGCAGAACTGTGAAAGAGCAGGGAAAAGACAATGATTTGTTGGAGCGCATTGCAAACGATGATGCATTTGACCTGGATCAAACGGCGTTGCAGCAACTGCTGAACCCGGCTGATTATGTAGGCAGAGCACCGCAGCAAACGGAGGAGTTTTTACAGAATATGGTGGAGCCTGTTTTGAAACAATATGACTGCAATCATCTGCAACGGGCAGAAATCAAGCTATGACCGAAAATTGCCAAATTGAATTTAATGTGGTATAATTGGCAAGTTGATTAATTTTAAAAGATTGCCGCAAAGCGGAACCCAAATTGGAAACGCGGCAAAGCGGAGGGTGAAGAACCTTATGATAAAAGCGATTGTTGGTGCAAACTGGGGCGATGAAGGCAAGGGAAAGATTACGGATGTGATTGCCGCACAATCGGACATTGTGATTCGTTTTCAGGGCGGGAGCAATGCCGGACATACCATCATTAATAATTATGGCAAGTTTGCGTTGCACCAGTTGCCTTCCGGCATTTTTTATGACCATACGACCAGCATCATCGGCAACGGTGTTGCCTTGAGTGTGGAGAATTTTATGAAAGAGCTTGACTCTCTGGCAGAGCGCAATGTGCCAAAGCCGCACATTTTGATCTCTGACCGTGCACAGGTGGTGATGCCGTATCACATTGAGATGGACACCATGGAGGAAGCGCGGCTTTCTGAGAATTCATTTGGCTCGACCAAATCGGGTATTGCACCATTTTATTCGGATAAATATGCAAAGATCGGGTTTCAAATCAGTGAGCTTTATGATGATGAAACAGCACTGAAAGAGAAAATTGAGCGCGTGTTGGCGGTAAAAAACACGCTGTATCAGCATTTGTATCAGAAAGAACCGTTGGAAGCACAAGATGTGTTTGAAAAACTGATGGAATATCGGGAGCAGATTGCCCCGTATGTGACGGATACATTTGAATATTTATACCAGGCTGTGCAAGACGGCAAGCAGATTTTGCTTGAGGGGCAGCTTGGCGCATTGAAAGACCCGGATTTTGGAATTTACCCCATGGTGACCTCGTCTTCGACTTTGGCCGGTTATGGCGCTGTGGGCGCAGGTTTGCCGCCGTATGAAATTAAGGAGATCATTGCGGTGGTCAAGGCGTATTCAAGCGCAGTGGGTGCCGGTGTATTCGTCAGTGAAATTTTTGGGGAGCAGGCCGATGAGCTGCGTACCCGCGGCGGTGACGGGGGCGAATTTGGCGCAACAACCGGCCGACCACGCAGAATGGGCTGGCTGGACTTGGTAGCATCGCGCTATGGTTGCCGTGTACAGGGTGCCACAACGGTTGCATTTGCCGTGCTGGATGTGCTGGGATATTTGGATGAAATACCGGTTTGTGTAGCATACGAGCTTGATGGAAAGCGTATAGATTACTTCCCATCAACTGCGCAACTGAAACGTTGCAAGCCGATTTTGGAGACGCTGCCAGGCTGGAAATGTGATATTCGCGGAATCAAACGGTATGAAGATTTGCCGGAAAATGCAAAGCGGTATATCGAATTTGCTGAGACGGCCATCGGTGTTCCGTTTGGCATGATCTCAAACGGCCCTTCGCGCGATGACATCATTTATAAATAATGAATTGTTTTTATATACACAACATTTCCGGCAGTAATGTTGTGTATTCTGTATTATGACTGCCGGAGAAATGGTGGTTTACAAATGTGTGGAATCGTTGGTTATATCGGGCAGGAGCAGGCTACGCCAATTTTGCTGACCGGTTTGGAAAAATTGGAATACCGTGGGTATGATTCTGCCGGTGTGGCTGTGTTTGAACATAATGCCATTGATGTGGTAAAGGCAAAGGGTCGGCTACAAAACCTGTGTGATAAGTTGCAGGCGCAGCCGGATATGACCGGCACACTGGGTATTGGACACACACGCTGGGCAACACACGGTGAGCCTTCTGACGGCAATGCACACCCGCATAGCAGCCAAAGCGGCAAATTTGCCGTTGTGCACAATGGTATTATTGAAAATTATCTGTATTTGCGTGACCACTTGCTCAATCAGGGCATGCGGTTTGTGTCGGAAACGGACACGGAAGTGCTGGCGCAGCTTTTGGAATATACTTATAACGGCAATGTGCTCGATACCATCATTGAGGTGCTTTCTAAAATTGAAGGCGCTTATGCGCTGGGCATCATCTGCCAGGATGACCCAGACACGCTGTATGCTGTGCGTAAGGACAGCCCGCTGATTGTTGGCATTGGGAACGGAGAGAACTTTATCGCTTCGGATATCCCGGCCATCATTGAAAAAACGCGCGATATTTACCGTTTGAATGACAATGAAATCGCTGTGATTAAACGCGAGGGCGTGACGGTGTATAACACTGCAAAAGAGGTGATTTCAAAGCATAAAATTCACATTGACTGGGATATTACCGCAGCAGAAAAAGAGGGCTATGCACATTTTATGCTCAAAGAGATTATGGAGCAGCCAAAAGCTGTGCAAAATACAATTTCACCCAGAATTGTGGACGGTAGAATCGTTTTGGACGAATTGAAGCTTACAAAGGCAGACTTGCAGCAACTGAACAAAATTGTGATTGTTGCCTGTGGTTCTGCGTATCATGTGGGCGTGGTGGCGAAATACGCCATCGAACAGGTTGTGCGGATTCCGGTGGAGATCGACATTGCATCAGAATTTCGCTACCGCAGCCCGATTGTGAACGAAAATACACTGGTGCTGGTGATCAGCCAGTCTGGTGAAACGGCGGATACGCTGGCAGCTTTGCGTGAAGCGAAGAAGCTAGGAGCGCGTGTGCTTTCCATCGTAAATGTGGTGGGAAGTTCGATTGCCAATGAATCGGACGATGTGCTATACACCTGGGCAGGACCGGAGATCTCAGTTGCAACAACAAAGGCTTATAGCACGCAGCTTTCTGTGATTTATTTGCTGACGCTGTATATGGCAGAGCTGTTGGGAACGATGAGCGAACAGGAGTACCGGCAGGCGATTGAAGATTTACAGGCGTTGCCGGCATTGATTGAGCGTATTCTTAGCAACACCAAGCCGATACAGCAGATGGCTAAAAAGTACAGCGATTGTGAAAATATCTTTTTCATCGGTCGAAATATTGATTATGCATTGTCGCTGGAGGGTTCGCTAAAGCTGAAGGAAATCTCATACATTCATTCTGAGGCGTATGCCGCAGGAGAGCTCAAGCACGGTTCGATTTCGCTGATTGAAGATGGCACATTGGTGGTGGCGTTGGCAGCGTATGAGCCGCTGTTTGACAAAATGATGAGCAATATCAAAGAGGTTAAGGCGCGCGGAGCAACGGTGCTTTCGTTGACGACAGAAGACAAAACGATAATCGAAAGTGAAACAGATCAGGTGCTTTATATTCCAAAAACGAACCGTATGATGGCACCTTCTCTGGCCGTGCTGCCGCTGCAATTGTTTGCATATTATGTGGCTGAAAACAGAGGCTGTGACATTGACAAGCCACGCAATTTGGCAAAATCCGTAACGGTGGAATAATAAAGACAGGGGAACACGTATGGTAAAAAATGAAGCAGTATTGATTCTGGACTTTGGTGGCCAATATAGCCAACTCATTGCACGCAGAGTGCGCGACTGCAAAGTATACTGCGAAATTCAGTCTTATAAGATCTCTGCGCAGGAGATCGCGCAAAAAGGCTATAAGGGCATTATTTTTTCAGGTGGACCAAACAGTGTTTATGCTGAAAATGCACCAAAATGCGATGAAGGCATTTTTTCATTGGGGATTCCTGTGCTGGGAATTTGCTATGGGGCGCAGTTGATTGCAGCAACACTGGGCGGCAAAGTTGCACACAGCGAGGTAAAGGAATACGGCAACACACAGGTACAGTATGACAACAGTGGCATGCTGTTTAATACGATTGAGCCAACTGGTGTTGCATGGATGAGCCATACCGATTTTATTTCAGATTTGCCGCAGGGATTTTCTGTAACAGCAAAGACAGAGCACTGTCCGGTTGCAGCGATGGAGCACGCAGAAAAGGGCATTTTTGCGCTGCAGTTTCACCCCGAGGTGGAACATTCGCAATATGGTACCGAGATTTTGCGAAATTTTTTATACCGTGCCTGCGGTTGCACCGGAGACTGGGAGATGGCATCTTTTGCCAAAAGCAGCATTGCTGCGCTCAAAGAGCAAATTGGAGACAAAAAGGTGCTGTGTGCGCTTTCTGGTGGTGTGGATTCTTCTGTTGCAGCGCTGATGGTGCATCAGGCTATTGGAAAAAATTTGACCTGCATCTTTGTGGACCATGGCTTGCTGCGCAAAAATGAAGGCGATGAGGTAGAGACTGTTTTTCGCAAGCAATTTGATATGAACTTGATTCGCGTCAATGCGCAGGAGCGCTTTTTGACAAAGCTGGCCGGTGTTTCTGATCCGGAGCGCAAGCGTAAGATTATTGGCGAAGAATTTATTCGCGTATTTGAAGAGGAAGCAAAAAAAATCGGCAAGGTTGACTATTTGTGCCAAGGAACGATTTATCCTGATGTGGTGGAAAGCGGCGTAGGGGAATCTGCTGTGATTAAAAGTCACCATAATGTTGGCGGTTTGCCTGAAAATGTAGAATTCACCGGTATTATTGAACCTCTGCGAGACTTGTTTAAAGATGAAGTGCGCAAGGTTGGCACAGAACTGGGAATTCCACCGGCGTTGGTTTGGCGGCAACCGTTCCCAGGGCCAGGTTTGGCGATTCGCGTTATGGGAGAAATTACTGCAGAAAAGCTCGAGATTTTAAAAGAAGCAGATGCCATCTTTCGGCAAGAGATTGTGGACGCAGGCTTGGAGCGCAGTGTGAATCAATATTTTGCCGTACTGACCGGTATTAAAAGTGTTGGTGTGATGGGCGATTTTCGTACCTATGATTACACCATTGCATTACGGGCAGTTGCAACCACCGATTTTATGACAGCAGACTGGGCGAAACTTGACCATGATTTGCTTGCAAAAATATCGAACCGCATCGTTAATGAAGTCAAACACGTGAACCGTATTGTATATGATATTACCTCAAAACCACCCGCTACGATTGAGTGGGAGTAAAAAATTCCTGACTGTGAAAGCAGCCAGGAATTTTTTTGTAAACTTGAAATAAAAAAATATTAAGCAATATACTCAGAGTAAGAAATCAGAGAAGATTGCCGATTTTCTACTATATAAACATAGGTTGGATCGTCACTTTGTTCGGTAGTGGGCCAATAATACACAGTAAGATTCTGATCTATTTTTGTTAGCGTGAATGAAAATTTTTCGATTTCAAGCCTTGGCAAATAGGTGCGAATTTGCTGTGAAATCATTGTATAATAATCAGAATTTTGATCAGGTATTTCAGCGCTGCGCAGCAAAGCCTGTGTGAAGCGAATATCTGTTGGTGCAGTGATGCCGTTTTGCAACGCGTCATTGTGCGCAATTTCATAGACTGAAACCAATTCATGACAGCGACTGTACGCCGTAGAATATGCAGACCATTTTGAAATGCTGGTAATCGTCGGGATTGCAATGACCGCCAGCACAGCCACGGCAATTACAACAATAGTAAATTCAATGCTGCGACGCGTATGGCTGACAGTATCGCCAGCATTGGTTTGTTTTTGCTTCATATTAATTGATCCTCGTTATTATCTATCATAAATGTCACAACGTTTTTCTCCTCACCTTAATTATACAAAATATTCATTTTGTATAATTTGATATTTTATTTCCCGTCGAAGCCTATTTTTTCTTAACGTTAGCTGCATGTTTATCTAAAACACCGCCCATACTAATCTTGCGCATTTCAATGATACATTATAAGAATAGAAAGGCTCGTTTTTATGCACAGTAAAATCTTTTGCACAATCGACTGCGCTTATCAAAAACATGGTTACTGCATGTTAGATTTGCCCACAACAACCGGTAATCCCGGCTGTGTTTATCGTATTTCTGTGCAAGATGCATCTTTAACTGGTAGCCGCCTCAAAGGCTTGCCGAACATCGCGCGCACCAATCAACTCAATGGCCGAACTGGAACTGTTCATTTGCTTTAAATTGTGATATGGCACAATACATTTCGAAAACCCCATATGAACCGCCTCGGCAATACGGGCACTAATATGGCTGACTGCACGCAGCTCGCCTGCCAGGCCAATTTCACCAAATACCAGGCAATTCTCATTCACCGGAATATCTTTCAGACTAGAGATAAGCGCCACCGCAACCGCCAGATCTACTGCAGGCTCGTCCAATCGAAGACCACCAACAACATTGACATACGCATCTAAATTGGAAAAATAGTAACCGCCGCGTTTTTCAAGCACTGCCAGCAGCAAAGACATTCGGTTATAGTCAAAACCTGTGGCCATGCGGCGTGGGTTGCCAAACCCACTGGTAGATGCAAGTCCTTGAATCTCTGCCAATAGCGGACGTGACCCTTCCATCACACAAGTAACACAGGTGCCTGCCGTGTGTAATGGTCTGCCTGCAAGCAGTGCTGCAGATGGGTTTTCCACCTCGGTCAATCCCGCTTCTGTCATATCGAACACGCCAATTTCATTGGTAGAGCCATAACGGTTCTTCACTGCACGCAAAATACGATAAGAATTGTGTCGGTCACCTTCAAAGTACAACACAGCATCTACAATATGCTCCAACACTTTTGGGCCGGCAATGGCGCCGTCTTTATTGACGTGCCCAACAATAAATGTGGGAATCTCTAGAAATTTTGCAGTATGCATAATGGCGTTGGTGCACTCCCGCACCTGTGTGATGCTACCCGGTGACGACGAAATATCGGTATGATTCATCGTTTGGATTGAATCGATGATCAACAAATCCGGTTTGAGAACGCGCGCTTGCTCCAAAATAGCCTGCACGTCCGTCTCGGCCATGAGCAATAAATTAGGGGTATCTACGCCCAAACGGGCAGCGCGTAGCTTGATTTGACGCACAGACTCTTCACCTGAAACATATAAAATTTGCAATGAAGCGCCCATATGGCGGCAAATTTGCAGCAAAATCGTCGATTTACCAATACCAGGGTCACCACTGAGCAGCACCAAAGATCCTTTGACCAGCCCGCCACCCAAAACACGATCCAGCTCTGCCAGACCGGTATGGTAACGTTGCTCCTCTGTATTGTCCACTTCACTGAGCGCAATCGGCTTTGCAATCACGCCGCTTCCCACGGCGGCACTGACGCGCTTTGCCGCTGGCGTTGCACTGCGCACTTCTTCCTCCAGAGTATTCCATTCTGCGCAACCGGGGCATTTTCCATACCATTTTGCAGATTCAAACCCACAAGCTGTGCAAACATATTGCACCTTTGTTTTTGCAGCCAAAACATCCGCCTCCTTACCGATTGCATTATACTTATTATAGCGCACCGGCGCAGTTGTTGCAAGCGCCTCTACCCTGCTGTTTGCAGATAACGCAAAATACCACAAAAAACAGAGAATGCCATTTGGCCCTGATAAATGCTGTCTGTCAAACGTGCTGCCTCCTCTGGGTTAGACAAAAACCCGCACTCGACTAAGACGGCCGGTGTTTGCGCATGTTTCAACAAATAAATCGAGCTGCCAGAGGGCTTAATCTGGCGCGTATTTTCTGTTTGCAGATGTGTAACAACCGCAGTTTGAATTGCTTGCGCAAGCTGCTCACTTTGCGGGTGATTCGACGAATAAAACACCTGCGTACCATGATATTGGGTCTGTGGAAAGTGATTTTGATGAATGCTTACAAAAATACTGTTCGGCGTACTCTTGAGCAATTTCAACCGATTTTTAATATCTGAAACTTTGCGCTGCGCTAACGTACCAAGACCATCATCATTGACGGCAACGTCGGTATCGCGCACCATTTTCACTGTAAAACCGGCCGCTTGCAGCAATGCTTTCAGCCGCAGTGTAATTGCCAAATTTACATCTTTTTCAAGAACACCAGCAGCCGAAGCAGTACCACCGTCCTCCCCACCGTGTCCGGCATCCAAAACAATGGTGCGAAGCTGCTCACTTGGCACCGCAGCTGTTGCGGCAATATTTGAATAAACAGCAGTACAAATACCTGCTGTCAGTCCGCACAATATACCCACCAACAGTAAACACGGCAGTAATTTTGTTTGCAATCGTTTGAAATACATCACATGCATCACCCGTTTGAACATATGCACAGGCACCAACGGTTATGCAAACAACAAGCCCCCTGCGCAAAGCAAGGGGCCTTTCTTATGCTTGTGTTGATTGTGTTTCTTCCACTGCAGTAGTTTTCAGCACCGGTTGTACCGGTCCTTCGTTCCGGGGTGCTTCTCCCCTACGATAAACCTTAATTTGAATCGGCTGATTCATGCGGCGCATTTTTTCATAGACTTCTTTGGTTTTGGGGTTGTCTCCACCGTGAATCATCAACCATTCCGAGAAAATCCAGGGCATATATTTGTTTTCATATTTACCGTTATACGTAAATTCAATCTTCAAATTGTTATGCGTAATGATCTTATTGAGCACAGACTCATTGAGCAGCTGATTATGCGTTACAAACTCCATGTAGGCAATGCTGGTATCGCTGTGTAAAAGCTGGTCTGTCAGCTTCATTGCATCGATCATCATTTCCTTCGGGCGTATTTTTTCCATCAGTGTTTTGATCGGGAAAGAACGGAAGTGGAATCGCGCCACCTTTCTCCCCTCTTCATCTTCCACATATTGCAAAATGAGACACTCGTTCTGACGCTCAAACTCTTTTTCCTCTTTCAGCGCAATCATGTGCATATATTGACTATAAAGCTCCAACTTATCAATCAGACGAATATAATCGTCTTTGATCTCCTCATACGGCTTATTTTGACGAAAATCCTCCATCATGCCGGCGTCAAGCATTTCAAGAATTTGCTTGTTGGCCTTCATCACGCGCTTGCCAAACAGGCGGGCATAGATAAAAAATGCCAAACATGCCAGAAAAATCGCGCCCAAAATGCCGATGATAATCCATATTGCCCAATGCATACATATTCCCCCTTTTATTTACTCGAGCTAGTCGATTGCTGGTTATTACCGGTTTTCTCTTCATCTTTCAAAATATTAATCTTTTGCATCAAATACGTCAACCAGCTTGTTTCTTTGGTCACAATGTTAGCTGTAATACTCATGTTATCTTTCAGTGCAAACAGTTCTTTGTAGATGCTGCTGTTTTCGGTAAAATCAACCGTGGCTTCCACATAGTAAAACAGCGCATTTTCAGACTGCACCGGCGTTTCGTAAATCTTCGTCACAGTGCCATTGATATAACCGTATTCACTCGTTGAAAGACCATTTACCGAAAGCTTCACATTCTGCCCCAGTTTTACAAAACCAATGCCGCTGCTGGGCACACTAAGCGTAACCTTGAATGCCTGTGCCTGAGACTTATCTTTGGTAATAATACCTACCAAACTGCCCGAAGACAAAGCGGTGTCCTTTTTAATATCGCCTTTATAAAAGAGATAACCGCTGTCTTTTGCCTCAATATTGGTCAGACTCAAATCAGCCTCTGTGCCAGAAAGATTTGCCTTATACTCATCGAGCTTGGTCTGCAACTGCTGCTTTTGGTTTTGTAGTTCCACCAAAGAAGATGCCGTAAGCTGTTCAATCTCACTTTGTGATTTATCCGCCGTTTCACTCTGTGTGCTCTGGGCCTGCGCAATCTGCTGGTTCAGAGAGGTAATCTGCTGCTGCACACTGAGCAACTGCTGGTTTTTGTAATTCTCTTTTTCAGCAGTATAGCTGTTCACCTGCTGCTGATACTGCGCCGCAGCTGTTGCCTGTCCGGCAGCTGCCATCTGTTCAGCGGCAGCTTGTGCCTGTGAAATTGCAGTATCATAGCTGGTAATCTGATCTTTATAAACACGCTGATACGTGCGCAGCGCATGCGCATCTGACAAATCTGTCAAATTCTCCATTGCAGATAGTAATTCCTGATACTCCTGACGTTGTGTCGTCAGTGCAGCCGTTGTTTTTGCGCCGGTATTATAACCCAGTGCCCGCAGCTTAGTCAAAAAATTTTCTGCCTGTGCGTAATAATAGCCTTCTTCTTCGTTATTTTGGAACGTGTTGGTACGGTTATTGATGCACTCCTCCAAACGTTTCAGGTAATCGATCTGTGTTTGTGTTTGCGCGATTTGCTTTTCGTACTCTTCCTTCTGAATCGTAAGCTTATCGCTTTTTAAAGAGAACAACAGCGTACCTTTTTCAACATATTCGCCGTCTTTCACAAATACTTCGTTCACAATGCCGTCCGTCAAAACCTGCAAATCCTGCACTTTGTCAGAGAGCTGCAAAACGCCCGAAGTATCAATCGTCTCCTGTTTATTGGTAAAGCCCAGAAAAATACATACCGCAACAATCGCAGCAATAATACCGATGATAAAATACGTAATAAAATGGTAAGGGTTTAAAAAGACAAATTCTTTGGTCAACCGAATATCTTCTAACGAGTTGAGATATTTTTGCTTTGTCATGGCGTTACCCCCTCCGTTTTCTGCGCAATACACATCTCTTTATACAGTGGGCAGGTAGCCAGCAGTTCTTCGTGCGTACCGGTTGCCAAAATGCCCTGATCCTGCTCCATCAAAAAGATTTTTTCGCAACGCTTAACGTTTTCAATACGGTGCGTAATAATAATCGACGTTTTTTCTTCCGAAATCTCGTCAATCACATTTTGCACAGCAAGCTCGGTCAAGGGGTCCAACTGGTTGGTTACTTCATCAAAGATATAAATATCACCCTGTTTCAGCAATCCTCTTGCAAGCGCCAAACGTTGCCGCTGACCACCAGAGAAGTTGCTTCCATTTTCCTCTACCAGGGTATTATAGCGCAAGGGCAACTCGTCAATAAATGCATCCAGCTTTACCTTCCGGCATGCTTCCACCACTTGTTCCATCGGAATATTGCGGTCAGATGCCGTTAGATTTTCCAAAATGGTACCACTGAATAAAAAGCTGTTTTGCGAAATATAAACAATACGGTCACGATATGCTTTCAGGTCAAAATCCTCTGCATTGTGTGGGCCGATGAGAATATTGCCCGACTGCGGTGGCATAAACCGCATCAGCAGCTTTGCCAGCGTACTTTTACCACAGCCAGATTCACCCAAAATCGCAACGGTCTGTCCCTGTTTAATCTCCAGGTTCAGATTCTGAAATACCGGCATTCTGCCACGGTAACGCACCGTCACGTCCTCAAACCGAATATCACCGTTGAGCTTCTCGGTATTAATCGGCTTGTCAACTGAGTTTTTC
This sequence comes from uncultured Eubacteriales bacterium, assembly GCA_934454125.1. Classification (GTDB taxonomy): domain Bacteria; phylum Bacillota; class Clostridia; order Oscillospirales; family Acutalibacteraceae; genus UMGS1071. The sequence continues at coordinate 11,514 of CAKSFA010000007.1, read as the reverse complement.
TCCGTTTCCAAGTCAATGATGTCCGACAAACGCTCCGAAGCAATCACAGCCTTTTGAATTTTGGGCTGCAAAGAGATGATATTTTTAATCGGTGTTAGGAAATACGTCAGCAACGCATTAAAGGCCAGCAATTCACCAATCGTCATCGTAGACTGGAAGATAAAATAAGTACCAATCCACAAAATTACGATAGAAAACGAGCTGTCAATAATACTTTGCAATGTGCGGTTAAAGTTTTCAATGTTTTCTGCCTTAAAGGTTGCCTGCAGCAACTTCACAAATTTGTTCTCCGCACGAAACGACACAGCCTCCTCCAAAGAGAACGCTTTGATGGTTTCCGTACCAGAGATCGCTTCCACCATATAGGCCGAATAATCGCTGTTTCGTCTGAGCAAATCGCGGTTCATTTTATAGTAAGAACGTTTAAACAGCAGCAGAACAATCACCAGCAAAATAATCGGCACAAATGTTACAAAGAACATCGTAGAATTCTGCCGGAATAAAATAATACCGCCAAAAACCACCATGATCAGGTCAATCAACACACTGAGTGTGGCAGAAGAAATTGCATCACGAATAATGGCGGTATCCTGCAAGCGCGAAAGAATCTCACCAACCTGCAGTGTACCAAAAAAGTCTGCCGGCATACGAATCACATGCTTAAAAAAGCCCAACATCATCGGAATATTCATATTTGCGCCGATATACATAAACAGCTTATTTCGAAATGCCTCTGTAATCACTCTGGCAACTACAAGTACCACAATGGCCAGCGAAAATGTATGTAGCGAACCTTCTGAAAACGTCGGCAGAATATCGTCAAATAAAATCTGCGAATAAAACGATGCCACAATTCCCAGCCCGGTAATCACCAGTGAGCTGAGAAAAATATACACCAACAGCTTCTTTTGGTATTTCAGCAAGCCAAAAAAGCGGGTAAACATGCCGCGTTTTTCGTTTGTTTTCTGAAATTTGGCTGCCGGCATAAAGGTAATGATAACGCCGGTCCATTCTTCAATAAATTTTTCAACAGGCACTGTCACAATTCCCTCGGCAGGGTCGCCCAGTGTAATCTTATCTTTGCTCACATGATAAATCACGACAAAATGCGCCAGTTTTTTGTCCACAACAATGTGCGCAACAGCAGGCAGCGGAATATCGTCAAAAATCGCATTGGCCTTTTCATTGGTAGAAAAACCGTTAGATTCAAATCCAATTTCCCGCGCAGCATTTACAACACCAAGCACGGTGCTTCCACGCGAATCAGTACCAATTTTATACCGAATGGTAGACAACGGCGTCTTATAACCATAATAAGCCGAAATCATCCCTAAGCAGGCAGCACCGCAGTCTTTCATATCATGCTGCCGGATAAATGGGTATTTTGCCATGTAACCCCTCCCTTTTCTATTCTATTTTAAATGCTGAAGTTCGATATGTAAATACGAAATTTTTCCAAAACCTCTTTTTTTCGTCGAATACTAACCGGAACGGCAATTCCATTGGTGCACAAAATCTCATTTTGATCCATTGTTTTGATATGAGAGGGATTAACCAAAAAGCTCTGATGAACCCGAATAAACCCAGCTGCCGTAAGCCTTTGCACGATTTCTTTAAACGGTTGGCAAGATTCTCTCTGGCCACTTGTCGTTTGAATTTGAATGTGTCTGTTAAATCCTTCCACACAAATAATATTTTTTAACGAAATCACCTCAACCTGGTGTTTCCATTCAATGGTAAACCGGTCTCGCTTTTCAAAACATCGTTTCACTGCGCGTTTTAAAATCCCTGCAAACATTTTAAAATCCACCGGGCGAATCAAATAATGAAATGCGTCCAGTTCAAACGCAACCGAAAGCTTGTCATACAAATTTGAAATGCAAATCATCAGCAAATCAGAATCAAACAAGCGAATTTGCTTTAAAACCTTTTCTTTTACCGAATCAAAATCAAGCAATAAAATGTCAAACTGCATACCGCTGTAAAGCTGCGCCAACAAACTTTCACCAGTTTTATAATTGCTGATTTGAAACGGAACATGGCTGTCATGAAAAAACGTGTTCAGCCATACGTCTGCGTGCCTTCTGAACGGATCATCTTCTGCTAAAACTGCAATTTTCACACGATTCACCCACGTTTCATATTTTTCTCCCTGGATATAGGCGGAAACAACACCAACCTCGTCCGGTTATTATTTTATAAAAAAACAGAAAGAATTACATTAAAAATTACAAATCTGTAAGAAAATTTAACAAAAGCGTTGAAAGCGCAGAAAGAAACTGTGTATTTTCACAAATACTTTTAACAATCTGAATTCTTTTTGAGGTTTAAACCAAACATTTTTGTAAAAAAATAAAACAGTTTTGCAATTTTTGTTGTCAAAATCCGGTCGAATGTATTACATTAAGAACCAGAATTTGGGAGAAGGAAGGAGGGAAATGAAAATGAAAAACTTCAATCAAATGACAGAGCGTCAAATGAGCAAAACAAATGGTGGTTTGCTGACTCTGCTGATTACCGCATTCTGCTTGTTTACCACAGGTGTTGGTGTTGCAGGTGGCATCACCGGTGCTATCAGACAGAACAATGAAAATGCAGGCAGAAAATAAGCAAAATTTTTAGTTTCGACAGAGTATTTTTAGGAAGTATTTAGAGATTCAGGAGGGTTCGTTATGAAAAAATTCACTCAATTAAGTGAGCAGAAAATGAGCAAAACAGAAGGCGGAATCTTGGTAACAACAATTATTGGCTTAACTTTGGCTTTCGGTTCCGCTTTTGGCTTTGGTGCCGCAGTGTCTGCTTCATTAGAAAGAAACAACAAATAAGCAGTGTATTTTTGAGGGGAGAAACAAATTATGCGTAAATTTAATCAAATGACAGAAAAACAAATGAGCAAAACAAACGGTGGAGAGCTTCTCACAATCTTAGTATTGGTTGCAACCGTTTTGGCCGGTTTTTCAATCGGCATTGGCGTTGACCAAGGAAGCAGAAGCTCAAAATAATCGCTTTCTCACTTCTTTTTAAGATGATTTGCAATAAAGGAGAGTATAGCATGAAAACTTTTACACAAATGACTGAAAAACAAATGAGCAAAGCCGAGGGCGGCATCGCTACTTTGGTACTTGTAGCAATCGGCGCTTTGGTTACCGGTGCTGGTGTTGGCATTGGCATGAACGTAAAATAATAATCACAATAACATAACAAAAACACCCTTGAGCACCGCTCAAAGGGTGTTTTTTCATGATTTGAGATTGATTATTTCGTAATTCCGATTGGACCTCTGCTTTCAATACCTACCCTGTTTTTGTTTCATACATAAACCAATTGACCCCAAAATCTCAAACCACCTTGTTGCTTTGCCATTTGACTCTCTGTCAGTTGATTAAAAAACTTCATCGTACATAAACTCCTTTCATAAATCGCATGTGTTGTTTGGTTTACGCCTTCATTGTATGCCTACAGCTTCTCCGTGTCAATGACATCGCACGATACTTTACCATTTTCTTACAACCCCTTTACAAGCCCTCTTTTTGTAACTCAAAAATCCTATTCCCAGTTGCAACCAAATCAGGTTCAACCAGATAAATAACCGCCCTCTCACCCCGCAGTCAAACGCGAACATATCTGGTAAACATAAAAAATAAAACCCAAAGCGCGAAGTGTCTCCTGGTTCAACCAGGAAGAGCGTTTGAGGTACCCCCCCAAACGCTCTTCGTTGTACACTATTTCGTATCATTATAGACGCGAATGGGGCAAACTTTTTGCCACCCTCTGCCATCTTGCCTGCGCACAAAACAGGTAATCTGAAAAAAAGTAGTTCCACCGTTGTGCTTTACCATCTGACGTTCCGTTAGTCGGTTAAAAAACTTCATCAAAAACAATCTCCTCTCTACAAATCACATCTACTCAAGCTTACGCCCTCATTGTAATTCCGGCAGATTGCCTCTGTCAATGATATCACACAACACTTTACCGTATTTTTACCAATCTCTTACAAAAACTATGCTTCCCGCTTTAAAAAGCGCGCACAATCTTCACACAAACCATACACCGAGAGCTTGGTTTGCGTAGCAAAAAAGCCGTGCGCCTGCTTCACATGCTGATTGATATTCTCCAGCATATCATCATTTTTATCAAAAATCGCCCCACATTTCAGGCAAATCAAATGATAATGCACGCCGTGATTCGGGTCATTGGGATGCACATTCTGCTGCCCCATCATATAAACCTTGTTCAGCAGATCCATATCCTCCAACATCTTAATCGTGCGATACACCGTTGCAAGACCAATCGTATCGTCTCGTTTCTGAACATACGCAAACACATCTTTTGGGTGCACGTGCCAGCCCACCTGATGCGCAATGGCCTCTAAAATAATTTTACGCTGCGTCGTCACGCGAAATCCCGCTTCATGCAGCACTTCCATCATCGCATACAGCAGATGCTCCGTTGTTTCCTGCCGCAATTCTGCGTCTTCAAAGGTAAAATCCTGATGCATCGTCTTCCCCTACTCACATTCAATAATATTTTTATTTTAGCAAATCTTTTCTGAAATGTCAACAAGAATCATCCATTTCCCCCGTTTTTTGCAACAATTCCCCGGTGTGCATCCGCGCCTGATATGCCGCACCCCATTGCTGCATTGCCTGCAAAACCGTCTGCAAACTATAACCGGTCTGTGTCAAAGTGTACTCCACCTTTGGTGGTACTTGAGCATACACTTTGCGCTGCAAAAGTCCGTTTTCTTCCATAGTGCGCAAATTCGCTGTCAGCACCTTCTGCGAAATTCCGCCAATCGACCGTTTCAGCTCTCCAAACCGTTTGGTTCCCGTCAACAGATCGCGCAGAATCAATACATTCCAACGGTTGCTAATCAGCATCAGCGTCGTCTCCACCGGGCAGGCGGGCAATTGTTTTTGCATGGTATGTTCCTCCAATGGTATCTTTTTAGTAACTATAGCACAAAAAAGTGCATACTTTACAGTTTTACCTTACCATCTTATTATATCCTTACAGACAAAAAACGCAAGTCTGTACGCATCTCAAGGAGGTTTTCAAGATGAAGATTGCAGTCATTTGTGCCAACGGCAAAGCCGGGCAAAAAATCACGGAAGAAGCGCTGGCACGCGGTTTAAACGTCACTGTTGTGATTCGAGGTAAAAACAAAACAAACGCAACACAGGTAATACAAAAAGATTTATTCGCACTCACTGCAGCCGATCTAAGCGGTTTTGATGCCGTGATCGACGCCTTTGGTGCATGGACGCCGGAAACGTTGCCACAACACAGCAGCTCACTCAAACACTTGTGCGACTGCCTAAGCGGCACCAATACCCGGCTTTTGGTTGTTGGCGGTGCCGGCAGTTTATATTTAGACGCTGCGCATACCAAACAACTCATGGACGCCGAAGATTTTCCGGCAGAATATCAACCCGTTGCAACTGCTTCGGCGCAAGCATTGACTGAGCTTCGGCAGCGCAACGATGTACAATGGACTTATGTAACACCTGCTGCTGATTTCCGTGCTAACGGTACAAAAACCGGCAGTTATCTGCTTGGCGGCGAAACATTTTTTGTAAATGACAATGGCGAGAGCACCATCAGTTATGCTGACTATGCCATCGCAATGATCGATGAAGTTACCAACGGCCAACATCTCCAACAGCGCATTTCCGTCATCGCAAAATAAAAAACAGGCTCATAGGTGCAAAAAATAAAAGCGTCACATCGAAAATTCCGATGTGACGCTTTCCGTTTATATACACAAAACCTCCATCAAAGCAATGTTCTATATCTGCGAATATACAGCTTTTTCACCACCGTAGCCGCTACCATATATCCAGCCACGATCAAAGCAAGCCATGCAAAATATACAGGCGGCAGCGCTGTAAGCCCAATTGCTGTTCCGATCGGAGTAAACGGCAGCGCTGTCACCGCCGCAATACCAAAAACAGATAGCAATAACACAGGCGTAGATGCACGACTACCAACAAACGGCAGTTTATAAGAACGGATCATATGAATCACCAGCGATTGACTCCACATAGACTCAATAAACCACCCGGTCTGAAACGCAGTTTCATACAACTGTTTCGACGCCGCATCCGTCAGTTGTCCAAATAGCTGTCCACCGGTGAACATCGGGCAAATCAAAAAAATAGCACCAGATATGTGAAAATATCAAACACAGAGCTAATCGGCCCAAACCATAACATAAAGCGGCTAATACCAGCGGCATCCCAATTCCTCGGCAGTTTCAAATACTCTTCATCCGTATGATCCCACGGAATCGCCGTGCAAGATATATCATAGATCAAATTCAGCAAAATCAAATGGAGCGAAGCCATCGGCAAAAACGGCAAAAAAACACTTGCCGCAAGCACAGAAAACATATTTCCAAAATTAGAAGATGCGGTGATTTTAATATATTTATCATATTGGCATATGTTTTTCTGCCCTCAATCACGCCGTGCTCCAAAACCGTCAAATCTTTTTCCAGTAATACCACATCAGCCGACTCTTTTGCAATATCCATAGCAGTGTCAACCGAAATTCCCACATCGGCCGCCTTCAATGCCAGCGCATCATTGATGCCGTCGCCCATATAACTAACACTATGCCCCCTTTCCCTCAAAACACGCACAATACGGGCTTTTTGCCCCGGAGAAAGTTTTGCAAATATCGAGCTGCTTTCCGATGCATCTCCAAGCTCCTCATCGCTCATTTTTTCAATCTGCTCTCCCAGTAATATTCTGTCTGCGCAAAAGCCTACCTGCCGGCAGATTGCAGCAGTCACTTTTTCGTTGTCCCCGGTCAATAGTTTCACCTGAACTCCGTGTTCCAAAAGCATCGCAATTGCTTTGCCGGTCGTCTCCTTGGGCGGGTCCAGAAACGCAAGAAACCCAATCAAAACCATTTCATTCTCGTCCGCCGTTGAAAACGCTCCAACCGGCGACGGATCGGTCTTTTGCGCTACGGCAATCACACGCATTCCACAGCGGTTCAGCTCTCCGGCTTTGTTAAGCGCCTGCTGTCGAACCTGTTCCGTCAATGGTTTTACCGCACCGTCACACTCGGCATAGGCGCAGCATTTCAGCATTTCCTCCACAGCGCCCTTTGTCACCAGCTGGGTTTTCCCCGTTTCGTCCTTTACCACAACGCTCATTCTGCGGCGTTCAAAATCAAACGGTATCTCATCCACCTTTCTATATCTCGCAATCAGTGTCTCTGCTCCCAATTCCATTTGCCTGTCCATCACGGCAATATCAATTAAACTCTTTAGTCCTGTCTGAAAATAGCTGTTCAAAAACGCATGCCGCAGCACCCAGTCATTCTCCTTGCCGTCAATATCCAGATGATATTCCAACACAACTTGATCCTGCGTCAGCGTTCCTGTTTTATCAGTGCATAAAATATCCATAGCGCCAAGGTTCTGAATCGCATGCAAATGCTTGATGATCACCTTTTGCCGGCTCATGGCCACAGCACCCTTTGCCAGAGAAGTCGTAACGATCATCGGCAGCATTTCGGGCGTAAGACCAACTGCAATTGAAATCGCAAACAAAGCTGCTTCCATCCAATCGCCCTTGGTCAAGCCGTTCATCAACAGAACAACCGGCACCATAACCAACATAAAGCGAATCAACACCCAAGATACAGAATTGACTCCTTTTTCAAACCCGGTTTTTTGCGGCTTACCATTCAATTCCTTTGCCACAGTTCCAATCATCGTCTCGTTTCCCACAGCAATCACAATCGCCTTTGCACTACCGCTTACCACCGTGCTGCCCATAAAAGCAAGATTGGGCGTATCGGTCAATGCACTCGTTTGCTCACATCGCTCCCCCAGTTTTTCGACTGGTTCACTTTCTCCCGTCAACGCAGATTGACTGATAAACAAATCTTTTGCAGAAAGAATCCGCAAATCCGCCGGTATCATGTCCCCGGCACAAAGCAAAACAACATCTCCCACAACCACCTCATCAATCGAGATTTCCTGCTCCACACCATCCCGCACAACCGCTGCTGTCGTATGAATCATGCCGAGCAATTTCTCTGCCACATTGCCGCTCTTGGTTTCCTGCACAAAACGCAAAATGCCAGAGATCATCACCATAACCGTGATGATCACCACCGTAGCCGGGTTTTGATCCTCCGGCGCTGCCATCACGATGTCAGTAAATACAGAGATTGCCGCCAGCGCCAACAAAACAACGGTAAACGGGTTGATAAATGCCCCCACAATCCGCTTGCATACCGAATCCCGCTTTCCATGCGTAACGATATTTTCCCCATAACGCGCCCTAGCTTCACTGGCCAAATTCCCACTGTAACCGCCTGCTCCGATTCCATACCATTCCAAAACCTCCGGTTCGGTATGCAAACTTGCCCAATGCAGGCGCTCAGTCGCCGTATTGTCACACGCTTTGTTTACCGTGTGTCTTTTCACAGTAGTATGATGCAAATTTTGTTTCATCATAGGTCTGTACCTCCGTTCTCATACTTGGCTTCCAGCCATTCGGAAGGGCACAGTGCCACAAAGCAGAACCATTATTACAATGCTAATCGAGAAAAAAATGACACGGCAAAGCCTTCTTTCTCCCGTACTTCTGTGCGGTTCTACTTCGTCCCATCGGATCGGCACCGCAACTGCTTCCCGTTGTCATTTTCTTTCACCTCACAATTGTTATAAATATATCAAGATATAAAAAACGCCGTCTGCATTTCTCATGCAAAACGGCGAATATCAAGCACGCTGAAAAATTGTCACAGGCCAACACACCTGTCACAGTTCATCCGTCGTTTCATTCTAAAACCATACTTATCATATTTCTCCACAAATACGCACCTATCTTCTCAAACATTTTTGATTGTAAAATAATAACACAATTTCCCAAAAAAGTCAAACATCAGTCTATAATATACCCTTCATATCATAACTCTTTATCGCTTTCTTTCATCAACCTCTCATCTCCTGCTGCCTTTCGTCATGCTTTTACACCAACATAAAAAAACACCCCTGCATCACACAGGGGTGTTCTCTATGTTCGATTGTGCTTACAGCTCTGTTTTCCACAAGCCATGCAGATTGCAATACTCAAATACAGCAACCGGCTTGTCAAACTCTACCGAAAATACAGCCGTCGGCTCATCTGTGGGCGACAGCGAAATACGCTGACCACCGCGCTCTGTTTGCAGATAGATCCACTGAATAAAGTGCTCCTCCTGCATCGGGTGTGTTACCTCACCCACGTGAACTTTCACCGTGTTGCCCTCTACAGTCACAACCGGCACGTGCTTTTCAGTTGCAGCGTCTGTGCTATTTGCTTCCAAGTGGGTCATATTCTGTCCGCAGCATTTAATCGGCACACCTGCATCGTGAATCATACCAACCATATTGCCACAGTGCTCACAAAAATAAAATCTTTCTTTCGCTTTCATGATACTTACATCCTTCTTTCTGAAATTTTATCGCTGTTTCTGTTTCAAAACAACTGTCAGCAGTACATCAAACAGTCTCATTCTCCTGTCACAAGCTCACCAGGCCAAAACAAAATGCCGCCAATATCAGTCAAATTGCCATAACCCATATCGGCAAACAGCTCACAAGCGCGCTGACTCCGGTGCCCGCTCAGGCAATATACAAAAACCGTCGCATTTTTATCCGGTATTTTTTCCGTGATTAACTGCGGTGTCTCCACCGGAATATTCATTGCGCCGGGAATATGGCCCTTCTGATATTCCTCCGGTGTACGCACATCGACCAACAAGATCTGCGGGTTTTCTTCGATTTCAATTTTCGCATCCTCCATACGCAGCGTATGAAAGGTTGATTGAAACAATTGCGACATGATTTTCACATCCTTGCTGTTTTTGTATATGTATTCAGTATACTTTAAGATTTCTCATTCGTCAATGCCCGCAAAGCAAGAAATCAAATTTTTCTCTCTGTTCCGCAGCAGCGCCAGCGCCTGCCTGCAATTCATTCCGGCCAACTCTGCTGCCTGGTTTTCCTCAAGTCGCTGCAACAATGCAGCACAACCATACGTCAACCGCACACTTTTCTGCTCCAACTGGCGTATGCAATGCAAATCGCCCAGCGCCGGCACACATGTTCTCCTGCGCAACAATATACGGTACTGCTCCTGTGCCTGTCTGCGCAGTTCTGCCAGCCTCTTTCGGTAAGATCCCACCTCCTGTGCCGCTTTCTTCCCCTGTGCAATCAAACGCCCCTGCATCTGTCCGAGTTGATTTTCAAGCTGCTGCAAAAACAGCAAATGCATCCGCAAAATCTGCAACAAATCGCATGTTTGATACTCCATACACATACCTCCTTTTCTGTTATCCTATGCCCAAAATAAAGATTTGCGCAGCATTTTTGAAAGCGCGTCAAATCTTGACAAATGCTTCCAAAAGCCGTACAATAACAACAAGTAAATTCTAATTTCAGAAGGTAAAAAGAGAGGAGCAACACCATGGTCAGCAAAAAAATTGTCGCAGCGCTTAATGAGCATATCAATTTAGAGATTTATTCCGGATATTTGTATCTTGCCATGTCCATCAAAACACATGAAGAAAACTATAAAGGCTACTCATCCTGGCTGTTTAAGCAATATGAAGAAGAACTTGGCCATTCGCATGATTTCATTCATTTCATGCAGCAGCGCGATATGACCGTAGAGTTAAAACCGGTCAAAGCAGAACCGATTACAGAAAAGGATCCGTTAAAAATCGCAAAGATGGTGCTAGAGCATGAACGCAACGTCACCAAATCAATTTATCAGCTACACGATTTGGCAAAACAAGAAAATGACTACGCGACCGAAATCTTCATGCACAAATATATCAATGAGCAAATCCAAGAAGAAGACACCGCACAAGATATCATCGACAAATTCACCTTCGCTGGTGACAGCACCTCAGCAAAATATTCCATCGACAAAGAACTCAGCACAAGATCATAACAAAAAGCCCTTGCATCCAAAAGCGAGGGCTTTTTGATTGCAATCCCTACACACAAAACAAATCAACAAGCAAATCACCGTAATTTCACCTTGCAAAATATTCACCGACAAAAACGCAACACAGAGCAGAAGAATCGTTCCCACATCCCCAAAAGAGAAGGCTATTTTTCTCAAAACACTCCCAATCAAAAAACTATCAAGCACATCTCCTTTCTCTCACAAACACGCCACTCCTTTCCACTCCATCCTTCAACCTCTCCCATCCAAATCCCAACGGCTTCACAAAATCTACTTTATCATATTAATCTCCCACTATCACTCCCCACACTCTCTCGATCTCAAACATATTTCCCACATCGATTGTGTTACCCACCCTGCACCCATACTCCACACCCCACCACTCAATATTCCAAATGATAATCCCCTCTCAATTCAATACCACCCTTTTCCTTATCCACTATACTTCACATGACCTCCCCCAACTCCATCACGCAATATTCAAAACTAAAACACCTACTTTATCTAACTCCACTTCCCACCGTTATATCCC
>CAKSFA010000006.1 GCA_934454125.1 uncultured Eubacteriales bacterium | reverse complement strand
TCACACCAATTCCTCAACCCAACACTCCACAATACTTTGTACTCTCATTTTTCTTCCCACAAAATCCATTGCCAAATCGAAACCATCATACCTTCCATCCAGCTCGAAATCTGCACCCAAAATCTCAAAAATCGTATCACCCAAATCAATTCACCTCTTTATCCAATGAAAATACAGTTTGCATTACAACCCAAACCTTTGCAAAAAATCAAACGTATCTCATCACCACATCACACCAATTCCTCAACCCAACACTCCACAATACTTTGTACTCTCATTTTTCTTCCCACAAAATCCATTGCCAAATTGAAACCATCATACCTTCCATCCAGCTCGAAATCTGCACCCAAAATCTCAAAAATCGTATCACCCAAATCAATCATCGCCCAAACATACCCTCCCATAAAAAAGTATCCATAGGGGGTCATAAAATTCCATTTTTTAGGAGATGATTCATGAATAAAGTGTGAATAAACGCAAAAAAAGTACGGTAAATGTACCGTACCAGTCAAAAAATGCCTATTTCGATGCATCTTGTCCAAACGCGCGATCCGCCGCCTCTCTGGCAACATCCACCACAGTATAAGTGCGTTCCTGCTCATTGCGCGGCGGCACCGTATCAAACACTTCCAACACCTGCTCCCGCATCCACAAACCCGCAGTAATACGCAGTGCATAGCCCTTTCCGGGCTCTGTCATCCAATCATAAAACGGAGCTCTCGGCAGCCCAAACGCTGCCAAAACCGCCATAATCACACCCCCATGCGCCATCACCACCGCCGAGGTTTCCCCCGCTTTGAGCATACGCTGCACAATCCCTGCAAACGCCGCAGTTACGCGCTTTGTAAAGGTTTCGCCATCCTCTCCGCCTGGCGGTGCCATCACCGCTCCGCTCTGCATCCAAGCTGCAAAATTGGGGTCATCCGCCAAATCTTTCGCAGATTTTCCCTCCCATGCTCCAAAATCGCACTCCCGCAAATCTTCGACCACAATCGGCTGTACTTGTGGGTAAATCAGCCGCAAACTCTCAGTGCAGCGACTCAGCGGACTAGTATAATACCCCTGCACCTTCGGATACGCTTTCTGCCCAACCAACGCCTGTAGCTGCACCTTTCCCTGCTCAGCCAGCGGTGAATCTGTCACCCCGATATATTGCCCCGACAAATTACCCTGTGCAGTCCCGTGGCGGATTAAATAAATGGTGTACGACTTCATAACAGGCGCTTCCTTTCATGCAAAAATATGAACACTCTATCATAACCGGTATTATACCAAGTGTTCATTATTTTTGCAAATATTTCGACGCACAAGATAAGATTTTGTCTCGCGCACAACCTGCCCAGAGAGCCAAAATAGTGCAATTAAATTCGGTATTGCCATTAACCCATTGAGCGTATCGCACACATCCCACACCAACGCAAGTTGTAGTCCGGTGCTTGCTGCTGTTACAAACGCAAACACAATGCGATACGGTATCAACAGCTTTTCTCCGCATAAATATCGCAGTCCACATTGCCCATAATGCGCCCATCCCAGCATGGTCGCAAATGCAAACAAGGTGGTGCATACTGCCACCACACCACCACCAAAAGCACCAAATACTGTTTCAAATGCAGCAGTACTCAATGCGCCACCTGTTTCACCGCTTTTCATCACTCCGCTGCATAAAATGCACAACGCTGTCACCGTGCACATCACAATGGTATCAGCAAAAACCTGAAATATAGCCCACATTCCCTGTTCTACAGGCTCTGCACAATCTGTCTGTGTATATGCCATCACCGACGAACCCAGCCCCGCTTCATTTGTGAAAATTCCCCGTGAAACGCCATGCTTTAACGCCGTTGCCATTACCGATCCACCGATACCACCGGTCACACTGCGCAAATCGAACGCCCCTGCAAAAATTTGTGCAAATGCGCCCGGTAATGCTTTTACATTCACAACAATAACCAATAGCCCTGCCAGCAAAAATATCGTGGCCATAACCGGCACCACTGATTCCGTAACCCGCGCAATACGTTGAATACCACCAATTAAAACGATAAAGATTAGCACTGCTGCAACAATACCCGTTGCCACCGTTGGCACCCCAAAACTGCCTTGTAATACCGCACCTATAGCATTTGCTTGCGCCATATTTCCCATACCCAGTGATGCCGCGACACATGCCGCAGCAAACACTAGTGCAAGCGGCTTACATTTTAAGCCGTACTGAATATAATACATCGCTCCACCCAGCCATGTGCCATGTTCTGTTTTTTGACGATACTTCATGCCTAATACTGTCTCAGCATATACAGTCAACATCCCCAGCAAAGCAGATATCCACATCCAAAAAATTGCTCCTGGTCCACCGGCTGCCAGCGCCGTTGCTACTCCAACAATATTTCCGGTACCGATCGAGCCTGCCAACGCTGTTGTCAATGCTTGAAACGACGAAATACGCTCTTTTTTGCGTGGTTTGCGGCAAAACAAACCACCAAACACCAGTTGTAGCCATAGCCGGGCATGCACCAGTTGAAAAAAATGTAAACGCACCGTAAACAACACGCCAGCAGCCAAAATACATAGCAATACTGGCCAGCCCCACAGCACCGGCTGCACCATCCCATTAATGTGCGCAACCCAACCCTCCAACTGCGCCGCCGCCCTTCTTTTGTTTATTATTGAATCATATGCGGCTCACCCTGCACATATGCCAACAAACCCAAATAAAAAACCGCCCAAATTAGGCGGTTTAGGAGTAGAAAAACCCTTCTATCATTTATTGCTTATTTCCAAAGATGGCCATAATATCTGTGTAAGAATCGTCCTCATCCAGCGGAGCAGCTTTTTTTACACTATCAGCAGCTGGCGAGGTTTTACCAGCTTGTCCAAATAATGGAAGATCTAAATCATCATCTTTATGATCCTGCTCATTTTTCATCACCTTAGTCAAGGCTCTCGTCTCAGCAGAAAAACCGGTTGCAATAACGGTAACACTCATCTCATCGTCCATATCTTCATCAAACGAGGTGCCCCAAATGATATTTGCCTCTGGATGCGCCATTTCTGTAATCATTTCAGAAGCAGTAGTAATCTCATCCAAACCAATATCAGGAGAAGAGGTAATGTTAATGATAACACCAGTTGCACCGCTGATAGAAGTCTCTAACAGCGGGCTAGAAATTGCGCGCTCAGCAGCCTGACGAGCTTTGTCATCACCTGAAGCACGTCCCACGCCCATATGCGCATAACCTGCATCTTTCATAACAGAGTCAATATCTGCAAAATCCAGATTGACAATGCCGGGGTTTTTAATCAGATCTGAAATGCTCTGTACACCCTGGCGTAAAATATCATCAGCAGCTTTAAATGCATTGAGTAATGTCAACTTCTCCTTGCTAATCAAATGCAACCGCTCATTGGGTATTACAACGAGCGAATCAACATGCTTGCAAAGATTTTCAATGCCCTTTTCAGCTTGTTCCATGCGGCGTTTGCCTTCAAATTTAAATGGCTTTGTTACAATACCCACTGTTAAAATGCCCAAATCACGCGCTACTTCGGCTACGATTGGCGCTGCACCCGTACCAGTGCCGCCACCCATACCGGCAGTGATAAACACCATGTCTGCCCCTTTGAGTTGTTCCGCAATTTTTTCGCGGCTTTCTGTAGCGGCTTTTGTGCCCATTTCAGGCTTTGCTCCAGCACCTTTACCTTTTGTGGAATTATCACCAATGGTGACCTTTTCTGTAGCTTTGGAGCGGTTAAGTGCTTGCTGATCCGTGTTAATTGCAACAAAATCAACTCCCCGAATACCGGCCTCAACCATTCTATCAATAGCATTATTGCCGCCGCCACCGACGCCGACTACTTTTATTTGCACAACCTCATTTTCATTATCAATCTCAAAAGGCATTAGTTCGCTCCTCCTCTAAATTCCCCTTGTACTGAGCGTATTGGAGAATATATCTTCGAAATCATTGATATTATTAACTTTATCACTTTTGGAGAAAAATTTCAATAAGTTTCGGTATGTTTTGTACGAGATTATTCACTTTGTGCATATATTACGGTTAAGTAGTATGCTTTTTAACGAAAATGCCCTGTTTTTCGACACTTTTTTTAGCAAGATATGAATACGAAGCATTGTAACCGGAAAGAATTAGATCTATCTTAAGAAATCTCCTGCGCCGAAGAAGTCGTATACTCCGGGCGGAAGTATGCTTTGTTATTATCTGTAACAACAGAAAGATCTAGCACACCCTGTTCTGTTGACTGAATCTTACCGTCATCAAAAATGCGCTTGGCAAAGCGTGCTTTATAAATCAAATCTGTAGGAAGGCCAAAATTAACACGTACGCGGCCGTCATACTCCACTGTAACACTGGCCGTATCGGTCAAGTCCAGTTTTGTAATACAATCCAATCCACTTTCTTCCAACGCAGCAAGCAAGCTTGTGTATGCCATTTCTTGCATCTGGTTGCTATACGTCACAACACTGCCAATGGTAACACTCGATAAGTCTAAACCAAGAATCTGTGCATAATCCTGTGGTAGTTCGTCCAACTGTTCGACCGCTTTTCCGTCGCGGTCTAACACCAGATAACCATTTTGATAAGCTGCAACACCAGCAATTTTGGCATCTTCCACAGTGATCTGCACAGTACCAGGCAGCTTGCGGGTAATTTTGACTTGGCCAATATAAGGTAAATTTTTCCGAATATTTTGTACAGCAGCACTTTTATTCATCAAAAACAGGTTGCTACCTTCAGACACACCACTTTCTTGGATGATTTGTTCTACTGTATAGCGTGAAGTTCCAAACACCTCGATGGTACTGATGTTAAAGAGTACAGTAAGACTGAGCGTAATCGCAGCAACTACAATAACCACAAACACCGAAAGATAAAAGAGTACCAGGTTGCGCTTGCGATTTTTTGCACGAGCTTTAACTTTGTGTGCCTGCATGCTGCGCACACGCGAACGTGACGGAGCGTTGCGGTATTCTACCGATTTTTTTTGACGATCCTGATTCATGGCTATCCTCCTGTTTTTACTTCTTTCTAACTACTGCACCAAGCATTTGCAGCATGGCTTCCAATCGCTCATAGCCGCGGTTTAGATATTGCAACCCGTGAATAGTAGTGCTGCCCTGTGCAGCAAGTCCTGCAACAACCAGAGCGGCAGCTCCACGAAGTTCTGCTGCATGAACTATGGCACCAGAAAGTGACGAAACACCTTTAACAACAGCAACACTACCCTCTGTGGTAATATTAGCACCCATGCGGCAAAGTTCACCAACATGCTTATAGCGACCAGAAAAAATCGTTTCAACAAAAATACTCGCACCACTCGCCAGCGTTGTCATCGCCATAACAGGAGCTTGAGCATCTGTTGGAAAACCCGGGTATGGCATTGTGCGCACAGAACGCAGCGGAGACAGACGTGCCGGTGCAGTAATATGCAGTGTATTACCTTGTGCACGAAGTGTACAGCCTGCCTCCTCAAAAACCGGAAGTACACCCGTCAGATGCGCTGGCGCAACATGACGCAGTGTCAGGCTGCTACCTGTTACCGCTGCTGCTGCCAGGTAAGTAGTGGCTTCAATGCGATCTGCAATCACAGTATGTGTGCAACCATGCAGACTGTGAACACCATTGATGAGAATGGTTCCCTCTCCTGCGCCGGAAATACGCGCACCACAACGGTTTAAAAATTTGGCCAAATCACAGATCTCTGGTTCGCGGGCAGCATTGTGAATCACGGTAACTCCTTTGGCGCAAACTGCAGCCAACATCAGATTTTCTGTTGCACCAACGCTGGGAAAAGTCAAACTAACCGTGCCGCCAACTAGCCCACGTGGAGCAGTGCACGTCAAATTTCCGTGCGATTCAGTGATCGAAGCCCCTAATTGTCTCAGGGCTGACAAGTGCAAATCAATCGGACGCGGCCCCAACTCGCAACCACCAGGGAGAGAAAGCTTTGCCTGCCCGGTGCGGGATAAAATCGCACCAAGAAACACAATAGAAGATCGCATCTGGCGCATGAGATCATCAGGGATATCACAAGCAGTAACTGTAGTTGGATCAACTGTTACCGTATGACCACTGCGTGTAATCTTACAACCTAAGTGTGTTAAAATCTTCAGACAAACTGAAACATCTGACAAACGGGGACAGTTATGCAACACACAGGAACTACCACACAGCAAACACGCCGAAAGCAATGGAAGTGCACTGTTCTTTGCGCCATGAATAAAAACTTCGCCTTTGAGGCGGCAGGGCCCCTCAATGATGAGCTTTGCCAAAAACGAACACCCTTTCCGAAACATAGAACTGCCGCATCATGCGGAAAAAGAATCATTGTGCTCTATACTATGTGCCGGAAAGGAAAATCGTTCCGTTAGGCAATGATTTGGCGCAAAATATCGTAGATGCGGGCGTTGGCATCTGTTATAGCCATTCTTTTAGCATTTTGAGAAATCGTCTGTAGTTTGCCAGGTTCGGCAAAGAGTTGCTCTGCTGTTTGGCACAACAGCATAGGGGTCAGATTTTTTTCTTCGAGAATCACCGCAGCGTTACGATTCACCATTGCCATGGCATTATGATACTGATGATTTTCTGCCACATTGGGAGATGGAATAAGAATAGCAGGTTTTCCCTGAGCTTGCAGCTCGCTGAGTGTAATTGCACCCGCACGACAGATAACCAGATCGGCAGCAGCCAAACAGTCCGGCATATCTGTAATATACTCGCGCACCTGAATATTGGTGGCAAGACGCAGATTCAGCCCCTTTTTCCCCAAAAGCTCCGGCAGCCATCTGCCGTATTGTCCATAGGCATGAATATGCTGAAACTGGCCGCTTTTACCACTCTGTACAAGAAGATCTGCAATGCTCTCATTCATAGTACGCGCACCAAGACTACCACCAAAAGAAAGAATGAGCGGCCGACTATCGAGCCCTAACTTTGCACGAGCAGCATGATAATCAGCACGGAGAATTTCCTGACGAATGGGATTGCCCGTAAGAACACAGTCAGCTCCAGGAAAATATTTACGGGCATCTTCAACAGCAAGTAAAACTTGTGTCGCATGCTTAGACAACATTTTGTTTGTAACACCGGGATAAGCATTCTGCTCATGGATAACAGCAGGTACGCCAAGTTGCATAGCAGCGCGAAGTACCGGCCCACTAACGTAACCACCAGTACCCAAACAGATGTCCGGGCGAAATTCTTGAATGATACGTTTGGCTTGACTACCAGAAGTAAATATTCGGGAGACTGTTTTCACATTTTCAAGAATATTTTTGGGTGTTACCTTGCGTTGAAAACCAGAAATCTTGACCGTTTTAAACGCAAAGCCAGCCGCAGGCACCAAACGCTCCTCCATTCCGCCCTTGTTACCAATATACAGTAGTTTGGATTCCGGCAATTGCTCGCGAATATAACCGGCAACGGCAAGCGCAGGATTGATATGACCGGCGGTGCCACCGCCTGCAAACAGAATCTTCATAACAGAATCTCCTTTGCGATTTTGGTTAGCTGCGCTCTAAGGCAGAAGTTCGAGAAACAGAAAGTACAATACCCATTTGCGCTAGCAAAATAATCAGAGAAGTTCCTCCATAACTGAAAAACGGTAAACTAATTCCAGTATTGGGAATGGTGTTGGTAACCACCATGATATTTAAAATTACCTGCAAACCGATTTGAGAAGTAAGACCAACACCTAGCAGCATACCGAATTTATCTTTTGCGCGTAGAGAAAGTGTAATTCCACGCCAAATCAATAGAATAAATAAAATAATAATCAGCAAAGCTCCAATAAAACCTAATTCCTCACAGACAATCGCAAAAATAAAATCATTTTGTGGTTCGGGAAGATACAGATATTTTTGCCGAGATTGCCCAAAACCCAAACCAAAAAAACCGCCCGAACCGATCGACAACAGCGACTGCTGCGTTTGCCAGACCAGATCTCTTGGTAAGTTGGGGTCAAAAGGGTTTTTCCAGATGGCAATTCGGTTATTTGCATAAGTATTGGTAAGCGCCAAATAAAGCAATGCAGCCGTAGCAACCAGCAAAAACGCCAATACAAACCATTTTTTGCTCACACCGCCGATAAAGAGCATGATCGTGGCAATGAGAATCAAAATAATCGAAGCAGAAATATGCGGTTCAATGAATACCAAACCAACAGTAACGCCTAGCACAAAAAGGTGTGGCAGCACGCCAACACGAAAGGTATTCATTTTTTTAAAGTTAACAGACGTAAAATGTGCAAACCACAAAATCAATGCAAACTTTGCAATCTCAGAAGGCTGAAACGTAACAATACCCAGATTAATCCAACGGTGCACACCGTCTGTATCTCTCATAAACAGAACAATACCGAGCAAACCCCAGGTAACAATCAAAATGGGGATAGTGAGCTTGTGGAAATGGTGGTAATCAAAATAAGAAAGGAGAATCATGATCACGATTCCACCGATAGCAAACATAGCCTGACGTTTGATAAAGTAGAAGCTGTCTCCACCGTAATTGTAATAGGCGTAAGCGTAACTGGAGGAAAAAAGCATGACCAAACCAATAGAAACTAGTACCAACACCAAAAAGAGAAACGGGATATCAAGCCCTGCACGTACAGAAAACAGTTTAATTTTATTCGAGATTTTTTTTCCGATGCGATCCTGTTTCGGTCTAGTGGAGGATGCACCCCGTTGAGGAGATCGCTGTGCTCTGACTCTGATATTTGCCATGTAAGGTTCCTCCTTTTTATTTGGATTTGGACAGTGCACTATACGCCAAACATAACCCAAAGCAGTGTAAACACACCAAATAAAACCGTAACAACGCTAAATACACCGCAAATCTTAATCTCACTCCAGCCACACATTTCAAAATGATGGTGAATTGGACTCATTTTAAACAGGCGCTTACCACCGGTTGCTTTGAAGTATAGCACTTGCAGCACCACAGAAAGAATTTCTGCGATATAAATAATACCCAATGGGAATAGCAAAATGGGCATATCCATACCAAATCCCAATGCACACACCATTCCACCTAAAAATAGGGAACCAGTATCACCCATAAAAACTTTAGCGGGATTAAAATTCCAGATAAGAAAACCCATGCATGCCCCGGCTGTGCAGACTGCAAGCAAACTGATACCTACAGCATTGACCGAGGTGCCAACAAGCATAAAAAACAGTGCAACAAAAAAAGTGACTGACGTATTTAATCCATCGATACCATCTGTAAAATTCACCGCGTTGACCAGTCCCACAATTGTTAGCGCAGACAGCACCCAGTAAGCAAAACCCAAATCAACCGAACCAATCATCGGAACATAGGTACGGGTATCTTCTCCCGCAAAAAAAATGGTAAGCAGATATGCTGCGGCTGCAACAAACTGTAGTAACAGCTTTTGCCAAGCAGTAAGACCCAAATTACGTTTTTTAACAACTTTAATATAATCGTCAAAAAAACCAATTGCTCCAAAAGCAATCGCCATACACAACCCAGCAAAAACTTTAAGCTGCATCAAGGTGCTCTCTCCAAAAATAAGTGCAGAAGCCGGCATGGCAACAGTGTAATAAACAGGAATAACGATTACAGCGCTTACTATAATTCCAATGATAAACATTACCCCACCCATAGTTGGGGTACCATCTTTTTTCATGTGCCATTTAGGTCCTTCCTCTCGAATGGTTTGCCCAAAATTAACACGTTTTAAATAAGGAACAAGCCATTTGCCCAGCAAGGCTGTGATACCAAATGACAAAATGACCGCAAACAGCGAAAACACGCCACTCATCTTATCTATCCACCCTTTTTATTTGAACCTGTCTATTAATTTAAGACTGTCTTATACTTCAACCGCAAGAAGATTGAGAGAGGCCAACACCTCTGCAAATGGAACACCGCAAGCAAGACAAACTGATGCACCCAGCAACGCTGTCTGTACATCTTGCGCATCCGCCGTACGCAATTTGATACGACCAATAACGCCAACACCAACAATTTCAAAAGCGCAACCAAACTCTGCCATACAATGAACATTTCTGGCAGTAAAATCTGCACAATCGTTATAAGCAGAATACGTTAAAATACGGGTGTGCTCAGCATTGCCTACATCAGTTTGCTGGGCAAGATCATAATCCATAACACAAACAGCTGTTTGTGTCGGTAGTACTCCAGCTTCAAGACAGTCTTGTCTGCTGTTCAATACTGCAAGGTACGGCGTGCCAACATGGAGGTGCTCATTAAAATCCTCAAAACTGCAAACAGAAAAACGCTCGGTGCAATGGCATTGTGCAAATAATTGCTCAAGTATCCCACCGTATTCCATGACGGCGTTACGCGACATCAGAATAAGTCTTTGATTGCTGTGTTCCATGAAACATTCCCCCTTTTCAAATGCGGTGTTTTACCGCACGGTATCTTCTTCGACGAAATTGACTGTAATCACAGTGCCTGGTTTAATCAGTTCACCGGCAGCATAATCCTGCGTCCGGGCACGTGCCGCAGAACTGCTGTATGCACCGGTCACCTTAATATTCAGCCCCGCTTGTGCAGCAAGGTAGTTGACATCTGACAATGACCTGCCTGAAAAATTCGGCACTGAAACGGTCTGCGTCATACTAGTTTCATCGGTATATACCACAACAGTGCCACCGTTTGGAACCGAGGAACCTGGATCCGGTGTTTGAGAAATTACTGTATCTCCACTACCCTTTACCAGAATTTTCAGACCACTGCTATTGAGCTCAGAAGTTGCCTGTGAAACAGTTTTACCAATAAGAGATGGGGCACTGACTCCAACACTGCCAGCTTCATTTTCAGTATATTTCGGCTCAACGCTCAGATACGGCAAAACCTCCTCCATAATCTTAGAAAATACCGGACCAGCAACAGCACTGCCATAATAGCTGTCCCCATTGGGTTCATCAAAGAAAACTAACAACGCATACTGCGGGTCATCTGCCGGAGCAAAACCACAGTAAGAAGCAATGTATTTATCATCACTACCAACCTTGCCATCTGCACCAATCTTTTCAGAAGTACCCGTTTTACCAGCAATACGATAACCTGCAACATAACCATTTTTGGCTGTGCCAGAGGTGGCATTTTCCTGTAAAATCTTGCTAACACGTTTGGAGGTCTCCTCAGAAATGACCTGACGTTTCACCGAGGTATCTGCCGACTGAACAATATTGCCGTCGCCATCAACCACTTGACTGACCACATGTGGCTGCACTAGATATCCGCCGTTTGCAATCGCTGCACAAGCAGTAATCATTTGAATCGGTGTAATACTAAAGTTTTGACCAAAAGATTCTACGGCCAAATCCATCTGGCTCATATTGGGGCCATGATTGAGATTTTTTGTGTTAGCCTCGCCAGGCAAGTCAATCCCGGTTTTATCGGTAAAGCCAAAAGCCTCAAAGTATTTGTAGAAGGTATCTGTACCCAGTAACTGACCGAGATAAATGAAAAATGGGTTACAGGAGTTCATTGTGCCCTCAGTCAGCGTTTGTGTACCGTGACCACCGTGCTTCCAGCAATTGATGGCGCTCTCACCCTGCACAGGTACATATTTACCCGAGCAGGTAAAGACCGTGCTCTCAGTTGCAACATTTTCTTCGAGTGCCATCGAAAGTGTAACCATTTTAAAAACAGAGCCCGGGAAGTAGGTATCACTGACTGCTTTGTTGCGCCATTGCTCTTGCAAGGCAGCACTTTTAGCCTCCTGTTGTTGGTCTTCGGGTAAAGCAGCTATGCGCTCTGCTTCTGCCTGGTTGGTCAGTACAAACGGATTGTTGGGATCATAATCACCTTTCACAGCCATTGCAACAATCTCGCCAGTCTTGACGTTCATGATAATACCTGTGGCACCATTTTCAACTTTATTATTCTCCACACCCTCCTCTAGGGCTTTTTCCAGATAATGCTGCACAACCTCGTCAATGGTAAGCACTAAGTTGTATCCGTTTTGCGCCTCCACCTTCTGCTCATATTGGAAAGGCATGTCAGTACCAACAGCATTTTTCGCTGTAACAAGCCTGCCGGCGGTACCGGAGAGATATTCATCGTAATAAGCTTCCAAACCAGCAAGTCCCTGTCCATCAGTTCCAGTAAAGCCCAACAACGTAGATGCAAAGGAACCAAACGGATAGTAACGTTTATAATCCTCTAAAAGCTGGATAATATTACCCAGCTTTTGTTCCGAAATAAAGGCTTCAATCTGATCTTTGACATCCGTCTCTACTTTTGTTTTCAAAACATCGTAATATGATTTACCTTTGGTGCGCTCATAAATCGTTTCAGCATCCATATCTAAAATATCCGCCAAACCATCTGCAATGGTGCGGCGCGTCTGCTCGTTTTCCGTATCATCCTTACTGTTGATATAAACCGGTGCTAAGACAACTTTCCAAACCGTGGCACTTTGTGCAAGAGGCTTCATGTTCCTATCATAAATTGTACCACGCTGGGCACTGATGGTGGTATCGCGCAATTGTTGCTCAACCGCAGCTTTTTGCAACTGTGCACCCTGCACAAGCTGCAACCGTACAAGGCTGATTACGACCACACCAAAGCCAAGAATAATCATTGCAAGTAGCACGATAAGCGTGCGACGCCACATTTTAACAGTTGTACCCTTTGCCATGTTTAGATTGCCCCCTTTTCACAAAAATAAGAGTCAAGATTACCTCTCAACTCTTTTGCGGCATACCAAATAAGTATAAAACGTTTCATTGAGCCTTGGTATCTCATATTTATTTCAATCGAAATTTAATTATGACAAGAAGTTTTTGATATTATTCCAGAGATTTGTAAAGAAATTATCTCCATTATTATCTTGTACGACTTGTCCTTTGTCTCCCTGAGACAGTTCGATAAAAACCAATTGACTTTGGTCAATTTTGCGCATGCCCAAATTGGTCTTTGCAAAACTTTCAACTGTTGCAAGAGAAAGACTTGCATTAGAACGCATCTGCAACTGAGTATAAACACTGCGGCTTTCTTCCAAATTCTTGGATGTTGTATCAATCTTTGCAGTAAGCTCTGTAAGCTGCACTTGATTATAAATAATGGAACCGGTGATACCCAACGCCGCCACCAAAAGTATACATGAAACCACAACCCGGAAGGTTCGTGCACGACTACGTTGCTTTTTGATTCGATAGATTTGCGTTTTCGAGGGGAGTTGTTCACCGGTTGCACCGCCCACTTGCTGATCCTGGCTTTTTCGGTGAACTGTATACTTATCTTCAACCTCAACACCGTGTGGCTCAAACAACGACAAATCATATGCCTGCGAAGTATGATTATACAGACTTAGATCAGGTCTACGCGGCGGACGAGCTGGATTTTGCTGCCGCACAACGCGGCTTTGATTTGGATCGCGGTACGGAGCTGCCATACACTCACTCCCCTCCTTTCAATTATTTTTTAGTTGTTGAAACTTTATCGCTTTTCACAGACACGCAGTCTCGCACTACGACTGCGGGGATTCTTCTGTAGTTCCTGCTGTGTAGGAGAGAGACCTTTTTTATAGATCAACGTTGCTTTTGGCGTGTTGCCACACACACACACCGGAAAATCCGACGGACAGGTGCACCCAGTACACCAACTTTGCATACGCTGCTTAACCATCCGGTCTTCTAGAGAATGGAACGTAATAACCGCTAACCGGCCACCCGACTTTAACAAGTCAAAAGCAACATCTAATCCTCGTGAGAGCTGATCCAACTCTCCATTAACAGCAATCCGTAACGCCTGAAATGTTTTGCGAGCAGGATGCCCCTGCTCTCGGCGCACAGCAGCCGGTACGCTTGCCTTGACAATCTCTGCAAGCTGCTGAGTAGTAACAATCGCACTCTCTTCTCTGGCACGCACAATGCCCTTGGCAATGCTTTTGGCGTGCTTGTCCTCACCATAACGACTAATAATTTCAGCAAGCTGCTGCCACGACAGAGCATTGACTAACTCCTGCGCGCTTGTACCAGTTTGGCTCATACGCATATCCAGTGGTGCATCGTGATGATAAGAAAACCCACGCTCAGGAGTATCAAGTTGATGAGATGAAACACCGATATCCAATAAAACACCATTGACGGCAGAAAAACCACACTCTTCTGCAAGCTGCGCCATCTGAGAAAAAGTACCCTGCCGCACAATTGCGCGAGAATCACCTCGAAATTTGTCGGAAACAACTGCCACAGCATCCGGATCTCGGTCAATAGCCAATAATATACCTGTTGTCAATCGCTCTACAATCGCAGCCGAATGTCCGCCTCCACCTGCGGTGCCATCAATATAAATACCGGTTGGATTAATCTTTAAAGCAGCGATGCTTTCTTCAAACAAAACGGATCGATGTACAAACGCCATGGAAACCTCCATTTAAAATTCCAGGGCATCCATTGCTTCCGCAATGCTGTCTTCTGTTAAATCAGAGTTAAACTGTGCCCAACGCTCAGTGCCCCAGATTTCTGCTCTCCCACCAGTTCCAATGAAGGTAACATCCTTTTCGATGCTTGCGTATTCTCGTAGAGACTGGGGAATTAAAATCCTCCCCTGCTTGTCCGGTTCCACCTCCGCTGCACCAGAAAAGAAAAAGCGTTGAAGTTGACGCGCCTTGGAAATTGGCATTGCCACGATTTTTTCCTGCAGGTCTTGCCACCCCTGCTCAGAGAGAACAAATAAGCAACCGTCCAGCCCTTTTGTGACATAAAAACGCTCGCCTAAGTCTTCACGAAACTTAGCCGGAACAATAACGCGGTTTTTCACGTCAATATTATGTTGGTATTCTCCAATCAACATAATCTGTCACTTTCAGGGCTTAGCACCCCCTGTTATACCACAAGGAACTACTTTCCCCCACCTTTCACCACTTTATACTCCGATTATAATCAATGATTGCAAGAAATGCAAGGGGATTTTTATCAGGAAAACCAGGATGGTAAAAAAATACATTCTAAAAAACCGCTTATATAGAGTCAAAAAAAAGCAGACCACTATATCTAGTGGCCTGCTCGAAATTTTTCATAAAATATTTACGTTTTATTCATTTTTAAATTTTTTTAATTTTGTCCTGATCGCATTGAGGCTCGGATATTCTGTCGAGTCTGGCGCAACTCATTGAGGCTACTGGTAATCGAATCTTCAGTGCGCTTAAGCAAATCATCAAGATATTCATTAGAAGCACGCTTCATATCTTTCAGGCGACCCTGTGTTTGTGCCAGCATCTCAGTTGCTTTCGCCTGGGCATGTTTTGTAATCTCATCCTGGCTAATGAGCTTTTGCGCACGCTCCTGCGCGGTCTGAATGATACCTTCCGCTTCTTTTTTGGCATCGTTTAAAATTTGCGTACGATCTGCCACAATGGCACGTGCCTGACGGGTCTCTTGAGGAAGATTATCGCGCATTTCATCTAAAATTGCGCGCACCTCATCGCCATCTATCATCGTTCTGCCACCGGACAATGGCAGGCGCACTGCCTTTTCTACCAAAGCGTAAAGCTCTTCAATTAATTCTTCTACCGTTGCCTGACTCATTATGCTTCCTCCTAGAATTCATCTTTTTTATAGTATAATCTTTGCTGAATATCATTTAAAATGCAACCGGGAACTAAGCCAGAAATATCGCCACCAAAACGTGCAATATCTTTGACAACACTGGAACTGAGGAACATGTTGTCCGAACTGGTGGTAAGAAACACCGTCTCCAGATCACGATTTAGCTTTTTATTGGTGAGCGCCATCTGAAACTCATATTCAAAGTCAGAAAGTGCACGTAACCCTTTGACGATAGCATCAGCATGACAAAGCTTTGCATAATCCGCCAGCAGTCCCTCGAAAGAATCAACCTGCACAGCCGGAAGATGCGCTGTAGCTCGTGTAAGCAATGCAGTCCGCTCCTGTACAGTAAAACTGGTTTTTTTTGCCGGATTGTTGAGCACAGCAACAATCACTTTACCAAAAATTTTTGTTGCGCGCTCAATAATATCCATATGACCTAATGTAACCGGATCAAAACTGCCTGGGCAAACTGCTATCTTCATGCTTCCACCACATTTCTATGCTCATAGACTGTGAGCATTATTTTGCCATACCGATAAGAACGACGCTTGAGAAAATCCCCTGCAGACTCGGGCAAATCTTCATCCGCAGCGTGCTCACACAATATCACTCCGCCTTCATTCATCACCGCAGCGGTAAGCGGCAGTGCCTGTTGCAAAATGCCCTGGCGATACGGCGGATCAAGAAACGCCAAATCAAACAACGTGTCGTGTTTGAGCAAATAGCTTTGATAATCCATATGCTGAATCCGCACCTGTTGTGCAAGACCAGTATGCTTTGCATTTGCTGTAATCACATCAATCGCACGTCGATCAGCATCTACCAACACGGCACAGCGTGCACCACGGCTAACAGCCTCCAACCCCAACTGACCAGAGCCAGCAAACAGATCCAAAACAGCTCTGCCCTGAACCTGAAACTGCACAATGTTAAACAACGCCTGTTTGACACGATCTGCTGTAGGGCGAACATCTTCTCCCTGCAATGCGGACAGTTTTGCGCCCCGCGCACTACCTGTAATGATACGCATTTGTTACACCGCCTTACTGCGTGTACGTTTGATGTACTTTTGTGTAGTATTATCTCATTTTTATACAGAGCCTGTCAAGTGTTGTCAGCGAATTCTTCTTCATTTTGAAAATAAGCATATACTGCCTGAGCCGCTGTTTTACTCATACCACGTACATTTTGCAGATCTTCCAGAGAGGCCGCCTGAATTGCAGTAATCGTTTTAAAGTGCCGTAGCAAAGCAATCGCCCGCGTATTCCCTATCCCAGGAATTTGTGTTAACTGGGTTTGAAGTGTATTTTTTTTGCGCAGCTGCCGATGATAACCAATTGCAAAACGGTGCACCTCTTCTTGAATGGTAGAGATGAGCGTAAACGCTGCACGCTTGGATACAATCGAAATCTCTCCGCCATTTTTAGCAATAGCGCGCGTCTTATGTTTATCATCTTTGACCATGCCAAACAACGGAATCGGCAAACCAAACTGCTCCAATATTGGTTCTACTGCAGAAATCTGTCCTTTGCCACCATCCAGCAAGATCAAATCTGGCAAACGACCAAAACCAACGCCACTTTCCTGATGCGTTTGGTACTCTTCAAAACGTCGTTGCAATACCTCCGCCATAGAGGCATAATCATCCTGACCGGCAAAACCTTTGATTTTAAACTTGCGGTAAGCTGATTTTAGTGGCCTACCATACTCAAACACTACCATTCCCCCAACATTATCAACACCAGACTGATGGGAAATATCATACGCTTCAATATAGGCAGGTGGAGTAGCTAGTCCAAGCAGTCGCCCCAGCTCGTCCAGAGCAGAGGTCTCTCTGCCATTTTGCATTCTGCTTTGCGCCAGTTTTTCGGCAGCATTGTTACGGCACATTTCAACCAGCTTTGCCTGTTCTCCGATTTTTGGTACAGCAATCGTAACTTTCTTCCCACGTTGGGCTGAGAGCCATTCCTGCAGTAATTGAACATCCTCCACCTCACCATCAAGCAAAATGTGAGGTGGAACCCGGTCACGCATTGAATAATACCGCTCTAAAAACTCTGTGCGAGCATGCTTTGCCAAACCGGTCTCTCCCAGCAAAAAGGTTTCCTGGTCATATAATCTACCCTGAGCAAAACGAAAGACCTCAAAACAAGCCGCAGCCGTACCATGACTTCCACCGCTCTGCACCAACGCAAACACATCTTGTTCTGGCGTTTTGCTGCACACAACTTTCTGCCGTTCACTGATTTTTTGGATAGCCGCAATGCGGTCACGCAGACGAGCAGCCTTTTCAAACTCCATCGTCTCTGCCGCCTGTTCCATACGCTGGGTAAGTGCCTTGAGAGAAGATGCACTCCCACCGCGTAAAAAATCCTCTGCTTCTTGCACCATTTCGCGGTACTCTTTCTCGCTGACAGTACCGATACACGGCCCACAACACTGCTTAATATAATAATTCAGACAAGGCCGTCCTTTGCCAATCTCTTGGGGAAACTTACGGTTACAGACCGGAAGCTTAAAAATCTTGACCGCTTCATCAACAGCTTGCTTCACAGTCCACGAACTTACAAAGGGGCCAATATAAGTTCCTCCATCATCCAACTTTTGCTTGGCCGCTTCAATGCGCGGCCAGGCATCATTTGTGATTTTAATATAATGATACCCTTTATCATCTTTTAGCAAAATGTTATATTTAGGCCGGTATTGTTTGATAAAACTACATTCCAATACCAGCGCTTCAAATTCACTGTCTGTAACAATAAAGGTGAAATCTTGCACATGCGCAACCATTTGGCGCACCTTTTCATCATGATTTTTTTCTGATCCAAAATATTGGCTCACACGGTTCTTCAGTGCTTTTGCCTTGCCAACATAAATCACGTGTCCCGCTTTGTCTTTCATGATATAAACACCAGGCTGCAACGGAAGTCTCATGGCTTTTTTTCTTAAATGTTGTAAACGCATCTCCATATTGCTCTCCCTTTTTCGACACCGTTACATAAAAAAAGCACCGCAAACCCACGGTGCATTGGCTTTTGTAATTATTCTGTAAATCCGGATTTGACCAAGTCTACCAAACTGTCAACCGCTGCTTGTTCATCCGCTCCATCTGCAATGATACGAATTGCCGTGCCACCAACGATGCCCAGAGAAAGTACTCCCAACAAACTTTTAGCGTTTACACGACGCTCTTCCTTTTCTACCCAGATAGAGGATTTATATTCATTTGCCTTTTGAATGAAAAAAGTTGCCGGACGCGCGTGCAGTCCTACTTGATTTTGCACTACCACTTCTTTGACATACATATGCTTGTTCACTCCTAAAATTTACATAATAAAAAGCTGAAAATATATGAAAGATTGCAAGCGTTTGCAGCTTATATTCCTATTCAGACAGAACTATTATATCACAATTCAAAATCTCGTCAAGGAAAGAGGTAGAAGATTTTTAAAAATTTGGCTCGATGACCTATTGTGCAAATTGCCAAACGGTATCCTTTGTGCATAATGAC
Source organism: uncultured Eubacteriales bacterium (assembly GCA_934454125.1). GTDB lineage: Bacteria > Bacillota > Clostridia > Oscillospirales > Acutalibacteraceae > UMGS1071. The sequence continues at coordinate 64,852 of CAKSFA010000006.1, read as the reverse complement.
AAAATTGTGGAAAATTTTTGACAATCCAATAATTAGGTTGTGCAAAATTTTAGAATCCACTGTCTACTTTTCTAACAAATGATAACCCAAATCAGACAAATACAATAAATCTTCGGTAGTTAAAAGACCACTTTCAGCAGCTTTTTTCAACAAATCCGGGCGGTTTTGTGCTGTGCGCAGCAGTGATTGTTGTCTCCGCCATGTAGCAATATTGGCATGATGACCAGAGAGCAAAATCTCTGGTACCGATTCACCTCGAAAGTCAGCAGGCCGGGTATACTGCGGATATTCCAGCAAACCATTATAATGGCTTTCCTCTTCAAAACAAACATTGTCAGATAATACTTGCGGCAGCATGCGGCAAACAGCATCTGCCAAGACCAGCGCCGGCAGTTCTCCTCCTGTCAGCACATAGTCCCCAATTGAAATTTGTTCATCAACATACAACTCAATAATGCGCTCATCAATCCCCTCATAATGCCCACACAAAATAGCCAGGTTATCTTCTTGAGACAATTCAACAGCTTTTTGTTGAGTCAACACACTGCCCAAAGGAGACATATAAACCAGATACGGCTTTTTACCAAGAGAAGCGATAAGATTATCTATACACAATGCCAATGGTTCTGCACGCAAAAGCATCCCCATTCCACCGCCAAACGGTGGATCATCCACGCGGTTGTGCTTATTGTTGGCATAATCACGAATTTGATGAAAACATACTTGCACTGCGCCTTTTTTTTGGGCCCGGCCGATGATACTTTCGTTCATAACCGTTTGGCACATTTCTGGAAAAAGGGTTAAAAAATCAATTCTCATCATCAAAAATCCCTTTCATAGGGCGAATACGCACAATACCAGCCGTCAAATCCGTTTCTATCACAACATCATCAATCACAGGAATCAGATAACACTTCTGTGCATCATCTGTAACCTGATAAATATCGTTCGCTCCGGTTTTGAGCACATCGGTAATATTACCGTAACAGATTTCAGCATTATCCGCATCACAGACGCGCAACCCCAACAGATCTGAAATAAAATACCTACCCTCCGGCAACGTTACATCATTACGGTTAATATATAGCACGGTACCGCGGAGTTTGTCTGCTTGCTCAACGGTCGTAACACCATTCAACTGCATTAGAACAATATTTTTGTGCACACGTGCAGAATTCACCTTGAGCACAGTTGCACCATTTTTGGCATATAGCGTTTCAAACTGCGTTAAAAACGCAGGAGAATCACACCACGGTTCTACCCGTAGCTCTCCTTTAATGCCATGTGTGCCTACAATTTTACCTGTCTCTAAATACATGCCAGGCATCCTCGCACTTCTCCCTTCAAAAATCAAATACTTGCTGATAAAAAAAGCTGTAACATAGCAATGTTACAACTTTTGCATATATTACGAAATTTCAACCGAAACCTTTTCTCCATTACGTGTAGCAACTGCATACATTACTGTGCGAAGCGCCTTGGCAATACGCCCCTGCTTACCGATAATTCTACCCATATCACTCTCTGCAACATGAAGGCGATATACCATAACACCGTCTGTATTTAGCTCGTCTGCAACCTCGACTGTAACTTGTTCCGGAAATTCCACCAGGCCTTTTGCCATGGTTAACAATAAATCTTTCATAAATCCGTCCCTCCCGTATTTTACAGCACGCCATGTTTTTTAAGCAACTCTTTTACGGTATCCGTAGGCTGTGCACCTTTTGCGATCCAGGCTTTTGCCTTATCTCCGTCTACTTTTACTACTTTCGGCTCCTTCATCGGATCATAATAGCCAATCTCCTCAATGAAGCGGCCATCTCTGGGGCTACGAGAATCTGCTACAACAATACGATAAAAAGGAGCTTTTTTTGCACCCATTCTTTTTAGTCTGATTTTTACTGCCATGTTCTGTTCCTCCAAAAAATTAAAAATAAGTAATCTATGTTTACCAAACAGGGTTGGTGAACGACGTAATTATTTCAACGGTTTAAAACCCACCAAAGCCACCCATTCCAGGCAGAGACATTGGGCGACGCTTGCCTTTTTTGCCCCGCATTTGCCGCATGATCTTTTGTGTAGTTTCAAATTGCTTGAGTAAGCGGTTGACATCCTCTACCTGCATACCACTGCCCGCAGCAATCCTGCGCTTGCGTGAAGGATTGATGATATCTGGTTTTTGCCGCTCCTTTTGCGTCATAGAAAGAATAATCGCTTCCATACGATCCATCTGACGATCATCAATATCGACGTCTTTGAGCTGTTTATCCATACCAGGCAACTTTGAGATGACCGATTTAAGTGGGCCCATTTTTCGCACTTGTGCAAACTGTGCCAATAAATCATTCAAATCAAATTTATTCTGTAGAATTTTTTGCGCAGCCTCTTCTGCAGCTTTCTCATCGATTTTATTCTGCGCATCTTCAATGAGTGTCAACACATCACCCATACCCAAAATACGCGATGCCATACGGTCAGGATGAAATACCTCAAGATTATCAAGTTTTTCTCCAACACCAACAAATTTAATCGGTTTACCCGTTACAGCACGAATGGAAAGCGCCGCACCTCCACGCGTATCACCATCGAGTTTTGTCAGAATAACACCGCTGATTTCAAGTAATTCATCAAAGGTTTTGGCAACATTTACTGCTTCCTGACCCGTCATAGCGTCAACAACCAGCAAAATCTCATGTGGCCCGATTGTCTCTTTGATTTGGCGTAATTCTTCCATCAGCGCCTCATCGATTTGTAAACGACCCGCCGTATCGATAATCATGACATCGTGACCATAATCGCGGGCATAGCGTAAGGCTTCTTCACAGGTTCTCACCGGAGTTTGAGCTCCTTTTTCAAACACCGGCACCCCTGCTTGCTCGCCAACCACCTGTAACTGCTTGATCGCTGCTGGCCGGTAAATATCACACGCAACCAACATCGGGCGATTGCCCTTGCTTTTAAAGTGCTTTGCCAGCTTTGCTGCATGGGTCGTTTTACCGGCACCTTGTAAGCCCACCATCATAATAATTGTCGGCGGCTTTGGTGGAGTTACAATTCTAGCTTCCTGACCGCCCATCAAGTTGGTTAGTTCTTCATCTACGATCTTAACAACCATCTGACCAGGTGTTAAACTCTCCATTACTTGGGTGCCAATCGCACGCTCTGTTACCGTATTGGTAAAATCTTTTGCCACTTTGTAGTTTACATCTGCCTCCAACAAAGCAAGGCGTACCTCTCGCATTGCTTCGCGCACATCGGCTTCTGTTAACTTTCCTTTTGATTTCAAACGTTTAAATGCGTTTGACAGTTTATCGGCAAGTCCGTCGAATGCCACTGTCGCTCACCCTTTCTATATAAAGTTCAGGTTTTTTCTCGCAATGCTTCAGCAAGTTGCAAAATTTGTACTGTGCAGCGATCTATTTCTGCCACTGCATCGTGCTGCCGGTTATAATCTGCAAGCACCTGTGCCGTTTGTACAATTTGCTCCAGCCCAGTTTGTAATTGTGCAAACCGCTCAGCCAGCCCCAATCGCACTTCCAACTCCAGCAATTGTGTTTCAGCACGCTTTAGTGCATCATGTACTCCCTGTCTGGTAATCCCTTCATTATCTGCAATCTCTGCAAGAGATAGGTCGTCATTATAATAATACTCTATCATATTTCGCTGTTTTTCGGTCAACATACTTCCATAAAAATCCAGCAAAAATGCAATTTCCAAATTTTTTGCCATAACAGTTTGCCTCCTGTCATGTGTAAAGCAAAAACACTTTACAGTTATGCATCATAGCACAATCCATCTAAAATGTCAACAAAAACTTGTCATTTCTCAAATAAAAAGTCCGCTTATGCGGGCAATTATTATTTTAATTCCACAATGGTGACACCGCTTTCGCCCTCTCCAAACACACCGAGGCGATAACTTTTAACACTGGGATGCTTTTTCAAATGCCGTTGCACCGCTGTGCGCAGCGCTCCAGTTCCTTTTCCGTGAATAATACTTAACTGATGCACACCAGACATCACAGCTGCGTCAATAAAGTTATCCACATCAAGCAAAGCATCCAAAGCAGTTTGTCCGCGAATATCCAGCTCCTGCATGGCCGGCGTCTTGGAACGGCTGGCCTGAACAGCCACAGCACCTTTGGGCAATCGTATTTTTTCCTGCTCTACCAACCGGAGATTCGACAGCGGCACACGGGTTTTCATAATACCAGCCTGTACCTCTGCACAATCGGAGTTATTTGGTAAACCAATCACGGTCGCTTTTTTGTCAATATCAAAAATCAGCACCGTATCTCCAATTCGCAATGGTCTTGGCAACACATATCCCTCATTGACCTTTCGACGCACTGGGTCTGCAAACTCCTCTAATGCACGCACCCCTTGCCGCAACTTTGTTTTTTCCTGCTCTGTCATGTCTTTTTTGCGGCGAAGGTGGTTCATTTCCTCAACAAGCGCATCCATCTGTGCACGTGTGCGTGAAACCAAATTGCTCGCCTGTCGTCTTGCTTGCTCCAATTCTTTTTCCATGCGAGCTTCAAGCTGCTCCTTTTGCGCCTGTGCTGCTTGATTGACTTGCACCGCCTGTTTGCGTAGCGCTTGTGCGTCCGCCTTCTCTCTATCAAGCTCTTTACGCGTTTTCTCCAGTGTACGCACAACCTTTTCCAGCTTGGTATTTTCCACCGATACCAAACTTTTAGCTCGGTCAATCACCGCCTGTTCCATACCCAATCGTTTGGCAATTGCAAACGCATTTGAGCGCCCTGGAACACCAATGAGCAACCGATAAGTTGGCTTGAGTGTCTCTACATCAAACTCGCAACAAGCATTCTCTACTCTCTCTGTTTGTAGCGCATATTCTTTGAGCTCGGCGTAATGGGTTGTTGCAACAATTTTACAACCTTGTTTCCGCAGCTGTTCCAAGATGGCCACCGCAAGCGCCGCACCTTCTACCGGATCCGTTCCGGCTCCCAACTCATCAAGCAATACCAAGCTGTTCTCATTCGCTTGCTTTAAAATACGAATCAAATTTACCATATGCGAAGAAAAGGTAGAAAGCGATTGCTCAATACTTTGCTCATCACCAATATCCACCAGCAAATAGCGAAATACCGGCACCGTGCTCCCCTGCGCTGCCGGGATTAACAGACCACACATCGCCATTGCACAGAACAAACCAAGTGTTTTTAGCGTTACCGTTTTGCCACCCGTATTTGGACCAGTAATGACCAATGTATCAAAAGCTTTGCCCAATTCAACATCTGTTGGCACAACGATTTCGGCAGCAAGCAGCGGATGTCTTGCCTGTTTGAGCACCACGCTGTAATCATCGCTCAGTTTTGGCAACTCGGCTTTCATAGCATATGCCAAATGCGCCTTGGCAAAAATCAGATCTAACTGCACCGCTGCTTCATATCCAACTGCCAGCTCTTGCGCAAATGCGCCCACCTGCACCGAAATCTCTGCCAAAATACGCTCAATCTCTGCCTGTTCCTGCGCCTTAATTACTCGTATTTCGTTATTGATCTCCACCACGCCCATCGGTTCAATAAACAATGTGGCACCGCTAGAAGATGTATCATGCACCAAACCCGGCACTTCGCTGCGATATTCCGCCTTTACCGGAACCACATACCGCCCACCACGCATTGTCACAATCGCATCCTGCAAATAAGTTCGATACGTCTGCGAGCGTATCATACCATCTAACTGCTCCCGTACACTTTGAGCAGCACGGCGCAGTTTACGACGCAGCGATGCAAGTTCTGTAGATGCCGTATCTGCCACCTCATCCTCTGAAGCCACCACTCGTTCAATCTGATCTTCCAACGGTTTATTGGATGCCAAACGCACAAAGTATCCATCCAAAACCGTTTGTTGCTCAGCACTTCTATGCTTCCATTGCATCAAACCGCGTATGACACGCAAAACCCCTGCGACCATCAAAAAATCGGCTAAATTAAGTATACCTCCCGCTTTCGCCCGATTTAAAAGAGCAGAAATAGGCTCAAGACCCGAAAAAGACGGTGTACCAAATCGAGCAGTTAGTTGCAGAGCCGCGTCTGTTTCATTGAGTAAAACCTGTACCCGCGCTTTATCTGTACACGGTCGCAGGTTACGTGCTAACTCAGCGGCCTCCACACCAACTGCTTGCTTTGCCAGCAATTCCAGAACTTTATCCAGCTCTAGCAATGTTATGTATTTTTCCATCTGATCTCCCATGCCATCCCTCAATTCGTTTGCGCTGCGAACTCTGTTACCTGATGATAAAAATCTAGAGTGGTAAAGCGCCGTTCCAGCGTTTGCAGTAGATAAGCTTCTGTAATTTCAGCAAGTTGCCGTTGCCCTTGCAGCGGCAACTGAAACGAAAACACTTTATCAAAATCGGCATATATCGTATGGCGCAACGCCGTCATAATGCCCGGTGTAACATGAAACGCAAATTCTGTAGCATTGTGATAGCAATCACTGCAATAAATCACGCCACTAGCTGGCAAAAATACCATGTCTTGCACTTGATATACCCCGCATTCTTGGCAACAGATAAAATCAGGCATATATCCGGCTAGTGCAAGCATTCGCATTTCTACCGCTGCTTTCAAAATGTTGTGAGGTCGTTTTTTTTGCGCCAACAAATGCAGTGCGTTGAGCACTAAGCGCAAAAAATCACCCGCGGGCATTTCTGCCGGAGCCAACACCGCTGCAAGCTGACAAAAATATTGCGCCAGAGCCACTGTTTCAATATCACTACGCAGATCAAAAAACACCTGCAATGGCTGCGCATCATTCACAATATATTTGTCCCGTCCACGGTAAATGGCAAACTGGGAATAACACAACAACTGCGTTGCACTACTTTGCTTGCTTTTGAGTGTTTTGGCAAGCGGCGCAAACGCACGAATGACCCCCTCATCCCGCGTCAACAAGGTAATCAGACGATCATTTTCCCCTACAATTTTCTCCGCAATTACCAGTCCGTCGGTGTTGATCTGCATCAAATCCCTCCTGTGTACAGGTGTCGCACCCCGCTTTTATCTGGCAATATCGCAGATAATCCTGCACTCTGCCTGTTTGCGCAAACATTTGCCACGCTATCTCTGTATCCATTGCCGCACCTGCTCTCTGCTTGTTGTACAAACAGTATGCACGCTGTATCAAACAGTTATGAGAGCAAATTTTTGGATACGAAAACAGGTTTTAACAATAGTCTTACCACGGTAAAAAATTAAAAATGTTCATTTTTCCCATAGCCAAGCCTTTGCAGAATCTGCGCACGATTACGCCAGTCTTCTTTCACTTTAACCCAGAGCTGCAAATTCACCTTGCAGTCAAAAAAACGCTCCATATCTTCCCTGGCATAGATACCTACACGCTTGAGCATTGCGCCTTGTTTACCAATTATAATTCCCTTATGATTATCCCGCTCACAGTAAATCACTGCTTCCACATCCAGCATTTCCGGGCAGTTTTCCCGCTCCTTCATGCGCTCTATGGTAACCGCCACACCATGGGGAATTTCTTTATCAAGTAAACGCAACAGCTTCTCACGCACGATTTCAGCTGCAATCACACGCTCTGGTTGATCTGTCAGCGCATCGGAAGCAAAAAAATGCCCTCCCGGCTGACAAAGCTGTTCCAACTCAGCAATCAGATCTTGTACACCGCTGCCCGTTATCGCTGAAACCGGAACCACAGCCGCAAAATCAAACAATGCTGTATATGCAGTGATTTGTTCCATTAACACTGTTTTATTTGCAATGGCATCCACTTTATTGACTGCCAGCAGTGCCGGCAATCTCAACGCCTGAAACTTTTCAATTAAATCTCTGTCCGCTTGTGAAACAGGCTTGCCAGCCTCCACTACCAGCAGACACGCATCCACGCCCGCCACCGATTCTGTAATAGATTTGACCATATATTGTCCCAGTGCAGTACGCGGTTTATGCAATCCCGGTGTATCTAAAAATACCAGTTGATTTTTTCCGCGGGTCAACACCCCCATAATTTTGGTGCGCGTTGTTTGCGGTTTACCAGAAACAATAGCAATTTTCTGCCCTACCATTGTATTGAGCAATGAAGACTTGCCGACATTCGGTCTACCTACAATCGCCACAAATGCTCCACGGTCATCTTCATTCAGCTTTGCTGCAGCAATACCATTTTTCTGCACTTGCTCCTTTTTCTGCAAAACAACATCCCCTTATTCCTGTTCAAATTTTTTATGCCGCAAAAAGAAATTTTTCATACCCATCGGCCCTTTTGCAATATACCAAAGACTACAAACAGAAACTATTATAAACGGCAGCCACATAATCGGCATGTCCTGACAAAAATAACGATAAATACCTACAAAGCCCTTGGGCTGCCAAAACAATACTACTGCAATTGCAACGGCAAACACCACCATCACCAAAACTGCACCCGCTGCAATATCTTTGACTACCTTTACCACATGACTGTAACCTGGCGAAATACGGTCTGCTAATGCTTCCAGGCCAGTATTGACAACCTCCAGCGCCATTACAACTCCAAACAGTGTAAACAATACAGCATACCCTGCCGGTGGAATTTCAAAAAAGAATGAAAAAACGAATACATACAGCGCTGCCACTGTATGAATCCGCATATTCCGTTCATGATTGATGCAATATATAAGACCACGAAACGCAGCCTGAAACCCTTTGAAAAAATGCACAGTTATGCCTCATCCTCTTCCAGTACATAGCTGCTGGAACTGGGTAGCCCCAACCGCGTCATCACCTGCTCCTCTTTTTCCCGCATCCGCACACGGTCAATGCCGCCTTTTTCATGGTCATAGCCCAACAAATGCAGTATCGAATGTGCTGTTAAATAGCCAACTTCACGTTCCAAACTATGGTCAAAACGCTCCGCTTGCTCCACAGCTTTTTCCATTGAGATAATCACATCGCCCAAAATTTTTGCACCGGTATCATGGTTGATATCGTAGTTTCCCTTCTCTCCCATAGGAAAAGACAACACATCTGTTGGTGCGTCTTTTTTGCGGTACTCTTTGTTGAGTTGCTGAATCTGCTGGTTGTCCACAAATGTCACGCTGATTTCTGCGGGAGCATCAAACTCCTCCATACGCAGCACTGCGTTGCAGCAACGGCGCACCAGCATACGCAGTCCCGTGGGGATTTTGACCTCCTTCTGGTCATTGCGAATAATCACTCTGATTTTTTCCACGCTATTTTTTCCCCTTTCGTTCTCGCTCCTCATAAGCTTTTATGATATCCTGCACCAGTTTGTGGCGCACTACGTCTTTTTCACTAAACTGCACCTGTGCAATATCGTCTACCTGTCGTAGTACTTGCATCACATCCCGCAGTCCAGATTTTCGTCCATCCGGTAAATCGATTTGTGTAATATCACCGGTAATGACCATCTTGGAATTAAAACCCAAGCGTGTTAAAAACATTTTCATCTGCTCAGGCGTTGTATTTTGCGCTTCGTCTAAAATAATAAAGCTGTCGTCCAGCGTTCTGCCTCGCATATAAGCCAGCGGTGCTACCTCAATATTACCGCGCTCTAAATATTTTTGGTACGTTTCAGCACCCAGCATATCGAACAAGGCATCATACAGCGGTCGCAGATACGGATCCACTTTTTGCTGCAAATCCCCCGGCAAAAAACCCAATTTTTCTCCTGCTTCCACCGCTGGTCTTGTCAAAATAATACGGTTCACCTGCTGCGCACGAAATGCAGTAACAGCCATAGCAACGGCAAGATACGTCTTTCCTGTGCCAGCAGGGCCTACACCAATGGTGATTGTGTTCTCTTTAATTGTGCTGCAATAGTTTTTTTGACCAAAGGTTTTCGGTTTTACCGGCTTGCCTTTTGCTGTTACGCAAATACAATCACCTGCCAGTGTTTCGATTTTCTCTGTGCTACCCTCGTTTACCATTGAAATGCAATAGCGCACATTCTGCTCACTGAGTGCTTCTCCTCTATTCACTAGGCTAAGCAGACTCTCTAACGTTTTAACTGCTTTGGCAACAGCCTCCGGCGCACCAGAAACCTTAATTTCAGCATCTCTGCCCACAATTTTCACACCGTATACCTGTTCAAGCAGCTTTGCGTTTTCATCAAAGCTGCCAAACAAGGCAACTGCCTGTTCCATGCGGTCGATATCAATGCGTTGTTCGAACATTCCATCACCTTTATACACAAAACTGTGCCCAAAAAAATGAATGATACTTCTGTTAGCAGTATATCACAGAGTATAACATAAATTCCCGATTCCGTCACGCATTTTATTACATTTTTTCTTGCCTTGCCGTAAAAACACTATGTTTCGATATAAATTTCGGTTTCCTGTGCAATATTTTCTTCCCAAATCTCCTGTGCACGTAACACAAGCTGCCCATTTTCAACTGCGTGCGTTATTTCACTTGTCACAATGCGTGTGCCCTCCAACATCTCGGCCTGTCTCTGTTGTTCTAGTTTGTCGAGAGCCTGATCCAATGCTTGCTCCGGTGTGTATTCTACCATCGTTTTGCGAGATTCAGTCCAACGTTCTTCATATACCGTTGCCGGTAATGCCGCCTGCTCAGTTTGCAGACGATGGATTGACAATGCCCGCTCATAAACGAAATCGTCGTGGTTTTGCGGCTGTGTCTCCAGCGTTACCGGAACTGTACAACCAAACAGCCTGAGCGCATAGCGGATAATCACCGTGCCAGTAGGTTCCAGTACCTCTTGTTGTAGCGGCACTGAAAGCTCATAGTTATGCTTAACACGTGCAATGACTCTGGCCGTTGCGCGGGTAAACAGATTGCTGTATTTGGTCTCAGTAATACCGCTGACCAATAACTGCCCTTTGGCAACACCGTCACCCGCTTTAACCTGCGGTGTGCCGTGTGTTGCCTCAACATAAATCACCTGCCCATCTTTTGCTGCAGTAATATTCATAATCTTGCTGTCACTGTTCCAAATTTCCGGTTTATCCTCTTTTTCTCCAATACACACCGTTACTGTACTGCCTCTGGTATTCAATGAAATCCACGCAATCTGCGGGTACGACAGCATGAGACGATTCTGTAGCTCCAGTGTATCCAGCTTTTGTCTTGCCATACCTTCTTTCAAACCCATTTCCTCTGCGGTCAACAGCAGTAAATCGGCGTTGATGCGCTCGTTACCCTGCACACGAATACTCCACACTCGTGTGGACAAAAAACATAGCACCAGTGCAAAAACACCCAGTCCAACTGCCATACTTCTAAAATTAGGTAATTTACCCAGTAGAAATGGCAGCCCACACTTACGATATACCCGAATTTTAACCCCTGTTTGGCGTGCAGGGTTTTTAAGCAGGCGGTACTTACTACGTGCTATGGAAACAAAAAAACAATCTGTACGCTTGATATTCCAAACGGTGTAACCACAACGTGCGCACAAATTCAAAAACCGCTCCTGCCCGCTACCTTGGATAGTAAATACCACATAGCCCGCAATCCAGCGCAGGATCCGCAACAAAAACATCGTATCACCTCAAAACTGAAATTCAATCGCCAGAATAAAGCCCTGCACCACCAGTGAATCACTTTGTAGACATTTGATTTCAAGTTCTCTACCGCTGAATTTGGTAATAAATTTACCTGTTTTAACTCGTACGATCTCCTGTGTATATTCTACAATACCACTACAGCCCTCCAATACTGCTTCGCGGTTTCCGCAAAGCTGCATATGTGATGTGCCCGCCACCACCGCTGCCGGCAACTGCAGTGCACCCGCAATTTTTTGCAGCCCACGCGCCATCTCACGATCTTTGCGCCTGCCTGCGCTGCGCTGTGCCTGATTCATTGTAACCACCCGCTCTTTCTGAAAGTAATAATCTTCTCACAAAGATTATGCACCTTGGGCAATAAAAATCACCGTTTGACATATAGATAAACAAAGAAACCGACTCTTGTCGGAAAGGAGTTTTTTATGCGTACTCACATTGCAGATGCATGCAAAACCACCCTATTATGCCTGTTCTGCGCTGCTTGTGCAGCAGGAATTCTGGTTTTTCCTCAGGCAGTGAAAAGTGGTGCGGAACGTGGTATTTCTTACTGCTTGTATACACTGATTCCATCTCTGTTTCCATTTTTGGTGCTGTCGTCATATTTGACGACTTCTGGCCTGGCTCAGCGACTTGGCAAAGCGCTTGGACTAGGGATGCACGCGTTATTTTATCTGCCTGGAAGCGCTGGCACTGTGCTGCTGATGGGCATTATCGGCGGCTACCCGGTTGGTGCGCGAGGCTGTGCAGCATTGCTGCGACAAGGCGCCATTACACCAGAGCAGGCGCGGAGAATACTATATTTTTGTGTATGCGGCGGACCGGCTTTTACCGTAAGCGTTGTGGGTGGCACGCTGTTGCAAAGTACTGCAGCCGGCGTGCTGCTATTTTGCGCACAAGCGGCTTCTCTGCTGGCTTTGGGAGCTGCATTGGGATTGTATGCACGATGGAAAAAGTACCCAGCACCGACCGAAAATATTGCCAAGCAGGCATGCGCAGCACCGCTGGTGGAGGCTGTTGCAAGCGCTGCCCGCGGGCTGCTGAGCATGAGCAGTTTTGTGATTGTATGCGCAGCATTTGCGGATTTGCTGCATGCTTGCGGTGTAATGCAAATATTGTGCAAAGCCTTGCTGTGCCTACGTTTGCCGACTTCTGTAGCGGCGGCTTTGCCGGGATTTTTGCTCGAAATCACTACAGGCTGTGTGGATGCCGCAGCACTGGGGGCACCAGTATGGTTGTTCGCTTTTGGGTTGGGATTTGGGGGAATTTGTGTGCTGTTGCAGGTGCTGGCCTGCAGTGGGAAATGCGGTGTTTGCAAGTGGAAATTTGTGGTGTTTCGGGCGGTGCATGGAATGCTCACAGCCCTCGCTGTTGCGCCGTTTTCAGCGTATTTTAAGGTGCCGGATCAAGCTGTTTTTCACACGATTTCTCAGCCGATTTCGGGGACTATTTCTTATTCGTTGCCGGCGGGGATCGCATTGGTGATTTGTTGCATTTTGTTCATAATTTGTGTGGGATTTCAACGAAAAAAAGGATGGAAATAGCAAGCTGTTTATGATATAATGAACAAAAAATGGAAGAAAGAAGGGTGCATATGGCTCAAAAACGACTGTTTGGGGCAGATATTAAACCGGACTGCGCATATTGCAGCAAAAATGCGACTCCAGCGCTGCCAAACGTGACCTGCACTGCGGGATGCAAAATCGATGAAAACGGCGTATGTAAGCGGTTTTCATACGATCCATTGCTGAGAAAACCAAAGACGCAACCGGTGCTTGGCTCGTTTGACAAAGATGAATTTGCACTTTGAGGCAAACAGAATTCTGTTCAAAAATCGTTCATGAATTTGTGCCATAATGTGCTGTTTTGTGACCACAAACCTGCACTTTGGAACCAAAAACGGCCTTTGTTTACAGTTTGTTCAAAAATCAGTGTGCAATCTGGATGGCGGCGGGATTTGGAATGTCATAGCAGCAATCTTGGCGAAGGGAAGTTTACGCTTTTCACCGAGGAGATGTGGTGTGTAATTTTTTATACCTGTTTACAACCATGAAATACTGTTTTATATTCATAAATCAAATCTTTATAAGAAAACAAAACGCTTATATTAAGTTCATTGGAATATTTCTATGGATCTATGATATAGTCGGCACCGGGGGGGTGAAGGGAAGTTTACACTTTGCACCGAGGAGATGTGGTGTGTAATTTTTATACCCGTTTGCAACTATGAAATACTATTTTGTGTTCATAAATCATATCTTTATAAGAAAAACAAATGCTTATATTAAGTTTATTGGAATATTTCTATGGATCTATGATATAGTCGGCACCGGGGGGTTGGTGAAGGAAAAAATGATTTGTTGTATTTGGAGCAGGAGAAATTCTGCTCTTTTTTGATGGGTGACTTTGGGAATGAAGCGGAGTCATACTTTTAGTTGGGAACAATTCGCGCTTGGCAACATGGCGTATTAAAAATCGATTGGAAAGATGGAGGTTGAGAACGGATTTGGAATGGCATGGATGGTTTTTTTGAAAAAATGGACGGAGCGTGCTGAAAAAGGCGGAAATTGAGGCATTGCGTGGGCTGAGACGATTTGGGAAAGCGGTGTAAAGTTGAAGCCCACGAGAATTGCAATATTAATCAGGAAAGTTTTGAATTGTTGCAGATATAAGATAAAAAAGCGTGTGTAGTGGAAGAAGGCACGGAGAGATGTTTGACGGATTGGGCGGGATTGCCAAAAAAGCGCTGCCATTTTTGGTCGGTGAGGTTTTGTGAAAATTGATGGGAAATTTGTGGAAAACAGTCACAGTTTATTCACAAAAAATTTACAAATTTCGTAAAACCCCCTGTTTTGCGACAGAATGGGCAGGGCTTTTTAGAATAGACGGATTTGGGGTAGCATTGGCTTATGACAGAATTGCTTTTCAACGTTTTCAACATGGTTTTCAACATGGAAGCCGCGTTTTTTCACGATTTTTTGTAGTTTTCAACATCTGGTTTTCACAATTACATGACTTTGCAGTATGGAACAGGACATCGTTTTTTGCGATGCGTCAATCGGCAAAGCGCACAAAAACGGGTTGAAAAATTACAATCAAATAGTTTGGAATTCGGGCGCAAAAAAGCAGGCTGCTCAGAGCCCGCTCAGACAGAATTTATTTTGTTTTGTTGGCGATTTCAAGCAGCAGTTTGCCGAGGAATTCTTCTGTTGTCATGCTGCCCAAATCGCCCTGACTGCGGCTGCGGACGGCAACGGTGCCGCTTTCTGCCTCTTTGTCGCCAATGACAAGCATGTAGGGGATTTTCTCCAGCTGTGCCTGGCGGATTTTGTAGCCGATTTTTTCGCTGCGATCGTCGCAGGTGACGCGGATACCTGCAGCGGCCAGCGTTTGCCGGATTTGCTCGGCTTGCGCAATGAAACGGTCGCTGATGGGCAGGATGCGTACCTGCTCCGGCATGAGCCAGGTGGGTAGGGCGCCGGCATATTTTTCGAGCAGCAGCGCCAGGGTGCGCTCGTAACAGCCCAGCGACGTGCGGTGGATGACGTAAGGATACTGCGTTTGGCCGTCTTTGTCGACGTAGGTCATGCCGAAACGCTCGGCCAGTTGGAAGTCGATTTGAATGGTGATGAGCGTGTCTTCTTTGCCGTGCACGTTTTTGATCTGAATGTCAAGCTTGGGACCGTAGAAGGCGGCTTCGCCCGCGGCTTCGGTGTAGGTGAGGTTCAGATCGTTGAGGATGGTGCGCATGCGGTTTTGCACCTCCTCCCACTGTGCGGGGGAACCGATGTATTTTTCTTTGTCGGTTTCGTCCCATTTGGAGAAGCGGTACGTGACATCTTCGTGCAGACCCAGTGTTTCAAGCATATAGTTGGCAAGATCGACGCAATCGGAAAACTCTTGCTCGAGTTGCTCGGGCAGGCAGGCGATGTGCCCCTCGGAAATGGTGAACTGGCGCACGCGGATCAGGCCGTGCATTTCGCCGGAAGCCTCGTTGCGGAAGAGCGTGGAGGTCTCGTTGAGACGCATGGGCAGGTCGCGGTAGCTGCGCTTTTTGTTCAGGTAGACCTGAAACTGGAACGGACAGGTCATTGGGCGCAGTGCGAAGGCCTCTTTGCCATCGGCTTCTGTTTCGTCACCCAGAACGAACATGCCGTCGCGATAATGCTGCCAGTGGCCGGATATTTTGTACAGGTCGCTTTTGGCCAGGAACGGCGTTTTGGTCAGCAGGTAGCCGCGGCGTTCTTCTTCATCTTCGACAAAGCGGGACAGCTGCTGGATGACCTTGGCGCCGTTTGGCAGCAGAATTGGCAGACCCTGGCCGATGTAATCGACTGTGGTGAAATAGCCCAGCTGACGGCCGATGACGTTGTGGTCGCGCTTTTTGGCTTCTTCCAGCTGCTCCAGGTAGGCTTCCAGCTCTGAAGTTTTCGGGAAGGCGACGCCATAGATGCGCTGGAGCGTTTTGTTTTTGGAATCGCCGCGCCAGTAGGCTGCCGTGGCGGCGGTGAGCCGCACTGCCTTTAAACTGCCCGTGGAAAGCAGGTGCGGACCGGCACAAAGGTCGGTAAATTCGCCCTGCCGGTAGAAGCTGATCGGCTCACCTTTGCCGGCGTGCTCTTGAATCAGCTCGACTTTGTAGGGCTGGTCTTGCTGCTGCATCAGCTCGATGGCCTGATCGGCAGGCAGTTCGAAGCGCTCGATGGGCTGATTTTCTTTGATGATCTTTTTCATCTCTGCTTCGATTTTGGGAAGCTCCTCTTGCGTGAGCGGACGGGGCAGATCGATATCGTAATAAAACCCGTTTTCAACCGCCGGGCCAATGGCCAGACGTGCCTGCGGGAAGAGACGTTTGACCGCCTGAGCCAGCACGTGAGCGGCCGTGTGGCGGTAAGCATGTTTGCCCTCCGGCTGCTCGAAGGTGAGGATCTCTAAGTCGCAGTCTTGCGTTAGAGGGGTGCGCAGATCGACCATTTGGCCGTTGACTTTGCCGGCACAGGCTGCCTTGAACAGCCCGGCGCCGATGGACTGGGCGACCTGTGCAACAGTGGTGCCCGATTCGAATTGTTTGGAATCGCCTTTGAGATTGACGGTGATGCTCATGATGAAAACTCCTCTCGAAATAATTGTAAAAACAAAAAGCCGCCCCTGTGACACAGGGACGGGCTATACCCGTGGTTCCACCCAGATTTGGCAAAAACGTGCTTTGCCCTTGTTGCAGACGTGTAACGGCGCCCGGCCGGCATGCCTTACTGCTTTTTTTGCAAAAAGCACTCGGTAGCAGCTCAAAGATGGTGGCGACCGGCCAAAGCCGCTGCAAACGCTTGCAGCCTGAGACGTTTGCTCTCTGTTGCGGCAAACAGGACGGGGCATTCTTTTCATTGCTTTTTGTTTTTAGCTTTCTTTTATGGTAGCACTGCTGAAACGAAAAGTCAAGCGTTTTGCAGCCGGGATGGAACCGGGGAATTCTGCTTGACAGGACGCTACCAATCGTAATACAATATAAAGTGAATGTAAACAATCCATTGACAAGATATTGTTATATTCAAAATAAAGATCGAAACAGATTCTAGAGAGAAAAGGAAAAAGGAGGTGTCTTCAGAACTGTGGGAACGGTTGGAATTATTTTAATCTGCGCGGCGGTTGGCGTTGTGGTAGCTGCCGGCGCGGCATTTGCTGCGTTTTTGGCCGGAAGCGCACACAGAAAGAAGACTGCGGAAAACGCCATTGGCTCTGCGGAAGAAGAAGCCAAACGCATGATGCACGAGGCCGTGCGCGCGGCGGAGGCAAAGAAGAAGGAAGTTTTGCTGGAAGGCAAAGAGGAGCTGCACCGGCTGCGCGATGAATCGGAAAAAGAGTTGGGCGAACGGCGCAAGGAAGTGCAGCGGCAGGAGCGACGCCTGCAACAGAAAGAAGAGACACTGGACAAGAAACTGGAAAGCCTTGAGAAAAAGGAAGAGGCCGTGCAGCAGAAAAAGCAGCAGGCACAGCAGGCACTGGATGAGGCAGAAGGCATCAAGGCCAGCCAGTTTGAGGCGCTGGAGCGGATCTCTGGACTGAGCATGGAGCAGGCCAAAGAACTACTGCTGAACAATCTGGAGAGTGAACTGGTGCACGAAAAAGCGACCAGAGTGCGGGAGTTTGAACGGCAGACCAAAGAGGACGCGGAGAGTTTGGCGCGGGAAATCATCACGATTGCGATTCAGCGGTGCGCTGCAGACCAGGTGTCGGAAGCGACAATCTCGGTGGTACAGCTGCCCAATGACGAGATGAAGGGACGCATTATCGGGCGTGAGGGACGTAATATTCGCGCCATTGAAACGATGACGGGTGTGGATCTGATTATTGATGATACACCGGAGACGATCACGGTTTCGGCATTTGAGCCGGTGCGGCGTGAAATTGCCCGGCTGGCACTGGAGAAGCTGATCGCAGACGGCAGAATTCACCCGACGCGCATTGAAGAAATGATCGAAAAAGCCCGCAAGGAAGTGGATGCGACCATCAAGCAGGAAGGCGAACGCGCGGTGCTGGAGGCTGGAGTGAACGGCGTGCACCCGGAAATCGTGAAGCTGCTGGGCCGAATGCATTACCGTACCAGCTATGGCCAGAATGTGCTCAATCATTCGCTGGAGGTTGCGTTTTTGTCGGGCCTGATGGCCTCGGAATTGGGGCTGGACCCTGTGCTGGCACGTCGCGCCGGTTTGCTGCATGACATCGGGAAGGCGCTGGACCATGAGGTGGAGGGCTCGCATGTGGAGATTGGCCTTGAGGTGGCTCGGAAGTATAAAGAACATGAAGTGGTAATCGATGCAATTCAATCGCACCACGGAGACATAGAGCCGCAGAGTCTGCTGGCGTGCATTGTACAGGCAGCAGACGCCATTTCGGCTGCACGGCCGGGGGCGCGGCGTGAGAATTTGGAAAATTACATCAAACGTCTGGAGAAGTTGGAAGAGGTCGCCTCTTCATTTGCCGGCGTGGAACGGTGCTTTGCGATTCAGGCCGGACGTGAGGTGCGCATCATGGTGAAACCGGAACTGGTGAACGATGACCAGATGGTATTGCTGGCCAGAGATATTTGTCGGAAAATTGAGGATGATTTGCAATACCCGGGACAAATTAAAGTCAACATGGTGCGCGAAAGTCGCGCGGTCGAATATGCAAGATAACGAAATAGCGGAGCTCGCAGTTTGTGGGCTTCGCTTTTTTATTGGAAACTGTGGTTGGCTGTGTTGGATAACAAGTGAGGATGATTTGCAATACCCGGGGCAAATTAAAGTCAACATGGTGCGCGAAAGTCGCGCGGTCGAATATGCAAGATAACGAAATAGCGGAGCTCGCAGTTTGTGGGCTTCGCTTTTTTAATTGTAAGCTTTTTGTGAACTTGTGGTTTTAGTCATTTCTTTCGACAGGGGAACTGTGATATAATGAAGTGCGAAATTTGAAAAGCGGAGGTTGCTTTATGAAGGTGCTTGCGATTGGTGACGTTGTAGGCAGCATTGGCTGCAAATTTTTACGCGCGCGCCTGCCGGCTTTGAAACAGGAATATGGCATTGATTTGGTGATTGCAAACGGCGAAAATGCTGCGGACGGAAATGGGATTACACCGGCTGCGGCAGAGCATTTGTTTACCAGCGGTGTGGACGTGATTACAACGGGGAACCACGCATTTCGACGCAGAGAGGTTTACCCGCTGTTTGACGAGGCGGAGGGACTGCTGCGCCCGGCCAACTACCCTGCCGGCACGCCGGGAAAGGGTGTTTGCATGGTGGACAAGGGTCGGTTGCAGGTAGCGGTGGTCAATGTGATGGGCGTGGTGTATATGGAACCACTGGCCTGCCCGTTTGTTACGATGGAGCGGATTTTGCAGCAGCGGTTGCCGAAGATTGTGATTGTGGATTTGCACGCGGAGGCAACCGGCGAAAAGGGCGGGTTTGCGTATGCGTTTGACGGGAAAGTCTCGGCTATTTTTGGCACACACACACACGTGCAGACTGCCGATGCACAGATCTTGCCGCAGGGAACGGGATTTTTGACGGATGTTGGCATGGTGGGTCCGTGCCGCTCTGTGCTGGGCGTAAAGCCGGAGCTGGTAATCAAACGCATGCGGGGAAAATTGCCGGTGCGCTTCGATTTGGCATCTGGTGCATGTCATTTGGACGGCGTTGTGTTTGAAATCGACGAGAAAAACGGGAAAACGACTGCGGTAACGCCAATTCATATTGTGCAGGAGGATTTGCGTTGAACAAATGTGCAGAATATGATATAATAAGAATGATAAATCTACCATGGATTGCAGGGCTTGACAGTAAGGAGTGCATACAATGATTGATGGATTGACCCTGAAAAACGCACTGATCTCAGGCGCGAATCACATTGCCATGTATAAAAACACGGTGAATGATTTGAATATTTTTCCGGTGCCGGACGGAGACACAGGCACGAATATGTCGATGACTATGACGGCAGCAGCCAGTGCCCTGACCGAACAGAGCAGCGCACATGCCGGCGATGTTTCCAAAACGGCGGCTACGGCGATGCTGCGCGGCGCAAGAGGAAACTCCGGCGTGATTTTATCGCTGCTGTTTCGCGGTTTTGCCCGGGAGATTGCGCGGTGTGCAACGGTTGGCGGAGTGGAGCTGGCCAATGCATTTGGCGTTGGCGTGCAGGAAGCCTATCAAGCGGTGATGAAGCCGACAGAAGGCACTATTTTGACCGTGGCGCGCATTGCCGGCGAAAAAGGCAGAGCGGCATCGGTGATTGAGGACGACCCGGTTTATGTGTGGGATGCCGTGTGCAAAGGAGCACAGGACGCGCTGGAGACAACACCGGATCTGTTGCCCGTGCTGAAAAAAGCCGGCGTAGTAGATGCCGGCGGCAAGGGGTTGTGCTTGATTTTGGAGGGAATGCTGTCTGTGATAAAGGACAATGTATTAATCGCGGATCGAGCGCCGGTGGTGCAGGACCGCATAGAACAGGACGACTTTTTTCGCAGTGCAGCTGCGGAATTTGACGGCGAGATCACGTTTACGTATTGTACGGAATTCATCGTAGGAAGAATGCCGGAGTGCACCAAAACACCGCAGGAACTGCGGAGCTTTTTGGAAGGGATTGGCGACTGCGTTGTGGTGGTGGACGATGAGGAGATCATCAAGGTGCATGTGCACACGGAAAACCCCGGAACTGCATTGCAGGAAGCGCTAACGCACGGACAGCTTTTGACGGTGAAAATTGAAAATATGAAGGAACAGCACCGGTTGGCCGCAGAAAATGCTGCGAAGGCTCAGGCGGCTGCGCAGAGCGAGCAAAGCGCTGCACCCCAGGAACCGACTGAAGAGGTTGGTTTTGTGGCTGTGGCTGCCGGTGACGGATTACAGACGTTGTTTTATGACCTGGGTTGTGCACAGGTGGTGAGCGGCGGACAGACGATGAACCCCAGCACCCAGGACATTGCGCAGGCCGTGCTGGCAACACCGGCAAAAACCGTGTTTGTGCTGCCAAACAATAAAAATATTATTCTGGCGGCGGAACAGGCTGTGCCGCTGGTGACCGACCGGCGCGTGGTGGTTTTGCCGACACGCACCGTGCCGCAGGGGCTTTCTGCTTTGCTGGCGTATGAAAGCGGCAGCACGCCGGAAATCAGCAGCGCTGTGATGATGCATGCTGCCAGCACGGTGGGCACCGGTTTGGTAACGTTTGCAGCCAGAGACTCGGAATTTGGCGGGCACAAAATGAAAGAAGGCGACATTTTAGGGCTGGAGAACGGTAAGCTGGAAATCATTGACAAAGACCCGGTGCACGCGGTTGCACGCCTGGCAAAGGCGATGGCAAAGCGCGGAACTTCGTTTATTACAGTGATTTATGGGGAGGACATTACGCAGGCACAGGCGGAGGACGCATTTCACCGCATTAAGGCAAAGGTTGGCAGTGAGATTGAGGTGACGCTAGTCAACGGCGGTCAGCCAATCTATTACTTTATGCTTTCGATTGAATAACGATGGCTTCTTTATTTGAACGAGAGATTCAAACGTTACAGGGCGTCGGCGAAAAACGGGCGAAGCTGTTTCAACGGCTTGGCCTGTTCAGCGTTGGCGCTTTGCTGCGTTATTACCCGCGGGCATATGAGGATTGGAGCAACCCCTACCCCATTGCGCTAGCTCCTACGGAACAGGTGTGCGCGCTGCGGGCAACTGTGCTGCAAAAGCCGCGGGAAACGCGCATTCGCAATGGAATGACATTGTATAAAACAATCGCGACAGACGGACAGAGCGACTTGCATCTGACATTTTTTAATAACCCGTATATTACCTCTTTGTTGCAGGAGGGGCGGGAATATCTGTTTTATGGCAAGGTGACCGGCACGCTGCTGCGCAAAGAGATGAGCGCTCCGGAATTTTATTCGGCGGCAACTGCTCCGGCGGTGTGCCCTGTCTACCGGCAGACGCAGGGGCTTTCTTCTCGCATGATCGGCAATGCTGTAAGGCATGCACTGACACTGCTGCCGCAACAGTTGAACGATCCGCTGCCGTATGATCTGCGGATGGAATATGGACTGTGTGAACTGCGGTATGCTTTGGAGCAGATTCACTTTCCCGATGAGATGGAGGCCATGCAGATTGCAAAAAAGCGGCTGGTGTTTGAAGAGTTGTTCACCTTGCAGTTGGGACTGTGGCAGCTCAAACGTCGCAAAAAACAGGCAACGACTTTGCCGCCGTTTGTTGACCATACCGAGGAGTTTTGGAAATTGCTGCCCTTCTCCCCCACTGCGGCACAGAAACGCGCTGTTGCACAGGCGATGGCGGACATGGCAAACACAAAGGATCGCAGTCCGATGAGTCGGCTGGTGCAGGGTGACGTGGGAAGCGGTAAAACCGCGGTGGCTGCGGCACTGTGCTATGCCGCTGTGAAAAACGACGTGCAGGCTGCATTTATGGCACCGACGGAAATTTTGGCGCAGCAGCATTATGCCTCGCTGAGCAAGATGCTGGCAAGCTCCGGCATTGCCGTAGGATTGCTAACTGGTGCGGTGACGCCTGCCAGAAAACGGGCGCTGCTCAAGGATTTGAAAAGCGGCGCGATACAACTGGTGATTGGCACGCATGCACTGCTGGGAGAAAACGTGGAATTTGCAAAGCTGGGGCTGGTGATCACCGATGAGCAGCATCGCTTTGGTGTTGCGCAACGCAGCACACTGGCGGAAAAGGGCGAGCGACCACATATGCTGGTGATGTCTGCCACGCCGATACCGCGCACCTTGGCGCTGATGATCTACGGCGATTTGGAGCTTTCTGTGCTGGACGAGCTGCCGCCGGGCAGACAACCGGTGGAGACGTATGCCATCAGCAGCCGCAAGCGGGCACGGGCGCTGCAATATTTGCGTAAGCATTTGGATCAGGGTTTGCAGGCATATATCATCTGCCCGCTGGTGGAAGAAGGTGCAAGCGATATGGCGAGCGTGACGCAGTATGCCGCAAACTTGCAGCAGGAGAGTTTGGCTGACAAGCAGATCGGTATTTTGCATGGCAAGATGAAGCCCAAAGAAAAGGACGCGGTGATGCAGGCGTTTGCTGCCGGAGAGATCGACGTGCTGGTTTCGACCACGGTGGTGGAGGTTGGTGTGGATGTGCCCAATGCTGTAGTGATTTTGATCGAGAATGCGGAACGGTATGGTCTTTCGCAGCTGCATCAGTTGCGCGGACGCGTAGGACGTGGACAGCAGAAATCGACGTGTATTTTAGTCTCGGACGCGCAGAATGAGGAAGCGGTGGCACGCCTGAAAGTGCTTTGCAGCACGGCGGACGGCTTTCGTGTGGCGGATGAAGATTTGCGGTTGCGCGGACCGGGTGATTTTTTCGGAGAAAAGCAGCATGGTCTGCCAGACCTGAAAATTGCCGACATGGCACAGGACATGGAAGTGCTGTTACAGGCGCAAAAAGCAGCCAAAACACTGCTAGCTGCTGACCCGGCGCTGAGTTTGCCGGAGCACCGGGCTCTGCGGGCGCAGGTGGCACAGCTGTTTGCTGCATTTGGCGATTGCGGACTGCACTAAATAAGCACAAATACAGCCACTGGCAAAAGCTGGTGGCTGTTTCTGTGCCGGAAAAGTATGCAGGCTGAATGAAGCCGTGATTGGTGCTGGTGCGTGAGATTCGGTTGGAATTACAGGGTTGGCGTGCGGCACATGGTATTGCTGTGAAAGGATTGGAGAGAGCATCTGTATTACCAGATTGCAAATAACCGAAAACAACAAAACACAGCCACTGGTTTTTACTGGCGGTTGGGGCTATGCGGGGCGACGGTTGGTAATTTTCAAGTGGGCAGATCGGATGAGAATCAGCGCCTTTGCTTGTCCTCTGCTTGGGATATTTGCCGGCTACGGAGGAGGATGGTTCATGATTTGTAAGGAATTGGAGCACACGTTGTATTGTGGTATGATCAAAAACCGACGCCAATCAAAGCGTCGGTTTTTTAATGTTAGTGATGTTCTTTTGGGGTGGCGTGTGGTTCGGTGTGCTGCGGCGTGCAGCCGGCAGACGCCGAAGGGCAATGACTGCAGTTGCAGCCGCAGGAACGCTTGCCTTTTTTCTTGTCGCGCCGCATTTTAAAGATGATCAGCCCTATGATGGCCAGAATCAGTGCGCCGACACACAGCGTGCCGCCATAAGTTGTGAGAAATTCCATACCGGATACGCCTCCTTGTTGGTGTTATGCCTTGATGCGTGTTTGCAGTGTTGTACTTTTGTGGTAGGGCCGGAACAGCAAATATAGCAACAACGCAACGACCAAGAATGCTGCGATGACCCCACCGATGTTGATATTGCCGGTGAACAGGCTGCCGATTTGGTAAATGGACAGCGCGATGGCGTAAGCAAATACGCATTGGTAAGCAACGGCAAAAATCGTCCATTTTGCATTGTTCATCTCGCGTTTGATGGCGCCGATGGCTGCAAAGCATGGTGCGCACAGCAGGTTGAATACCAGAAAGCTGAAGGCGCTGAGCATCGTGAAGGACGCTGCGATGTTGCTGTATGCCGTGCCGGAGCCGCCGTACAAAATACCCAGCGTGCCAACGATGTTCTCTTTTGCGACAAGACCGGTGATGGATGCAACAGTTGCCTGCCAGTTGCCCCAGCCCAGCGGTGCAAAAATCCAAGCGATGGCGTTGCCGATGATGGCCAGAATGCTGTTATCAATCTGATCTTCGGATAGCATGGTAAAGCTGCCGTCGACAAAACCGAAATACGTAACGAACCAGACACAGATCGTGGAAAGCAGGATAATAGTGCCTGCCTTTTTAATGAACGACCAGCCTCTCTCCCACATGCCGCGCAGCACGTTGCCAGGCGTTGGCATATGGTAAGCCGGCAGCTCCATGACAAACGGGGCGGGATCGCCGGCGAAGGGGCGTGTTTTTTTCAGAATGATGCCCGAAACGACGATGGCTGCAATGCCGATGAAATACGCCGTGGGAGCCACCCACCATGCGCCGCCAAAGATGGCGCCGGCGATCATGGCAATGAAGGGCAGCTTTGCCCCGCATGGCATGAAGGTGGTTGTCATGATGGTCATGCGACGGTCACGGTCATTTTCAATGGTACGTGACGACATAATGCCCGGAATGCCGCAACCGGTGGCGATGAGCATCGGAATGAAGGATTTGCCGGACAGCCCGAATTTGCGGAAAATGCGGTCCATCACAAAGGCGATGCGCGCCATGTAGCCACAGGCTTCTAAGAAACCGAGGAAGATGAACAGCACCAGAATTTGCGGAACGAAGCCCAGCACGGCACCCAGACCGGCGATGACACCGTCTAAGATGAGACCTTGCAGCCAGTCTGCGCAGTTGATGGCAGTGAGACCGCGCTTAACCAGGGCGGGTATACCGGGCACCCAGACGCCGTAATTGGCCGGATCCGGCTCGGCAAACTCGTATTTTTCGTAGACGGTGACGGCATTGCTGAGATCAGCGCCGGTGGCCGTTGTCTCTTCGGTTGCCAGTGTTTCTTCATCGGTGATCTCATAGGTGATCTCTTGCGTGGGCAGAATCTGCGAAGCGAATTGTGTGAGCTCCGACTTGGCCGTGTCGGGGTCAAAGTCTTCAGATTCGGTATCTAATGCGGCGGTGAGCGCCTGCGTATCTGTGCCCTGCTCATCGGCTGCGGCAATGAAGCCGTCAATGATTTGCGAAGCTTCGGTGAACTCGTCGGCTGCTTCAGAATATGAACTGCCGCCAATGCCCAATAGGTGCCAGCCGTCGCCAAAAACGCCATCGTTTGCCCAGTCGGTGGCATAGGTGCCGACTGTGGTGACTGACACAAAATAGACCACGAACATGACCACAACAAAGATGGGCAATGCCAGCCAACGGTTGGTGACGACTTTGTCGATTTTATCGGAGACGGTTAAGCCACGGTGTTTTTTCTTATAGCAACCCTGGAGAATGCTGGAAATGTAAGCGTAACGCTCGTTGGTGATGATGCTTTCTGCATCGTCGTCCAGTTCTTGTTCGACTGCCTGAATGTCGGCTTCGATATGGTCGCGCACCGATTGTGTGAGCACAAGCTGCTCAAGTACTTTTTCATCGCGCTCGAACAGTTTGATGGCGTACCAACGCTGCTGCTCCTGCGGCATTTCATGCACGGTTGCTTCTTCAATATGCGCCAGTGCGTGCTCCACCACGCCGCTGAAGCGGTGCTGCGGCATTGCAGCGGCCTGTTCTGCGGCCTGCACAGCGGCTTCTGCTGCTTGCTGCACACCGGTGCCTTTGAGGGCGGAAATCTCGATGACCTTGCAGCCCAGATGTTTGGAAAGTGCCTGTGTGTCGATGTGGTCACCGTTTTTTTGCACGACGTCCATCATGTTGATGGCAATGACGACCGGAATGCCCAGCTCAACCAGTTGGGTGGTCAGGTACAAATTGCGCTCTAAGTTGGTACCGTCTATGATATTCAAAATGACATCGGGACGTTCGCCGATGAGATAATTGCGGGCTACGACCTCTTCTAAAGTGTAGGGCGAGAGCGAGTAGATACCCGGCAGATCGGTAACGATGACATTGTTATGTTTTTTCAGCTTGCCTTCTTTTTTTTCGACTGTAACGCCCGGCCAGTTGCCCACAAACTGATTGGCACCGGTCAACGCATTGAACAGCGTTGTTTTGCCACAGTTTGGATTGCCTGCCAAAGCAATTTTCAGTTTCATATGAATCTTCCTTTCCACACGCTGCTTACGCGTCTTCTACTTCCACCAATTCTGCATCTGCTTTGCGCAGGGACAACTCGTAGCCTCTTACGGTGATTTCGACCGGATCACCCAATGGGGCAACTTTGCGCACATAAACCTGCGCGCCTTTTGTCAGGCCCATATCCATGATGCGGCGCTTGGTAGCACCCTGCCCATGCAGTTTGACAACGGTTACGGTTTGCCCCACCTGCACATCTCTTAATGTTTTCACGACACTTCCTCCTTTGTGACGACTGCTGTGTGGTTTTCAGATCATGATTTTGCCAGCCATTTCTTTGCTAATGGCAATGCGGGACTCTTTGATGCTGACGATGAGATTCCCGTCGTTGGCAGTGATAACAGTAACAGCGGCACCGGGAATAAAACCCAGGTTTTCTAAATGCGCACGCACTTGCGCCGTGCCGCCCACCCTTGCAATGATGTGGACTTTGCCCTCTTGTGCGAAAGCCAACGGCAGCATAGACAGCGCCCCTTTCTTTGAATGATGTTTGGAAATTTTCTTTCATCTATAAGGTTAGCACCAGCTAACATTTTTGTCAATGACGTTGCATACAGATAATATAAAAAGAATTGTGATTTATTTGGTAATTTGAACCAAAAGAAACTGCTTGTTTGATCATAGTTTCACTTTTTTCGACAGATTGTTTTATTTTTGGTGTGCGGAGTTTTTTGATGTTGTTTTTGCCGGTACGCTTGAATTTCAGACGAATCTATAGTATAGTAAGAAAGAAAAGAAACCGCATGTGCTGCGGCTGGTAAGGAGGGATTGCCATGTATGAATCGGGCGAAAATTATTTGGAGACAATCTTGGTGCTGCACCAGCGGCAGGGCTATGTACGCTCGATTGACATTGCAAATGAGCTGGGCTTTTCAAAGCCCAGTGTGAGCCGTGCAATGGGAATTTTGAAAAACGACGGCTATATCACTGTGGAGAGCAGCGGCAACATTGTATTGACAGAAAAAGGCAGCAAAAAAGCAAACGAGGTTTATGAGCGCCATTTATATATTACAAAATTTTTGCAGAAAATATTACAAATACCGGAAGAGCTGGCTGCGCAGGATGCCTGCCGCATTGAGCATATCATCAGCGCGGAAACGTTTGCACGCATCAAAGAAGTGGTGGACAACTGACCCCTGCCCCTGACGGGCGGGGGATTTTTATGTAAAAAGCGTGCAGGAACACCGTTTTTTGAAAACAAAAAAATTTTTATTTTTGTGTTGACAATTTGGAAACGGCGTGTTATGATGAGGACAGTTAGCAAAGTCTAACTTTGTGGAAAAACCGGAGCAGTTTCTTTTTTTCGCACGGAGTTAGCCTTAGCTAATTCACGAAGCATACAGGTGATTTTGTGGTGAGGAGGTTGTTGCATTTGCCGATTACGCAAAAGGAGCTCAATACCCTGCTTGCCACGCATGCAGCACCTGCACTGCTGGGTGCAAAACCTGCAAATTTGCTTTCGGTGCCTCGTTTTGCAACGTTTGCACCTTGGGTTGCGGCTTACAATGCACGCCTGAATGCAAAGGGGCTGTATTTGCACCCGATGTGTCAATGCAACGACAAGCAGTTGCTGCTGGTTTATCACAAAGCAAAGCTGGTAAACACACTGTGCAGCCCGCAAAACCGTGCGTTTTTGCTCTCTTACGGCTACCCGCTGTATGCAGAAAACGGCGCTGCGATACACTTGGAAGATGCGTTGCAGCATTTGGCGCTGCGGTTGCAAGAAGAACCGCATTTTCCGCATGAGATCGGTGTGTTTCTGGGTTATCCCCTGGAAGACGTGGTGGGCTTTATTGCCAACAACGGCTGCAATTATAAATGCAGCGGCTGCTGGAAAGTGTATGGCGATGAAATGCAAAGTCGCCAGCTGTTTGCGCAATATAAGCAATGTAAACAGCAATTATCGCATGCATTGCAACGTGAAAACTGGGATTTGCTGCATTGTTTGTGCGAACATTTTACAATTGAAAACAGGAGCGTATGACATATGGAAACGATTGCAATTATTTATTGGAGCGGCACCGGAAACACCGAAATGATGGCAAATGCAATTGCCGAGGGCATCACCGAAGCGGGCGGAAATGCCGCTGTTTTGCCGGTGGACCAATGCTCACCGGAGCAAGTGAATGACTATGCAAAGATTGCATTTGGCTGCCCCTCGATGGGTGATGAGGAGTTGGAGGACAGCGAATTTGCACCCTTTTTTGAGCAGGCAGAAGAGCTGCTACAGGGCAAAAAAGTTGCGCTGTTTGGCTCTTATGACTGGGGAAGCGGCGAATGGATGGAAACATGGGGCGAACGCGTGAAGAGCCGTGGAGCGTCTTTGTTTGAACCAGGTTTAACGGTGAATCTGACACCGGATGACGAAGGATTGCAGGCCTGCAAAAGTCTTGGAAAACGGTTTGCTTCTTTTTAAATTTGCTTAAGAGATACATTAACATACATTCATTTTTCTGCTAAAGGCCGTAGAACCGTTGTGTTCTACGGTTTTTGGTTTGTTGGCGAAACTATTTTTAACAGAAAAATACCCTGTGCTCAAACTGCACAGGGTATTTTGTTCATTCCGCAAGGCCAAGAAGCCATTCGACGGAAACGTCCAGAATTCGTGAAAGAGCCGCCAGCTCGAAATCTGTGACGCAACGGATCTGCCCTTCTAATTTGGACAGCGCGGAAGCATTCATATCGATGCCATTGACCTGAAGCTGGGCCAGCAAATCTTTTTGCTTCATGCCGCGGTTTTTGCGGGCAAGCTCGACTCTTGCGCCGATGAGGTTGCGGTTGCCAAGCGCTTGCTTGCGTAATCTCATAAATTCATCTCCTACGCGCGATTGCGGCTGCCTGCCGCCGCATTACTTGTTGCTATTATACGCCTTTTTTTCGTTTTCTGCAATAAAAAATGCAAAACGACAGCATGCAGCAGTGAAATTTTTGTTTGTTATTTCGGCTCTTTCTTGCTATAATATGCAACATGGAACGATTTGACAGTTTTGGCGCAGGGCTTGAGCCTACGCTGTTTTTGAGGAGTTGCACATGAAAAAGGATACTGGCCTGCGAGCCAATTTGACGATGCTGACCGATTTTTATGAAATTACGATGGCCAATGGCTATTTTACCAGTGGATATCGCGATCGGGTGGCATATTTTGATCTGTTTTTTCGACAGGTGCCCAATTCTGGCGGATTTGCTCTGATGGCGGGCGTGGAACAAGTTGTCGATTATTTGGATCAGTTGCATTTTAGTGAAGCAGACATTGCATTTTTGCGGGAAACCGGACTGTTCAACGAGACGTTTTTGACGTATCTGCGTGAATTTGAATTTGCCTGCGATGTGTGGGCAGTGCCGGAGGGCACGCCGATTTTTCCGATGGAGCCGATTGTGACGGTGCGGGGACCGGCCATGCAGGCACAGCTGATTGAAACAATGCTGCTGCTGACCATCAACCACCAGAGCCTGATTGCCACCAAGGCAAACCGCATCGTGCGTGCTGCGCAGGGGCGGCCTGTGATGGAATTTGGAGCACGGCGGGCACAGGGCTTTGACGGCGCATTTTACGGCGCTCGGGCAGCATTTATCGGGGGGTGCTGCGGAACGGCAAGCACGCTGTGTGCAAAGGAGTTTGGCATACCGGCAGTGGGCACGATGGCACACAGCTGGGTGCAGATGTTTGACAGCGAGCTGGAGGCGTTTCGCGCTTATGCACGGACATACCCGCAGAACTGCCTGCTGCTGGTAGACACTTATAATGTGCTACACAGCGGTATTCCCAATGCCATTAAGGTATTTCGGGAGGAGTTGCTGCCAAAAGGACTGCGGCCGGCAGGGATTCGCATTGACAGCGGGGATATTACGTATCTGACGAAAAAGGCACGCAAAATGCTGGACGAGGCAGGGTTTGCAGACTGCAATATTTGTGTTTCGAACTCGCTGGACGAATTTACCATCAAGGAAATTTTAACAGAGGGTGCGTGCGCTGACAGTTTTGGCGTTGGCGAACGCATGATCACGTCGTCTTCAGAGCCGGTATTTGGCGGAGTTTATAAGCTGGCGGGTATGGAGGATGAACATGGCGTGATCGTGCCGAAAATTAAGGTGAGTGAAAATACTGCAAAGATCACAACGCCATGCTTTAAAAATTTGTGGCGGCTGTATGACAAGGCCAGCGGCAAGGCGATTGCAGACGTGGTGACCTTGTTTGACGAGGTGATTGACGAGCATCTCCCCTATACCCTGTTTGACCCGGTGAATACCTGGAAGCGCAAGACAGTGGAGCCGTTTTATGCCATGCCGCTGCGAGAGCAGATTTTTGCAAATGGAAAAAATGTGAGCAAAACGCGGAGCCTGCAGGAGATTCAGCAATATTGCAAAGCGCAGGTGGAGACACTGTGGCCGGAGATGCTGCGCTTTGATCACCCGCATAAATATTATGTGGATCTTTCTCAACAGCTATGGGATATCAAATCGGAGCTGCTGCGCAAACATAGCGGAAAATAATCAAACAAGCGGTTGGCAATTTGCTGCCGCTTTTTTTGCACTCCTTTCAGCGGAACCTTGCAGCAGAGGTTGTCATAGTATGGATAAGCTACACTGAAAGGAGAGGCTGAGTTTGAGAGAACAGGAGCAAAAATGCGCACAAAACATGCAGATAACGCCGCTGCCCGCCGTTGTTGTAGAAGCGATGGCTTATGTGCCGTTTCAGCAGTATGAAACGGTATATGACGCAATGGAAGGATTTGAAAATGGCACGATTTTTCCGGAATTGAATAAGCCGTTTTTGGGTGCAGACAGGAGGGGCATGCGATGAGTGAGCAGGAACGGTTGATGCGACAAATCAATGCGTATGAGTTTTCTGCCTGGGAGTTGCATATCTTTTTGGATACGCACCCGAATAACACGGAGGCGGCAAAGCGCCTGAAAGAGGTGCGTGCAAAGGCTGCAGAGCTGCGCGCACAGTATGAGGAGCAATATGGACCGCTGCACGAAACGAGCAGCCAGACCAGCCGCTGGGCTTGGATTACCGGGCCTTGGCCTTGGGAAACGGAGGCAAACTGATATGTGGATTTATGAAAAGCGTTTGCAGTACCCGGTAAAAATCAAAACGCCCAATGCCGGACTTGCAAAAATTATTCTGGCGCAGTATGGCGGACCGCACGGCGAGTTGGGAGCTTCGCTGCGGTATTTGAGCCAGCGGTATACGATGCCGTACCCGGAAGTGAAGGCAATTTTGACGGATATTGGCACGGAAGAACTGGCACATTTGGAGATGGTGAGCACCATTGTGTATCAACTGACCAGAGGATTGACACCGGAGGAGATTCGCAAGGCCGGTTTTGATGCCTATTTTATCGACCATACCACGGGTATTTACCCGGCAGATGCAAACGGAGCGCCATTTTCAGCGGGTAGCCTGGCAGTAACGGGCGATGCACTGACAGACTTACACGAGGATCTGGCGGCCGAGCAGAAGGCAAGAACGACGTATGACAATATTCTGCGCTATTGCGATGACCGGGACGTGGCTGACCCGATTCGATTTTTGCGGGAGCGGGAGATTGTGCACTATCAACGGTTTGGCGAGGCACTGCGCATTGCAACCGACCGACTGGATGAAAAGAACTTTTTTGCCTTTAACCCGGAATTTGACAGAGGAAAATCACAAAAATAATCAGAACAGAGGAGCGCGGGCCAATGTGCCTGCGCTTTTTGACAGAGGTGGTATTTTATTTTGCAATATGCTACAGTAGGAAACAGAACAAAAATCGGAATGGAACTACAAAGGGGAATCGCATTATAAAACGTTATGCAACCAATGCCTGGCTTTCGTAAGCGGCGTATTTCACCAGAAATGTACCAAAATAACGGTTTTGCCAAAAAAACGACGCTGGCGGTAATACATACCCATTATTTTTGCCGGGAACGGTTGGAACAGGGATTTGCCTTTACCTGCTCGCGTACAGAAAAGATGCAACGCCGCTTTCAATCGGAAGGGACGCAACTATTGCCGGTATGGCCGGAGTGAGCCATATTCTGCCGGACATTGGCATATACGACTGCTGTTGCAGCTGCAAAAGAAACCCGCCAGGAAACAAGAGATGCACAATGTATAAGGTACGTAAATCAGACGAAAAGAGCCGGTTTTTTCCAGACGACTCGTGGTAGATGAGGGTTGTATCTTGGATTATTTTGCGCTATAATAGAATGATACAATAATGGAAAGGCGGTGCAATGCAATGGCAGCTGGCAACGTTTGGGGCATAATCAAAAAGAATTTGTTTGCAGTGGTGACGATTGCAGTTTCGATTGGCGTTTTGGTGTATTTTTTTATTACGACCGACGGCATAGCCGCAATGCAGCGCATTTCTGACAAGCTGGAAATCGGATGGTTTTTACTGGTGTTTGCCGCAGTAGCGGTTGGTTGGTTGCTGGAAGCGCTTGTTCTCCACTTTTTTTGCAAAAAGGTGTATCCACAATGGAAATTTCGACATTCACTGATTGTGGGAATGATCGGGTTGCTTTACAGTGCATTGACGCCGTTTGCAACCGGCGGGCAGGCGATGCAGATCTATTACATGAAAAAGCTGGGCATGGACACCGGCGGAGCAGGCTCGATTATTGCGGTGAAAAGCCTGGTGTATCAAATTGTGATGGTGCTGTTTGCGCTGGTGATGGTATTTTGGAAATTACCATTTTTTCAAAACAGCGTAAGTAATTTTTCATTTTTGACCATCATTGGTTTGGTAACAAATTTGACCTTTGTGCTGTTGGTGCTATTTTTTGCAGTAAACGAAAAAGCAACGGACAAATGCCTGCGGGTGATTTTGAAGATGCTGTATCGGATACGGCTGGTGAAAAAACCGCTTGCAAGGTATCATAAGCTACATAGCGAATTTGCGATTTTTCATAAGAGTACAAAGCTGGTGGGCAAATCGGTAAAAGTGTATTTGAATGCAGTGTTTTTTACTGCGGTACAAATTTTTGTGGCCTGCATGATACCGTATTTGATTTTTCGCAGCTTTGGGCTGCGCGGCGCGGATGTATTTGATATGCTAGGTGCGCAGGCCTTTGTAAACATGGTTTCGGCTTTTATTCCGCTGCCGGGTGCTTCTGGTGGTGCGGAGGGCAGTTTCTATCTGTTTTTTGGAACATTTTTTGGAAACGAGTTAATTTTGCCGGCTTTATTTATCTGGCGCGTGGTGACGTATTATTTCAATATCATCGGCGGGTTGGCGTTTGTGATTATTGTAAAGCGGATACCGCAACGCACACTGTACCGGGAACGGTCGAAAGCGGAGCTGGAAGCCGACCGGAAATCGCGTGAACTGGAAAGCAAGAAATTAGAATTATAACAGAAATCTCTGCCATATCGGCGGAGATTTTTTTGTGCAAACATGTGGATAAATCTATGCTTCTAAACTGATGGCAGCGGACATATATGTGAAAATACAGGAAAAGCATGGAGGGGTTGTGCATGGATTGGCAAAGCATACCGCAGCAGGAATGCATCAACAAGCTAGAAAGTGACCGGGACAATGGACTGAGCGGACAACAGACAAAACAACGACTGGAGCAGTATGGTCCAAATGAGCTGGAGCAACGGAAAAAACGTGGATTTTGGGGACGGTTTTTGGCACAGTTTTCAGATTTTATGGTATTGATTCTGCTGGCAGCGGCCGGAATTTCATTTGTGACATCGCTGGTGCGGGGAGATTATGATTTTGTGGATGCGATTATCATTTTGGTGATTGTGGTGATTAACGCGCTGACAGGTGTAATTCAGGAAAGCCGGGCAGAAAAGGCCATTGATGCACTGAAAAAGCTGTCTGCCCCTCAAGCAACTGTGCTGCGCGGCGGCAGACAATTACGCGTGGAATCAGTAGGTTTGGTACCGGGAGATATTGTGCTGCTGGAGGCCGGTGACATTGCTCCGGCAGACTTGCGGCTGTTGGAAACACACGGACTGAAAGCGGAAGAAGCTGCGCTGACCGGGGAATCTGCCCCGGTGGAAAAGGATGAGCAGGGCTTATTCTCACCAGACACACCGCTGGGAGATCGCACCAACATGCTGTTTTGCGGCAGCAGCGTGACTGCCGGCAGAGGCAAGGGCATTGTGGTGGAAACCGCAATGCAAACAGAAGTGGGCAAAATCGCACGAATGATACACAGCCAGGAAACACCTCAGACACCTCTACAACGCCAGTTGGCCAAAACCGGAAAAGTGCTGGGTATTGGAGCACTTTTGATTTGTGGAATAATTTTTGTGTTGGGGTTAGTGCAACAAATCGTACCATTGGAAATGTTTATGATCGCGATCAGTCTGGCGGTGGCGGCGATACCGGAAGGGTTGCCGGTGATTGTGACGATTGTGCTGGCAATGGGTGTAAAACGCATGGCAGCAAACCGAGCAATTATTCGACGGCTGCCGGCAGTTGAAACGCTGGGCGGTGCAACGGTGATTTGCTCGGATAAAACAGGAACACTGACTCAAAATAAAATGACCGTAACGGAACTGGCCGACGGTGCCTCTGCCCTGCCAACAGACAGCACACAGGCACAATTTTTGCTGGAGCTGGGCACATTGTGCAATAACTGCACCGTAAATGGAACACGCGTGAATGGAGACCCCACAGAGGCTGCACTGGTAAGCGCCACACAAAGCAGCAAGGAAAATCTGGAGCAAAAATACCCGCGTGTGCGGGAGTTGCCGTTTACCTCGGAGCGCAAACGGATGACAACGGTGCACCGGACGCAGAGCGGGTATCGTGTGATTACCAAAGGGGCACCGGATTTGCTGTTGCCACTTTGCAGCAACGTGATGGTGCAGGGCGGTGTGCAAACGATGACCGGCGCAATCAAGAGCCGTATTTTGGCAAATAACAGTGGAATGGCCACGCGTAGCCTGCGCGTGTTGGGTGTGGCATATTATGATACGGATCGCTTGCCGGCAAGAGAGCATGATTTGGAGCAAAATCTGATTTTTTGCGGGCTGATTGGCATGATGGACCCGCCAAGACCCGAAGCAAAGGAAGCTGTAGCGCTATGCAAACAGGCGGGAATTCGACCGGTGATGATTACGGGAGACCATGCTGCAACGGCAGCAGCTGTGGGGAAAGAACTCGGTATTTTGGAGGACGGCGACACCACACTGACCGGAATACAGTTGGATCGGATGGAAAAGCAGGAATTTGAACAGAAGATTCGGCAGTGCAATGTATATGCCCGCGTCTCCCCTGCGCATAAAGTGCGGATCGTAAAAGCACTACAGGCAAGCGGCGATATTGTAGCCATGACCGGAGACGGAGTAAACGATGCGCCTGCGCTCAAGGCTGCTGATATTGGCTGTGCAATGGGGCGTGGTGGCACAGAGGTTGCCAAAGGTGCATCTGATTTGATTTTGACCGATGACAATTTTTCAACGATCGTGGCAGCGGTGCGCGAAGGGCGCGGGATTTATGAAAACATTCGCAGAACCATTCATTTTTTAATCTCTTGCAATATCGGCGAAATCATGACAATTTTGGCAGCATTTGTGTTTGGCATGCCAAGCCCGCTACTGGCGATTCAGTTGTTGTGGGTGAACTTGGTGACCGACTCTCTGCCGGCATTGGCGCTTGGCGTGGAACCGATTGCGCCGGATATTATGCAGCGCAGGCCACAGTCACACAAAAAAGGGCTGTTTGGCGGCGGTATGGGATATCACATTGCAGTGGAAGGCTGTATGATTGGTGCACTGGCATTGCTGGCATTTTCGATTGGACGGGTGTTGTTTGATGCAGACCCTGCACAGCCATACATAGGCAGAACGATGGCATTTGCCGTGCTGAGTCTTTCTCAGGTGGCACATGCGTTTAACGTGCGATCGAAGCGCTCATTGCTGCGCATTGGGATATTTGGCAACCGAAAGTTGACTGCTGCCGCCGCAGTTTGTATGGCACTGCAACTGAGTGTGTTGTTGTTCCCGCCGCTGATGACCGTATTCAAAACGGCACAAATGGGATCGCTGGCATGGGCTATGGTTGCAGGGCTTTCACTCATACCGCTGGTGGTGGTGGAAGCGGAAAAGTTGCTCAGTGCGGCATTGGAAGCATTGTTTGGCAAACACAGCAGTCACAGACGGAACAAACGGTGACCGGCTTGAGCAAACAGAAAAAAATCAGCCAAAACGGCTGATTTTTTTCATATGCAGAGCAGAGATTGCAGATTGCTGCATAATTGATGTGCAAGACGCCAATGCTAGAATACGGCAACAGATACATAGGCGCTTGAAACGGGGGAATCAAACATGGCAAAGAAAATTTTACCGTATCTGGCGGCGTTTTTTACAGCGGCGCTTTTACTGCCCTTTGCCTGCCCGTCGGTCAAAGGAGCGCAGGTAGATTTTGAAACCAGCTCGCAGGCACTGTATATGGTAGATTTGAACACGCAGGAGGTAGTGTATCAAAAAAATGCGACGCAGCGCATGGCACCTGCCTCCTGCACAAAAATTATGACGTATATTGTTGCTGCTGAAGCCATTGCAGATTTGGAAAATACAAAAATTACAGCGGGAAGCAATGTGGCTACGCTGCTGCAGGGAACGGACAGCTCACTTTCGGGCATACGGCAGGGCGAAGAACTGACTGCATTGCAGTTGCTCAACTGTATGATGATTCCCTCTGGAAATGATGCTGCACTGGTGCTGGCAGAATATGTGGGCCAAGGCAGTGTAAGCACATTTGTAGAAAAAATGAACGAAAAGGCACGAGAACTTGGTTGCCGCAATACCCGTTTTTCTAACCCGCATGGACTGCACAATGAAGGACATTATACCACTGCACAGGATTTGTATACGATGACAAAATATGCAATGGCACTGCCGTATTTTATGGAAATTGTAACGCAGACGGAATATACGCTGCCACCAACAAATTTGTATGCCGGTGCGCGCACGGTGTATACCACCAATAAAATGATGGACAAAAACGAGACGGTGTATTATGAGTCGTATATTCGGGGAATCAAGACGGGCTACCATGATCAGGCGGGCTATTGTCTGGTAACCACGGCACAAAAGCAGGAAGAACGCTATTTGATCGTGGCATTGGGGGCACCGATTGAGGCTGTGCACGGAGAAATGCTGGACACAAAGAACCTCTATGATTGGGCATTTGGCGGATTTGGCAACAGCAGCCCAGTGTTGGCACAGAATGTATACCCCGCAGTAAAGCGAGAACAGATGTGGGAAAAGTTGA
Organism: uncultured Eubacteriales bacterium; assembly: GCA_934454125.1. Classification (GTDB taxonomy): domain Bacteria; phylum Bacillota; class Clostridia; order Oscillospirales; family Acutalibacteraceae; genus UMGS1071. The sequence continues at coordinate 26,860 of CAKSFA010000006.1, read as the reverse complement.
ATGGTATCGTGTCTTCCCCATGGTTTTTGGTGATTTGCAGCATGGTGGTGATGATTGCCGTGTTGGTACTCTCGGACAATGTGCGCACCCATAGACGCAGAAAACAGCGCAAATAAAAACAGGCAACCGGTGGGCTGCCTGTTTTTATTTTTTCGATTTGGTGCGGTTTTTCAGGGTTTGCACCATGCGAGCGATTAAGTCTTTTTTGGCTGCTTTTTTTGCCGCTTCTTCGGCTAGTTCTTGCCTTACCGTTTCAAGCTGTGCTTGTTCTTGCTCAGTGAGCTCGCGGTATTCACCCGGAATACTGTAGGATAATGTATCCTGTGGCAAGTTGCGGCGACTCAATCGGCGGGCAACCCAACGTTTGAGCCAGGTATATAGCATAGCAAAGGCGGGAACACCGATAATCAGACCAACCATACCGAACAGGGCACCAAATACTACGATGGAAAAAATGATCCAAAAGCCATTTAGTCCGATGGTGCCGCCCAAAATACGCGGGCAGATGACATTACCATCAATCTGTTGCAGAATGATGATAAAAATAACGAAATAGACTGCTTGCAGCGGATCAACCAGAAGAATCAAAATCGCACTGGGAATGGCGCCAATGTAAGGGCCAAAAAATGGAATGACATTGGTGATTGCAACGATGACGCTGATCATAGGGGGATATGGCAAACGCAGAATGGACATACCAATAAAGCACAGCACACCAACGATGAGTGCATCGATAATCTGGCCGGTAATGAAGCTGCCAAATACCGTGCTGGTCTCTCGCGTGTTGCGGATGAGACTATCTGCGCGGCGACGAGGCAAAATAGCATAGGCCAACTTTTTGCACTGCGCACAGAATTTTTCTTTGCTGAAAAGAAAATAGATGGCGATGATAAGGCCAATAATGACATCTTTGAGCACCATAAAGACATTCCACAAACCGGAGAGCATATTTGTAGCAAGATTTTGCAGCTGAGGCACCAGGTCGGTGGTCATCCAGTTTTGTAGCATTTGCTTGGATTGCTCAATGGCTTGCAGGAAAAACTCGCCGGATTGGCTATCTTGCTTGACGATACCGTCGAGCCAGCCGGTGAAATTGGTATAATAGCCCTCAAAATTGTTGTAAAAGCCCATGATATTCGTAACCAGCTGTGGGAACAGCATGAGCGAAAAGACAGTAATTACGATAAAGAGCAGCAAAATAGAGATTACAATGCTGAGCGCGCGGGAAATTTTTTCTGCACGGCGCCGGTACTGCGCTTTTTTGAACACCGTTTTCATAAACAATTTGTTCAGGTTTTTAACGACCGGATTTAGAATAAACGCAAAGGCAAAACCATACAGCACCGGCGTGAAAATAGACAGCACAAAGCCGACCATACCCCACAGCATATCAAATCGAAAAATGGCTGCAAATGCAAGCATGGCAACGATGATAACTGCTACGGCCGTGATACCCCAGTATAAATATTTTTTATCCCAGCGGTATCTCAAAATGGCTTCCTCCCTTCGCATAACGTGTTGTTTTTATTGATTGTACCACCAAACGGGTAAAAAGTCACCTAATATTTGTCGAATGTGCTTGTCCGTTTTTTATGAGGCAATGATTTTTGTGCCAGTTTGATCAGCAAGCGCTTGCTGCACACGATCAAGTGCGGTAATATAAGCAACCCCGCCGGGATTTTGTTCTACAAAAGATAGACAGGCCTGTACCTTTGGAAGCATACTGCCTTGCGCGAAATGCCCTTGCACAATAAATTCCTGTGCCTGCTGCACGGTCATGCAGTCCAACTCCTGCTGATTCGGCTGTTGGTAATGCACGCAGACTCGTTCAACAGCAGTGACGATCATCAACAGATCTGCCTGTAGATCGACTGCAAGCTTGGCTGCAGATTTATCTTTATCAATCACAGCTTCAATGCCTTGATAACCTGCCGGTGTTTGCGTAACAGGAATACCGCCGCCGCCCACTGTAATGACGATATTATGCAGATTAACCAACTGGCGAATAACAGGCAACTCAACAATTTTGACCGGTTCAGGCGAAGCGATGACGCGGCGATACCCGCGGCCGGCATCTTCTGCAAACGCGAAGCCGTGCTCTTTGGCAAGGCGTTGCGCTTGCACCTGGGTATAAAACATACCGATGGGCTTGACTGGGTTTGCAAATGCCGGATCGTTTGGATTAACCACAACCTGGGTAATGACGCTGACTGCCTGCTGCGAAAGCCCCCTTGCATGCAACTCATTCTGCACGGCCTGCTGGAGATGATACCCGATGTACCCCTGGGACATAGCACCGCACTCGGCAAATGGCATGTGGGGCGTTTGCAAGCCCTGTGCAGATGAAAAATCCATTGCAAGGGCAAGCATGCCCACCTGCGGACCATTGCCGTGCCCGACAATGACCTGGTAACCTGATTGTGCCAGATCTGCAATAGATTGCGCTGTTTGTTTGACAGCACAGAGCTGCTGCTGCGGGGTGTGACCTAACGCGTTGCCACCCAAAGCCAATACGATTCGTTTCACGCTTCATTCTCCTCAATTTGATCAATGCGTTATGATTATAACACAAAAGCCAATGTGACGCAATTTTTCCAAAAAGAAAAAGGCAGTGTACATCTGCCTGTGATTCATCTATTCAAAGGTGGTTCGTAGCCCTGTAAAACGCTCCAAAAATGCTTTGGTGCGCTCTTTTTGCGGGTTGTTGATGACGTCTTCCGGTTTGCCTTCTTCCACAATATAACCGCCGTCCATAAAAATTATGCGGTCGGCTACATCGCGAGCAAATGCCATTTCATGCGTGACGATGACCATCGTTCTGCCCTCTTTGGCAAGCTGTTGCATAATTTTTAAAATTTCGCCGGTGAGTTCGGGGTCAAGCGCGGAGGTTGGTTCATCAAAAAACAGAATTTTGGGATTCATTGCCAGTGCGCGGGCAATGGAGACACGCTGCTGCTGCCCGCCGGAAAGCTCACACGGGTAAGCATTTTCTTTTTCAGCAAGCCCAACTTTTTGCAGCAGGGCACGCGCTTCTTGCAGCGCCTGTTGTTTTGATTGTTTAAGCACCGAAATAGGCGCTTGTGTGATATTTTTCAGTACGGTAAGGTGCGGGAACAAATGAAAGCTTTGGAACACCATACCCACATGGAGACGGATTTTTTTAAGCACCGGCTTTGGTGCATAAACCACACCATTTTTGCCCTGTGCAACGATCATTTCATCCCCACAGATGGATACTGTGCCGCTTGTAATATGCTCAAATTGGTTTAAGCAGCGCAGCAGTGTTGATTTGCCCGAACCGGAGGGACCAATAACAGCCACGACCTCTCCCTGCTGCACAGACAGAGAAATATCACGCAGCACCTGCGTATCTTTGAAGGTTTTGGAAAGATTGCGTACCTCAAGCATTGTCATAGTGCGCGCCCCCCTTTAGCGATAGTAGTTCAGTTTCTTTTCAAGAAAGCGGAACAGAACAGACAGCAGTAAATTGAAGAAATAATAGTAAATACCGGCAATGATCAACGGCGTAATGACGCCAACGGCATTCGACTGCTTACTTGCCATGAAGAATAGCTCTTCTACACTGAGAGCGTAAGCTAGAGAGGTATCTTTGACCAATGTGATAACCTCGTTTGCCATTGCGGGAATAACACGCTTAATGACCTGAGGGAGAATGATCTGAAAAAAGGTTTGTCCACGAGAAAAACCCAGCGCCTGTGCTGCTTCATACTGCCCGATTTCCATGGAATCCATGCCACCACGAAAAATTTCTGCAAAATAGGCCGCATAGTTGAGAACAAATGCAATGAGCACTGCCAGCATACGGTCATAATTAATATGGAACAAATATTTGGGCGCAAAATAAACAAAGAATAGCTGCAACAGCAACGGCGTGCCGCGCATAATAGAAATATACAGTGAAACCGGCCATGAAATGGCTTTATATTTTGAGCGTTTGCCAAATGAGATCAGTACACCTAGCGGAATGGCGCAGACCAGCGTGACAGCAAAAATCTCTAAAGCGGCGGAGCAGCCGGATAAAAACATGATAAACCAATTTCCGATTTGTTCCCAATTCATAATGTGCTGCTCCTTCTGCCATGCCGGCGCTGCTGCATACCCTGAAAAAAGACGCACTGTTTGCCGTGCGCCTTTTTTCGCAATACTGCTTTTGTTTTTACAAATTTATCGGTTGATAACGTCTTTACCAAACCATTTGGTTGAGATTTGTGCCATGGTGCCGTCTGCTTTCATTTGATCAATGTACTTTTGTACCTCGTCTTTCAATGCTGTGTTGCCCTTTTTAAACCCGATCGCGTATTCTTCTTCCGTCAGGCCATCTTCCAGTACGCGGAAGTTTTTATTCTGCGAGGTGATGGCATAGTTGGCTACTACTTCGTCCATGAAAATGGCATCGATACCTCTGGTTTCCAACTCCATAAAGGCGGTTACATTGTCTTTGAAGCCAACGGTGTTCTTGATAGTTTTCGCAAATTCAGAATCAGATAAAATCTTTTCAGCCGTAGAGCCGTTTTGCACACCGATGGTTTTGTCTGCCAGAGAAGCCTGGTCTGTATATTGCGAATCGTTTAATACAACCAGCACCATACGGTTGGTCATATACGGCTGAGAAAGCTCCATCACCTGCTGCCGTTCTGCATCAACGGACAGACCGTTCCAGATGCAGTCGATAGCACCAAGATTCAGTTCCAACTCTTTGGTGGACCATTCAATGGGTTGTAGCTTCAATTCTACCCCCATACGGCTTGCCACTTCTCTGGCAACATCGATATCAAAGCCAACAATCTCATTATTTTCATCGCGAAAGCCCATCGGAGGGAAACTGTCATCCAGTCCCAAAACCAAGCTTCCCTTGTCCAGCACATGCTGCAGAGAAGTATCTGCACCGGAAACAGCACTACCAGTGTTATCAGATGCAGTACAACCGGTAAAAACTGACAGCATGACTGTCATCATCAAAGCAAAAATTGCCAACGCGGTTTTTTTCATATCTGTTTTCCCCCAAATTGTTTTTCAATTCAAATTACAGTATTATTGTAATGCATTATCATAGTAAAGTAAAGAGGAAAAACGATATTTTTATAAATTCTTTGTTGCTTTACAAAGAAAAAACAGCCAAAAAAGGCTATTTTTACTTAATCTTTATGAGGCTTTAAACGGTCGTTGCGTTCGTAATCGCGATTCAATTTGACAACCAAACTGCCCAGAGCAATCAGAGCAATCAGATTGGGAATCACCATCAGACCATTGAACATATCGGTCAATGCCCAGACCAAATCAACCTTTAAGAAAGAACCAACGACCAAAAATCCACACACAATCACAGCATAGATGCGCACACCCAAGCGGCCAAACAGTGCATTTACATTGGATGCGCCAAAGAAGTACCAGCCGATAATTGTTGAAAATGCAAAGAAAAACATACAGATTGCAATGAAAATATTGCCACCTGTACCAAAGAGTGACGAAAATGCCGCCTGCGTTAAATTGCTGTCATCCAATGCGCCGGTGTAACCCAGCGGCAGCACATCTGTTACTAGCACGACCAGCGCGGTGAGCGTTAAAATAACAAACGTATCAATAAAAACGCTCATCATGGCAACAAAGCCTTGATCACATGGATGCTTGACCTTGGCCAATGCATGCGCATGTGGCGTAGAACCCATGCCTGCCTCATTGGAAAATAAACCTCTAGCTACACCGTAGCGCATGGCTTTTTGAATCGTGATACCGATTACACCACCGGTAACTGCCTGCGGATTGAATGCACCAACAAAAATCTGACCGAAGGCGCCCGGCACTTTTGTAACGTTTGCAAAGATGACAATCAAGGCACCAAGCATATATAAAAGTGCCATAAACGGCACGATTTTTTCAGTAACCGAAGCAATGCGCTTAACGCCACCAAGAAACACAAACAGCGCCAATACTGCAACAACGATGCCCATTGCCCACGAGGGAATCTGAAAAGCAGACTGAAACGAATTTCCGATGGCGTTGGATTGAACCATATTACCCATAAATCCCAGCGCCAAAATAATTAAAACCGAGAATAACGCAGCAAGTACTTTGCCAAATTTGCCGCGAAACGCCCCCATAATATAATAACGCGGACCGCCAACAACCAGACCATCTTTGGTTGTTTTGAATTTTTGCGCCAGTGTTGCTTCAACATAAACGGTGGCCATACCCAAAAAGGCACTGACCCACATCCAGAAAATTGCGCCGGGACCGCCGGCAATCAATGCGCCGGCCGCACCGATGAGATTACCTGTGCCCACCTGAGCAGCAATGGCTGTGGCCAAAGACTGAAACGGCGTCATACCGCCGGCATCTGCTGCTTCTTTATTTTTTCTAAATAAACCGCCAAATGCCATTTTAAAGCCCCGACCAAACTTGCGCACCTGGATAAACCGCAACCGAATGGTAAAATACAGCCCTGTGCCACAAAGTAAAAATAACAGACCGTAGTTCCACAGGTATTCATTGATAATTTTAACGATATTTGTAAGGATATCCATCAAATTCCCCCATAATTTCTATCCGTATTCATAAAAACAGGTACATATTAGATTATCACATCATACCCAGTAAATCAAATAAAAATCGGCAGTTTTTGATCTGCTTGTGAAATTTTTTACAAATTGTACGAAAAAAAGAAGCAGATTTTTTCGTCATCTGCTCCTTTTCTGTGCAAAATTTGGACAATTACTTTTTTAACTGCTTCCATTGTTCTGGTGAAAATCCAACCAGAACCAGCTCACCTTGCACGATTAGCGGCCGCTTGACCAATTTGCCGTCAGACGCAAGCAGACGATATTGCTCATCTTCGCTCATTTGCGGCAGCTTGTCTTTTAGCTGCAATGATTTATACACCAAACCGCTGGTATTGAAAAATTTCTTTAGCGGCAAACCGCTTTTGACCACCCATTCCCGCAGTTCCTGTTCTGTGGGCGGTTGCTCTACAATGGGGCGCGCTTCAAAAGCGATGTTGTTTGCTTCTAACCATTTTTTTGCTTTTATGCAGGTGCTGCACTTGACATACTGCAAAAACAATGTGTTCATAATTCCCCTCCTAAATATACATCAACCCAGCTGCTTGAGCAAATTTGCCATTTCAATCGCGGTCACTGCGGCATCAAAGCCCTTATTGCCGGCCTTTGTTCCTGCGCGCTCGATCGCTTGCTCAATGGTATCTGTGGTGATGACGCCAAATATGACCGGTACCTCGCTTTCAAGCGAAACGGCGGCAACCCCTTTGGAAACCTCTGCGCAAACATAATCAAAATGTTGGGTTGAGCCGCGGATTACTGCTCCCAGGCAAATGATTGCATCATACTTACCGCTGTTAGCCATTTTTTTTGCAACCAACGGCAGCTCATATGCACCTGGCACCCATGCCAGTGTAATATCTCCCGCGGCAACGCCATGACGCTGCAAGCCATCTTGTGCTCCACCAATCAGCTTTGAAACGATGAATTCGTTAAAGCGTGCAGCGGCAATACCTACCTTTAATCCGTTTGCAATCAAATTTCCTTCTAAATACTGCATCTGTATTCCCTCCGATTTTATAGCATATGATTCATTTTTTCTTTTTTGGTTTGTAGATAAAACGCATCGCTCAGGTTGGCCGCCATTTGTAGTGGTACACGTTCTACAATCTCAAGACCATAACCGGTTAATGCCTTGATCTTTTCTGGATTGTTTGTCATCAGCCGCAATTGAGCAACACCCAAATCATTGAAAATCTCAGCAGCAACACCATAATTGCGCAGATCGGGAGCAAAACCGAGATGCTCATTTGCCTGCACGGTATCCAGTCCCTGGTCTTGCAGTGCATATGCTTTGATCTTATTGATCAGGCCGATCCCTCTGCCCTCTTGCCGCAAATATACCAGCACACCTCGGCCTGCATTGGCGATCTGCTTCATTGCCGCATCATACTGCTCCCCGCAGTCACAACGGCGAGAACCCAACGCATCGCCGGTTAGGCACTCAGAATGTACCCGTGCCAATACCGGTTTTCCGTCTGAAATATCTCCCATGACCAGCGCCACATGGTGCTCACCTGTTTGCCGATTTTCGTAACCGTACATCGTAAACTCACCATAGCGGGTCGGCAGTTTTGCCTGTGCTTCGCGCTGTATCCCATGCTCCATGTGGAGTCGATAAGCGACCAGATCAGCAATGGTGATAAACTTGAGATTATGCTGTCTGGCAAATTCCTGCAGCTGTGGTGTGCGCATCATCTGACCATCTTCAGCCATAATCTCACAACACAGTCCACATTCCTTTAGCCCTGCCAAACGACAAAGATCAACTGTGGCTTCGGTGTGTCCAGTGCGTACCAGCACGCCTCCCTCCTTTGCCTCCAGCGGAAACATGTGCCCTGGACGACGAAAATCTTCCGGTTTTGCATCGTCTGCCACACATTTCAATGCTGTGACAGAGCGCTCATAGGCAGAAATTCCGGTTGTGGTATCTTGATAATCGATCGAAACGGTAAAGGCTGTTGCGTGGTTATCTGTATTTTCCTCCACCATTTGTGGTAAACCTAGTTTGTGGGTAAATGCACGGCTCATCGGCATACAAATCAGCCCTTTGCCATAAACCGCCATAAAATTAACATTTTCTGGTGTTGCGAATTCTGCTGCACAAATTAAATCTCCCTCGTTTTCTCGGTCAGCATCATCTGTTACAAGAATAATCTCTCCGTTTCGCAGCGCTTCCAGCGCTTCTGCGATTGTGCTGTATTGAAACATCTATTTGCTTCCTTTCTTTAAATAAACCCATGCTCTGCAAGATATGCTGCAGTTATTGGTTCTGTTTGATTTGGTAACTGTTCTGCAAAACCCAGTAGCCGCTCTACATACTTACCAATTATATCGCATTCCAAATTCACTTGATCCCCTGCAGTTTGCCTCAGCAGCGTTGTTTGCTGCCCTGTATGAGGTATGATGGATACTTGAAAACCGGTTTGATACACCCTTGCAACTGTTAGACTGATGCCATCAATAGCAATTGAGCCTTTGGGCACGATATATTTGAGCAAGCGCGCCGACGCTTCTATCGTTACCCAAACGGCATTATCTTCTCGAGTCATGCGGGCAATGGTACCTGTACCGTCAATATGTCCACTGACCATATGTCCCCCCAGCCGCGTTTGCAGACTGAGCGCACGCTCTAAATTGACCGCACTGCCCACAGCCAGCGTGCCCAGCTTGCTGCACCGCAGTGTTTCAGCCATAACATCGGCTTCAAAGCAGTCACTGCCCAATGCTGTGACTGTCAGGCATACGCCGCTGGTGCAAATACTGTCCCCTACAACAGTACCCTGCAAAACTCGCTCTGCCTGAATCACAAAATGAGAAGATTGCACGCTTCTGACAATCTGCCGCACGGTGCCGATTTCTTCTACAATCCCGGTAAACATGCCATTCCCCCTCCTTCGTTGCGTTGTTTGACATACGCAGTGATTTTCAAATCTTCTCCCAACGGTTCTGCCTGCATACCTTCCAACAGACAAGCATCTGACAAATGGGCAATACCTAATCCGCCAAGCGGCGTAGGAGCATCGGCACCACCAATCAGCTTGGGAGCCAGATAGGTAACAACCTCCTGCACAATTCCGGCACGTACTGCCGCTTCATTTAACGTTGCGCCGCCTTCCAGTAAAATGCTGTCAATGCCCATGTTGCCTAGCTGCTGAATCATATCGTTGAGATCTACTCTGCCGTCAGTTTCAACACAAGGAAGAACCGTTGCACCGGCTGTTTGATAGACTGCAGCTGTTTTTTCTTCCGCTTTTGTTGTAACCAAAATGGTACGGTTTTGTGCCTGATCTTGCAAGATTTTTGCTGTAAGCGGCGTGCGCAGGCGACTATCTACCACGATGCGCACAGGATTTTTACCCCCTGGCATACGACAGGTCAGTTGTGGATCATCTTGCAAAACGGTGTTTACCCCAACCATAATACCGGTATGCATATGCCGCAAAGCATGTGCATCAGCTCGGGATTTTTCACCGGAAATCCATCGAGATTCCCGGGTATGCGTTGCAATTTTGCCATCCAAACTCATCGCGGTCTTCATTGTGATATACGGATGTTTTGTGCGCATATAGTGACAAAATATTCGGTTCAAGTGGTAACATTCGCGCTGCAATACACCAACGGTAACCGCAATTCCCGCCTCCTTCAATCGCTGCACACCTTTTCCGGAAACCAATGGGTTGGGATCCAGACAGCCAATTACAACTCTGGCGGGTTTTTGTGCAATGAGCAAATCGGCGCAGGGTGGTGTTTTACCAAAGTGCACGCATGGCTCCAACGTTACATACACCGTGGCACCGATAATGGACATTGTAGCGCTGTTGACAGCATTGACCTCAGCGTGCGGGCCACCGTATCTTTCGTGAAAACCGCTGCCAATGATGCAACCATTTTTCACAATTATGGTACCAACCATCGGGTTTGGGGCTGTAAAACCCACTCCCTCTGCAGCAAGCGCCAGTGCCTGCCGCATAAACTGTTCATCGTGTTGCTGTGCCATATCGTTGCCCCCTGAAAACAAAAAAGCCCTGAGAAAATGACTCAGGACTTTGGCTTTGCTTACGAGTTCAGCACTGTTTGCTGAAAACCCGCATAAATGCTTCTATCATCCAGACTGTACTGTCGGCTTTGGAATTTCACCAAATCAACCTTGCGGTTCGTGGGCTATACCACCGGTCGGGAATCGCACCCTATCCTGAAGACTTTGATTTTTGTTTATTATACACCGGTTTTTTCAAATTTGCAAGATAACCAATACAAATTTAGTGTATTTTAATATTCGACTGCTTACGGCATATACACACCATATATCGGCTGCAGTAAATAAAATGTGTCGCTGTCCAATCAGCAGTATCATCCTGCTCGGTATAAAAAAAACCCTTTCCCAAATATTTGCCAACACTTTCGCGTTGCGTCCAAATACGGTAAAAGGCGGAGGCATCCGCTCCCTGCTCCTGGTAAGAAATCTGTTCTTGTTCTGTAAAATACCGGCGGACAATAGCATCAAAGCGACATGGCTTCATAACTTGAATATCAATGCCGACTGGCGTATCATCAACAGCACAAATACAAACATTGCCAGAATGACTGACGTTAAAATGTATCTGAGGCAGCCCGATAAAATATGGCTTACCGTGACTGCCAACATCAAATTGTAATTGAGCCAGTGGCAAACTCCATATACTTGCCACAGCATATTTTGCAAGCAGCAAACCGGTTAAGCTATTGTAGGCTGCAGGGCGGCGCATCGTTTGCAAACGGCGTTTTTGTGCACCAACATAATGCAAACTGGCAGAAAAGGTCTCATCTGTCATTTGGTTGGTATCAGGCACCAAAAACATACGAAAATGCCCACCATTTTGTTCCACCGGCCGCCCCTCCTTGTTCATTGTTCTGAGAGCGATTATACCACAAATCTACTGGCAGTGGCATAAAAATTAAAAAATTTGGGGTAGTTTTTTGATTTTCTCTATGCTTTTAGGAACCAGACATGTATAATAAAAGCACGGAACGAATAAGTAACCATGCTCAGAGGCAAGGGGGAATGCACTTGATTACATTTACAGGGAAAGGCGCATTTGGCGGCTACGCAATGGGAAATATCTTGTTTTATCACCATGTGCAGACCGGTATAAAGGCACATACAGTGGAAGATACCTCAGTTGAAATGGAACGCTTTTTTGCTGCCCAAAAAACAGCCATTGCTCAACTGGAAGCACTGTATGAAAAAGCGACCCACGAAATTGGACGTGCAAGCGCTATGATCTTTCAAATTCACAGCATGATGCTGGAGGATGTGGATTTTGTTAGCTCGATTCGAAATATGATCGAAAATCAGGGGCAAAATGCTGAATATGCCGTGAGCGTTACAGCAGCGAAATTTGCAAACATGTTCTCTACAATGGAAGACCCCTATATGCGTGAGCGCGCTGCAGATGTAAAGGATATTTCTCAGCGACTGATTAATGTTTTGACCCACAAGCACGATGAAACAATCTCATTTGAACAACCGGTGATTATCGCGGCAAACGACCTTGTGCCCAGTGAAATTATGCAACTTGACAAAGAAAAAGTGCTAGCCTTTGTAACATGCCACGGCTCAATCAATTCACATACGGCTATTCTGGCGCGCATTATGAACATACCCGCTGTGGTAAATCTAGGCATAGACTTCACCAAAGAATATGACGGGCGCCAAGCCATCGTGGACGGCTACACCGGTAAACTGATCATCAGCCCTGATACAGAAACAACAGCTTACTATAGCAAAAAACAGGCACAGGAAAAAGCCAATCGTGCTTTGCTGAGAGAACAACTGGGAAAAGACAATGTAACGCAGGATGGTAGAAAAATCCATATTGTGGCCAATATTGGAAGCACTGCTGATATTCCGGACGCTTTGGAAAATGATGCCGGCGGCATTGGTTTATTCCGCAGTGAATTTTTGTACTTGGAAAGCTCATTTTTCCCCTCTGAGCAGGAACAGTTTGAGGCATACAAAACCGTGGCACAATCCATGGACGGTAAAAAGGTTGTGATTCGCACGATGGATATGGGCGCGGACAAACAAGTAGAATATTTTCGCCTACCAAAGGAAGAAAACCCTGCGATGGGGTACCGCGCGATTCGCATTTGCCTGATGCAGTCAGATATCTTTCATACACAGTTACGGGCACTGTACCGTGCTTCTGCATTTGGCAATATTGCTATTATGTTCCCTATGATTACGTCAGTGGAAGAAGTACAGCAGGTGAAAAAAATAGCAGCACAGGTTCGGGCTGAGTTAGACGCTGAAGGTATTTCCTATGCTCCACACGTAGAACTAGGAATTATGATTGAAACACCTGCCGCGGCGCTTATCAGTGACTTGCTGGCAAAAGAGGTGGATTTTTTTAGCATTGGCACCAATGATTTGACCCAATATACCCTAGCAATCGACCGTCAAAACGCAATGCTGGAACAATTTTACCGACCCTATCACCGGGCAGTACTGCGTTTGGTAAAACTTGTAGCAGATAATGCCCACCGCAATCACATTTGGTGCGGCATCTGTGGTGACTTGGGCTCTGACCTGACGATGACACCATTATTTCTGGCAATGGGCATTGACGAGATTTCAGTGCCGCCAAGTTCCATTTTGGCGGTGCGTAAAAAGGTGAGGGAAACAAATGTTAGTATGATACAGAATCAACTATTTGCGCAATGGCTGTAAATAAAAAACACGGGTACAAAACCCGTATTTTTTATTCTGTGGGCTCCTCTAGAGCAGGTGTGCGTACAACCTGAATTTCTATCGCTCTGCGGAATTCTACTTTGGTCACAGTAACTGCCCACTGACCGATGTGAAAACAATCGCCTTCTTCTGGCACTTTGCCCAACTCCTGCATCACCCAACCATTGACAGTGGAAACTTCATACGTTTTGTCAATTTCAAGCAGCTCAAGTATTTTATCCAAATTTGCATTGCAGGAAATCAGAAAAGAACCATCCCCCTGCTGCTGGAACTCCTCCTGTGCATCATCGTGCTCGTCCCAGATCTCTCCAACAAGCTCCTCTAAAATATCTTCCAGTGTTACAATGCCAACTGTGCCACCAAATTCATCTAACACAATGGCCATATGGCATTTGCTATGCTGTAGTATGCGCAACAGCTTGGATATTTTAGTGCCCTCGGTAACCACAATGGGCGGGTTGATAATTTCAGACAGTGTTTTGCTGCCGGACTGCACATGAGTATAAAAATCTTTTTCATGAATAATACCGATGATATGATCAATCGTATCCTGATACACTGGCAAACGCGAATACCCATGCTCGCAAAATACTTGGGCAATGTGCGTAACATCATCGTGCTGCTCAACCGCAATGACATCTACCCGAGGCATCAAAATGTCTTCTACGTCTAGATCATTAAACTCAATAGCAGAACGAATCAACTCACCTTCGTGTTTCTCCAGGCCACCATCACTCTCAACTTCCTCTACAATCGTAATAAGTTCTTCTTCTGTAATCCCTTCACTTGGGTGAAGTCGAAACACCTTTTTCAGCAGCTTTTTCCACTGTTTAAAAATCCAGTTGATTGGCCATAAAATAACTACAAAAAACTGCAACAGTGGAGCAAGTGCCATTGCAATGCTCTCTGCTTTTTCTTTGGCAATGCTTTTGGGAGAAATCTCTCCAAACAACAGCACCAGCACCGTCATTAAAATTGTTGAAATTGTAACTCCACTGCTGCCTGTTAAGCGAGTAAACAGTACTGTGGCCAAAGAAGATGATAAAATATTGGCGATATTATTACCCACCAAAATGGTAGAAAGCAGCTCATCATAATGATCACTCATTTTCAGTGTACGAGCTGCTTTTTTGTTGCCGTTTGCCGCTAGATTCTTCAGACGAATTTTATTGATACTAGAAAAGGCGGTTTCAGTTGCCGAAAAAAAGGCCGACAAGGCAATCAAACATAAAATGACAATACCAAGGATGACGTCAATCGTATCCATGAAAAAAAGAATCACTCCAAATTAGTTATTTTTATTATCATATCACATTTTGCGAAAATTTACAACTACAACAAAAATAGAGCAAAGGCGTACTCCATTACCCTATTTATCGTATTGCATTTGCAAGAATTAAATACAGCAAAACTGCTGCCGCCCCGATGCAAAATAGCAGCAAACTGTATGCAAATGATTTTGGAATTGCTTTTTTGCGTTTTACCGGCGCATCATATGTGCCAAACTGATGATTCTCTGGCGGTGTAAAGGTATCTTTGGAGCCTGCAAACAGTAATTTTTTATATAGCCAAACGGTACCGTCCCCCACCAAATAGACTGCTCTTGCAACTGCTGCACCCACAAACGGAAGAAAGCGCAATAAGAGGGGGCGATAAATCACGCGTTCAATATCGAGCCAGCGTGGCCAAACATCAATATAGACTTTGATGCCATTTTCATCTCGTTTCATCAAACTAACACGGATGAACAGGAAATACACCAACAAACCAATTGCAATGGATACGATAGCTCCTTTGAGATTCTCCCAGCTAAAGTAAGGAACTACAAACCCTGCAGTTGCATGATGAGCGTGCATAAAATCTTGTGCAGTGTCTGCCAATAAATTTTGCGTCCAGTTCGGTAATGTACCGATGATTGGTAAAATGGATGCCGCAATGATCAAAACAGTTGTTGTCAATTTTGACATGTAGGGTCTTTTTTCGTCAAACTCTTGCTGATTTTCCGGATTCTTCTCAATAAAGATTGCCACAAACAATTTGAGCATATACGCCAACGTTAAACCACCTGCAAATAAGAATAAACCTTCTACTACTTGCAGCAGTATTATCGTTGCAGGAGTATCGAAAAATATAAACAGGTATATCCCTTCGATAATGCTTTCGTGAAGCAGCGTTTTGCTGATATAACCGTTGAACAGCGGCACACCGGCAAGACCAAGCAATCCCATGCCGAACACAAACCATAAGACTGGCTTTTTGCGCCCAAAACCACGCAGCTTGTTCAAATCAAATGTATGCATGCAGACATAAATAGCTCCCACACCCATGAACAACGCCAGCTTGAGCAAAGAATGGTTAAACATGTGCAATACTGTACCACGTACTGCAAAAATATTATGCTCACCCAGCATGCATTGCATACCAATGCCAATGATGACAAATCCAAGTTGTGAAACAGAGGAGCACGCCAGTGTGCGCTTAATATTGATAGAAAAGACTGCCAACATGGCACCCGTCACCATAGAGAGCGTGCCGAAAATAACCAGTACCAGCCCCCATTGCGCATCATGTAAAAAGATATTACAGCTGACTGCCAGAATACCAAAGATACCCGCCTTGGTAATCACCGCAGAAAGCATGGCACTGGCCGGTGCAGGCGCTACAGAGTGCGCCTGTGGAAGCCAGGTATGCAATGGATACATCCCTGCTTTTACACCAAAACCGACCAACGCCAAACCACCCGCTGTGTATAACAATACACGATCTGTAACCTGTGCGGCAGCCTGTACCAATTGGTCAATTTGGAGCGTTCCAAGGATCGTTTGGAGCAAAAACAGACCCATGAGCGACACCAAGCTGCCAAATACTGCAAAGCAAAGATAACTGTTACTGCCGTCGATGGCTTCCTTTGTTTCATTATGAATAACCATCGGATAAGAGGCAAACGACATCACCTCAAAGAAGATGAATGTGGTGTACAGGTCATTTGATAAGAAAACTCCCTGCATTGCGCCCAGTGTAAACAGCACGAACATGTAGTATTTTTCTGTGCCACGTGTACCTTTAAAATACTCGCGTGAAACAAGTGTCGTCATCAACCAAATAAAGCTGGCCAGCACACTCATACTCATTCGAAAACCATCGAGCTTAAAATACAGTCCCAAACCTGCAAAACTCTCCCAAACAAAGGTGTTTGCAGTATTTGCTGCAACAAACAAGCTTGCCGCACCGGCAAGTTCCAGCGTTAAAACAGCATATAAAAACAAATCACGGGCCGTTGGATGAAACCGCCCAATGATGTATGCTGCAATACCAGAAAAAAATGGGAAAAATATCAGCGCGATGATCAAATATTGATTACTCACAGGTTCACCTCCTTTGTTAGAACAGACCGTTTGCCACCGTTTGCAAAAGCTGCATCAGCGGCACATGATAAATACCCAGCACCACTGCTGCCACAGCGAGCAGAATAAACGGAATCGTCATAAATAAATTGGGATCTTTTACATCATTGGTCAGAGGTACAGTATTAATATCTTTGTTTGGAAAATATGCTTTAAATACAATTTGCATGATATACAATGCAGTTAGCAAAGTAGAAAGAATCAACACGCCAATCCCCGCATACGCAAGTGGGTTTCCGCTTTCTACCGCAGCCGTACCCAAGTTCCATTTGCTTAAAAATCCTGGCAACGGGGGGATTCCCATCAAACCGATTCCTGCTATGGTAAAGGTTGCCATGGTAATCGGCATTTTTCTTCCAAATCCGTTAATTTCATAAACATATTCTTTATGGGTTTTGTAAAGAATAGCGCCAACACAGAAAAATGCCAGAATTTTCAAAATCGAATGCACAACCATGTGCGTCAGTCCTCCCACCATACCTGCAGGTGTCATCATGGTTAGACCAAAGATCATATAAGACAGATTGCTAACAGTGGAATACGCCAGCCTGCGCTTTAAATGCTGTGTACGCAGCGCCATGGAGGAACCATACACAATGGTAACCAACGAAGCTGCCATTACCGTATACTGTGCCCAAGTGTTCAATAGCATTTCCGTGCCAAACGTGTAATAGATCAGACGTACCAGCGCATAAACACCGGCATTGACCACTGCTACTGCATGCAACAGCGCTGTGACCGGTGTTGGAGCAACACCAGCACTAGGTAACCAACCGGAAAGCGGAAAAACCGCTGCTTTTATACCAAATCCGAAAAATGCCAGCACAAATACTACCAACAACCACTGTTCCTGGCCAGCAATGGCAGCAGCATCAAATACACCACCAAAGGTGAAATTCAATGTAGTGCCGTAATACATCATAAAGACCATAGCAATAAATGCAAATGATGCGCCACCGATGGAGTAAATGATATATTTTTTGCCGGCATATAGCGCCTGTGGATTCATAGCATGCATAACAAGTGGCAGTGTTCCTAGTGTAAGCAGCTCATAAAATAGATAAAATGTTAGCATATTGGCAGAAAATGCCAGCCCCATTGCAACCCCAAAGGACATGGTGTAAAAGGCAAAAAATTTATTTTCTTTGCCTTCATGCTTCATATATTCAAATGCGTAAAAGGTGGCAACCACCCACAACGTACATAAAATCAAGCCGAATAGAACTGCCATACCGTCGATTTTTAGCGCAATACCATATTGCTCTGTAAATGGAATCAGCGTTATCGTCTGCCCTTTTGGTTCTGCAAAGATTGCTGTGAGAGACAGCAGCATGGTAACTACCACAATAATACCCACGTAGATTTGGCGCGCAGTGCGGCTTTGGAAGCGCAAAAGCAGCACGCCAAAACCACCCAGAATTGGTATAATCACTGGCAGAAACAATAAAAAGAACGTGCTCAATGGTTCTCCCCCTTTTCTTCAGACTCAGCAGCGGTCAAAAGACCGCACCGGTAATTGCATTAATTGCCTGTTGCAGGCCCATCGGGAACATGCCAAGTCCCACAACTGCAATACAAAGTAAAATCAGCGGTACCGTCATATAGGCGTTTGCTTCCGTTTTTTCAAGTGTACTGCCGTCAAAATCTTTACCTGGAAAGAATGCATCGCGCATAATCGGAAGCAAATAGCCCGCGGTAAGCAATGCGCTGACCAGCAACACAGCTGGACCAATATAGCCCAATACACCACCAAATTGCGGTGACAGCGCACCAACTGCCAAATCCCACTTGGCTATAAAACCGCCTGTTGGAGGAATCCCCACTAGAGACAACGACGCAATAGTAAAGCACCACATCACAATAGGCATACGCTTACCCATGCCTTTCAGGTCTTTCACGTAGAGTGAACCTGTTTTATAAATTACAGCACCGGCAGCAAGAAAGAGCGCATTTTTTGCAATGGCGTGAAATACAACCTGCAACAACGCACCACTGAGCCCTTGCGGCGTAAATACCATAATGCCAAAAATTACATAAGAAACCTGGCTGACCGTGGAATATGCCAGTCGTTTTTTGAGCAACTGCTCCTTATATGCCAACATAGAGCCTACAAATACTGTAGCCAGCGCCAAGATGAGAATAGTGGTCTGTGCCCATGTTCCACGCAGAAAATCAGGGTTAAACAGGTAAAAGGTAACGCGGATCATGCCTAAAATTCCAGCTTTTGTAATAATACCCGAAAGCACAGCACTGGCAGGCGCCGGCGCAACCGGATGAGCCGTTGGCAACCACGCCTGCAAAGGCATCATACCCGCCTTGCAACCAAAGCCAATAATCATGACAAGAAAAATAGCAAGCAGTGCCTGTTCATTGCCGGCAAGTGCCGTTAAATCAAGCACACCGCCCTCGGTAAAGGACGTGCTTGTGCCATAGTGCTGCAAAAAGAAAAAACCAATCAGCGCAAGACCTGCACCAAATACAGAATAGCCCAGATATTTCAAACCTGCCTTCAGCGCATCTCTACCTTGTGAATGAATGACAAGCGGCACCGTAATCAGAGTCATAAATTCATAGAATAAATATAAAGTCATCAGGTTGCCTGCCATGCAAAGACCTGTCAGCACCCCAACCGTCATTACAGCAAAGGCGAAATACCGTTTCTCTTTGCCCTCGTGCTTCATATATTCAAATGCATAGATACATGCCAACGTCCAAATTACGGCGATTAGACAGGCGAACACCTTGCCTGTTTCGTCAAATCGAAATGAAATTGCCAAATCATCACTGAAACGCCAAAGCGTGAAACCCTCAGTTTTTGTTAAAAATGCAATCAAAAAGACAGTCAGCGCATTGAGTGCCAACGCAACACCAACATAGATTTGTCTTGCCATGCGGTTGTTCAAGGCAAACACAACCAATCCCGCCGCAATTGGGAACAAAATCGGGATTAATAAATATACCGCATTATCCATTCGCTTTTCACCTCACTTTTTTGCCTGATTGTTTTATCCCAGTAGATTCAGCCCCATTGTAATCATATGCATAATCGGAGCATACCCGATACCCAGCACAAAATTAAACACTGCAAATACACCTACACTGCCCAGCAACAGTGGACTTTTACACTGTTGTTGCATGTGCAACTCTTCAGATATTTGCTGCGGCTTGGACCAAATTGCAATCACTGCCGGTACATAATACAGCGCGTTAAGCACAGTACTCAGCGCAAGCGCCAAGAAGGTTATAACCATATGAAATGTGTCTCCCATACTGCCAATACCCAGAAAAATCTTTGGCGCAAAACCGGCAAATAATGGAATACCGATCATAGACAGTGCACCGATGGTGAAACCGATGCCAGATACCCAATCTTTGCGAGCAGAGCCGCGTAATGCTTTTAACTCGTAATGATGCCCACTGACTTCTGACAACCCTCCGGCACACAAAAATAACATGGGCTTTGTAAAACCATGTGCCAGAATATGAAAGCAAGCTGCCATAACACCTACCTGCGTACCCAGACCAATGCCCATGAAAATGTAACCAATCTGTGCAACAGAAGAATAAGCAATCATACGCTTGATATGCGTTTCGCGCATTGCTTTGATTGAACCCATAATCATACCGATTACGCCAAGCACAAACATTACATCAGTAATGTGCAGCGAAATCATTAGTTCTGGCGTAAAAACGCGGTAGCAAACCTTGACCAGCAGAATGATGTAGCCTTTGAGTACCAAACCGGAAAGAATAGCGCTCGAAGCCGAAGTAGAGGAACCGTGCGCACTTGGTAGCCAGGAATGAAACGGATACAGCGCGCTTTTAATTGCCAAACCCAGTACCATCAAGCCTAGGCTGGTAATCAACGGAACGGCATACTCCCCGCTGGCCGACAGGGCAATCACAGCCTCCTGCACATTTGACATCAGCAAATGTCCAGTTACAGTATACAGCATTGAAACACCAAACAAGAAAAAGCCCGAACCCAGCAAGCTCATAATCAAATAACGAATGGTTGCAACCACGGTCATGCCACTATCTTTTGCCATAACAGTTGCACAGGCACAGATTGTATTGATCTCGATAAATACATATGCCGTAAACATATCATTTGTATAAACCAGAGCCAGCATCGAGCTGAGCAAAAAGTTCATCATCGTATAATACAGTGGGATACGCGTTAGCCGAATATCGTCGTTAATCGCACGCACCCCCCCCACTAAAGAAAGCAACATAACAACAGAAAACATAATAGCCAACAAAGCTTCAAGTGGACCGGCACGCAGCTCGTTGCCCCACGGAGCTGGAAAATGCCCCATCATATAAGTGTAGCTTTCACCTGCTGTGAGCAGCGCAATCAACAGTGTAACTGACATGCCCAAAACCGCAAGCAAAATGCAGACATTTACAATCTGCGTCAGTCGTCTTGCACGAAAGAATGGAGTGACAACGCCGCCCAGCATACAAAGCAAAATGCTGAAAAACGGCACGTTATAAACAAACGGCATTACTCCTCCTCCTTCTTTGCAAGCACCAGAATTTCATCTAAGTTAATAGTTTTATATTTTTTATACAACCGCTGCACCAATGCCAGAGAAAACGCGCTGACACTGACACTAACAACAATACCTGTAAGCACTAAACCACTGGGCACTGGGTTAATATATGTTTGCACTTGCTCTGCACCCTCTTGCACAATGGGAGCAACTTTACCAAAAATATAACCTTTTGATGCCAAAAACAGGAAAACAGAGGTATCCATAATATTCAGCCCAATGATCTTTTTAATCAGATTTCGATGCAGTAGCAGTGTGAAAAAACCAATCCCAAACAAAATCACTGCGGCAATGTCATAATAATGCGCCAAAATGACTTCCATATTATAAGTCTCCTCTCGAAAACAATGCGTAAAATCCATACATCGTAAACGAAACGATGATACCAACGCAAATATTCAACGGTAAAATGAACCCGCCGCTTAAAATCGCGCCTGCAATCCCTTTGGGAATTTCGCCGCCAAGATGGTTGGCACCGGTATAAAAGGAATACGCCTTGCAACCTGCATACGTCAAAAGTGCACAGCCTGTAGTGATGGTAAAAGAGCGGTAATTAATTACCTTCGCTATTTTCTCCTGTCCAAAAGCAAGTGCATACAGCATCAGTCCCCCGCCGATGATTGCACCGCCAGAAAAACCACCACCCGGTGAAATATGACCATTTAAAATCACATATACACCAAACAGAATCACAAACGGTACCAACAGCTTCGCACCATATTTTAAAATCAAATTTTGGTCGCGTTTGTCAACCGCTTCCTCCTGTGCGGTAAGCCGTTTACCAGCTTCATCTTTTTTATTCATGCTTCGCTTCATTAACATTACCACAGCGGCAACTGCCACAAACAGCACTGTAGACTCGCCAAACGTATCAAATGCGCGGTAATCAAGAATCATACCAGCAACAGCATTTGTTGCACCGGTGTCCTGCACACCTTCTTCTAGATATTTGTGTGAGACTTCATTGTTAACAGGGTTGCTTACATTACCATACGGCGGCAAACTACACACTGCATAAATCAAAATGCCAATCAAACAGCAACCCGCCACGATAGACAACACCATATACTGCTTATAAAACCGTGTAAATTTCTCTTTGAGCAAAAAATGCCCTTGGATTTCGCTGTCCGGCAAATAATCCTCATCAGGCTGGTCCTGCTGCACACAAGTGGTCTGCTCTGTCTGTTCTTCACACTTTGGTGCCACAAACAGCTCTGGTGACTCAAGTTTCTGAGTGCTCTCTTCACCATTCACCCAGCGCTTGATAGAACTCCAAACGCGTTTGGAAGATGACTTCTGATCAAAATTTGAATGACTCATTCCTGTTTCCCCTTCAATGCATTCACTTTTTTCAGCGTTAAAAACAGCAGCACGCTCGTCACACCCGCACCCACCGCAGCTTCCGTAATGGCAAGGTCGGGAGACTCCATGATCAGCCAAATGATTGACATAATCAGACTGTAAGACATAAAAATCAGCACAGAGGTCAGCAGACGTTTCGAAAATGCGAATGCTACGGCACAAACAATCAAAAAGGTGATTAATGCAAATTCAAGTACGATCATTTCTAATCACCTCATATTCTTCCGCATTTTCTTCATCGTGCGTTTTCACCTCAGCCTTTACGATCAAATGCGCCGCTACAGGGCTGGTGACCCATAAAATCAGCAGTACCAACAGCAATTTTAGCGTCAAAAAGCTAAAGCCCCCCAGCACCATGCAGCCTACTAAAATCAACAAAGCACCAAGTGAGTCACATTTTGCTGCAACATGCATACGGTTTAAAACAAACTTAAATTTAAAAACACCGAACGCCGCAGCAGCAAATACAAAAATGCCCGCCGCAATGAGTACGGCTGCAATGATAAATCTAATCATGCTCTGCTTCCTCCCCCGCTGTGCTTTGTTTTTGTATTTGTTGCTGATGCTGTTGTTCTTTTTTCACACGATGGCGTGTAATCACCAACTTGGACAGCACCACAACCGCCAAAAAGCTCAGCAATGCATATACAATCGCAACATCTGCCAAATAACTTTCTTGCAGAAAAACTGCCAAGATACAAACCATCAGCAATGTTTTGGTTCCAATCATATTAACCGCCATAATGCGATCGGTAAAACGTGGTCCTAAAATAGCGCGTATCAGGCAAACCAATGCAATTACAGCCAGCACCACTAGACACACGATGAAAAAGATGCGCGTATATTCAGTTGGGATATACTCAAACATTACCGTTTCTCCTCCATCTTCTTCAGCTGCATTACAAACGTAGATTCCTCCATACCACCTGCAAATGCCCCGTCCAGCGCGTGAACACAGTATTCGTTACCGTCAATATCTGCTGTGATTGTACCAGGTGTAAGCGTAATAGAGTTTGCCAAAAACAGTTTTGCAAGATCTGTTTGCAAATCCACTTTGAAATAAACTAGCTTTGGTTCTACCTCTACTCTGGGTGTGAAAATCAGTTTGAGCACAGCAATATTCGCTTTAATAACCTCCCAGATTAACACCAGAAAGTAACAGATACAACGCCCGGAAAGCCGCAGCATTAGCCAGTCATAGCGCGGTTTATAGCCAAATATTTTCCAGATAAACACATACATTGCTGCAGACAATACAATTCCAAATAAGCAAATCTCTAACGTTATTCTTGCATTAAAAATCAACCAAAGCGCAAAAAAAATCACAAACATCGTTACACCCCCAGATGCATTTCAGTATCCATTGACTCGGAGGTAAGAGAATTCTCTTGATCAATCATTGGTGAATCGACTCTTGTATGCACCAAAAATAGAATACTGACCACCGCTGCCAGCATTACAAAAAAGCAAACAAGTTTTTTCGCCATATATGCCGCCTCCTTCAACCCAGAAATACTGTATCAAAACATACACTCAGTTCTTCACAATTCTTTCATATAGTTAAGTTAAATTATCCTACAAAATCTTCACAATGTCAATGCTTGGTATGTTTTATTCATAAATTCTATTTGATTTGACGAAAACCATACTGAAATCGAGTTTTTTTGCTGTTCTGTATCCTCCTTTTGTGAAATTGCCCATTCTCTATATTAAATACACAAAGACTGTAAAAATACTGCACGATTTCTTAATTTACTCCACAAAATTGGATCACACTGTTGCGCTGTTTAAAAAAGCCTGCTATAATGATGCCAAAGCAGAGTAGAGCCTTGTGCGTTAAGTGCCGCCTGAACGGGGAGTTGTCAGGCGGACGAAAAGATTTCTTGCGGTACAAGGTTTGCATCCCGCTGCTGCATATCGGAGCAATTCACCCTCCTCTATGTAGCAATGTGTATGATCTTTTGCAAACATAGAAGGAGGTTTTTTATGTCAAACAAACCACGGCAATCCACAGCAATTCCCGTTTATCAATCATTATTTTTACCTGCCTACTGGCGCGGTGCGGCCAAGCAATATACGGTACTACACATCATTGCCATTGTTGGTATGCTCATCGCACTGGACATTGCAATTAGCTCGCTCTTCATTCCAGTAGGCGATAATCTGCGTATCAAGTTTGATTTTCTATCACGCGCAGTAATCGGCATGGTGGGCGGTCCATTATTGGCACTGAGCAGCGGCGCACTCGTTGATTTGCTGGGATATATCGTTCACCCTTCAGGAGCATATTTTCCTGGTTACACCATCTCAGCAATGCTCGGTTCATTGGTCTATGCGCTGTTTTTCTACCGCAGCAAAATCAATATCGTGCGTATCGTTTTGGCAAAACTGACGGTGAACGCATTCGTCAATGTACTGCTAGGTTCAGTTTGGAGTACCATGATTGGCAAGCATGGTTATTTGTATTACATCTCTAGCAGTGCTGTTAAAAACGCCATTATGCTACCCATTGAATGCATGATGCTATATGCATTATTTTCTGCGCTGATGCCGGTACTGGCACGCCTGAAACTGGTACCAAAACCGGAAAAAAAGTACATTCCATTTATATGATATGCTCTGCCTGCTCCCCATTTGGTGAAAAATGAAAAACAGCCACCCTGCTTCATTTCAGGGAGGCTGTTTTTTATGGAAATACCAGTTATTTTATTCGCTTGCTGAGGAAACGGCTTCTTCTCCGTCTTCATAAATAAAGGTGTGTAGTTGCTGGGCAGCGGTATCTAAATCATACTCCCAGTACCACAGCCCATCGGAATAGAAAATACCACCGCGTGCATTGCTGTTATCGTTGGGAAATGCCATTTCTTCCATAACAACAGAACCAAACATAATCGTTGACAAACCAATCAAATCACTGTAATCAAGCGATGTTTCGACGTTTGGAAGCATGGTGCGTACAAAGTCAGCGTACTCAAGGGCGCTTCTGCCTTTCATTTTTTCAAAAATGGCACCTAGCACAATGCGCTGACGCTGTGTGCGCATGGAATCGCCGCCAACATCGCGGACACGAGCATAACCCACCGCCTGCTCGCCGGTAAGTAAAACCGTGCCAGAGCGCGGAATAGCCGTGCCTGTACCCAGCGCCAGAATGTGAATATTTGCATCTAAGCGCTCTGCTTCGCTGATGGTGACTGTGACGCCGCCCAGCGAATTGATGACCGTTGCAAGCTGATCAAAGTTGATGGTAACGTACTCTTTGATATTTGTTTTGAAGTTGGTGTTGAGTGTTTTGATTGCAAGGGCTGCACCGCCGTAGGCGTAGGCATGCGTGATTTTTTCATAGCCGCGGTCTGGGATATAAACGCGGGTATCGCGGGCGATGGAGGTGAGTTTGATTTTGCCGTGTGTTTTGTCGACCGACATGATCATCAGAGCGTCAGAACGGCCGGTATCGTCGTTGTTGCGTGAATCTACACCAAATAGAGCAATATTGGTAATATCGAGTGCAGCAGTTTTTTCTTCGGTGGCAGATTCGATGCCTAGTTCGCTGGAATCGCCGGTGAGTTTGGTGGTTTTGAGGCCGCCAAAATAGTAAAAAAAGAGGGAAATCGCGGCGATTACAAGCGCCAGAATTACGCTGAGCACTGAGATGGCAATCTTCCAGCCGAGACTCAGTTTTGTGCGGTTTTCACTTTTCTCAGTTTTGTAGCGTTTTGCTTTTGCCATGCCGTTACCTCTTCTCTGTTTTTTTGATTTTTACGTAAACTCTTATGTAACAGTATACGCTTTTTAGGACGGGAATGTCAATAAAAAAAGTGGAAACAAGTGTTTTTTTGCAGATTTTGGAATGTTTCTGCGCAGAATCAGTCAAAAAACAGCGAAAGAAAAGGCTTGAACTTTGGGAATTTTTTGTGAACTTTGCATGAAACAGAGCAAATACATTGCGACCAAAAACCCCCATTTTGCGACCGTAACGTACCACTTCGCGACCAAAAACGCCCTGTATTCACAGATTGGTAATATTTGAAAGCCGATGACGGAATTTTGTCGCAGGTTTGCAGGGTGATGTTTCTGTATTGTGTGCAAAAATCAAGCGGGTATGATTTGATTCGTTCGAAATTTTTTGCACGAATACACTCTGCAAAGAATAGCTGCGTCGAATTGTTTTATTGAATTTCGGAAATTGGAACGTGACGGAGCTAACATACGATTTAACGAATGGTTCGATGGATT
>CAKSFA010000005.1 GCA_934454125.1 uncultured Eubacteriales bacterium | reverse complement strand
TCTACGGGATCTACGGGCTTTGCTGTAACTGTTACGGTAATCTTTTTTGTCACAGTTTTGCCGTTGTGCGTCAAAGTGTACTTTAAATCACGCTATATTTTTTCCAGAAATTAGGAGAAAAAGCTACGTTTTTTCATCTAAATTGAGAAAAATGCCGGTGTGAAAAAAAGTACAGGTTTTAGAACAACTCATTTGTGTATCTTAAAAACGATTCTACCACATTTGTCGAAAAATGTCCACCCTATAAATATTACATTATATTACATTTATATTACATTCCAAAATCAATACAACTGCGGGTTTTGATATACGGTCTCACATAAGCATCCGCCACCGCAACATGCTCCGGGTGTACCGCATAATTTGCCAATGCTTCTTCCGAAGCAAACGTACTATCCAGCATCAAATCAACATTCGAAGAAGCCAGCGGATCAATCTCAACCTGAATGTCAATCAGTCCATCGATCTTGCCTTTCAACCCTTCCAGGTGTTTCTTCGCCGCAGCCACCACTTCATTTTTTTCCTCTTTTGTCAGTTGGTCAGTCAGCTTCCAAAGCACAATATGTTTAATCATAAATTCCCTCCGTCAGCGTAAAAATTTGGTTCAATCACAACTCAATCATACACCCATTCCATCAAATAAGCAACTTTTATCCAAATTTTTACCGCAACCGCGCAAAACAATACTGCAAAATTTTGCTCAATCTTGCCTTTGCTTTCTGCAAATGCCGGTTCACCGTCGAAACACTCAACCCAAATTCCTGTGCTATTTTTACCTGCGTCTTATCCTCAAAAAAATACGCATAAACGCAGTCATACTGCCGTTTCGTCAACTCTCCGTGCATCGCATTTTTCAGCACCTGCAACATTCGCCCATATTCACGGTCCTCCTGCGCTTTCCCCAACTCATACTGCTTTACGCCCAAAATATTT
The DNA here is from genome assembly GCA_934454125.1 of uncultured Eubacteriales bacterium. Taxonomy (GTDB): domain Bacteria; phylum Bacillota; class Clostridia; order Oscillospirales; family Acutalibacteraceae; genus UMGS1071. Next base: position 100,231 of record CAKSFA010000005.1, on the reverse strand, counting down.
TCGCTAAACACATCCAAATTCAGCAATTTCGCCATGCAAATCCCTCCTCAAGTTCTCTCTCATTTTACCACCTCTCCCACAAAAAAAACGAACAACCTCCCCAAATCCGTCGCACATTTGGTCTCTGCAAAGAAAAATCTAACAAAACCCTGTTATTTTTATGGCAAATACGGTATAATAACGGTATATTAAGAGATCATACTGCGGTTTGCCTGCCAACAAACCGCATTTTAAGCAATCTCCCGCATAAAAACACCCTTGGCAGAGAACTGTGGAGGACCGCATGAACATTCTACATAACATGTACCAAACTGTTTCCTATGCAATGAATCTGGTGGTAGAAAAAAACCGAAAAAACCATTTGATTCACCGCATTCGGCAAATCATTCGGCAAGAGCAAAACAAAGCCAATGAAGCATACATTGCACTTGGCAAATATTATTTTGAACATTTACGGCAGCCTGAAAACGATGAAACCGAGTACCACTGCAAAACCGTCGAACATGCGCAAGCTCGCATCGACCGCGCATTCTCAAAGCTTGATGAACTCACCCTGTCTGCCGAAACCATCTACTACGATGAAGATTTTTCCACCGCCTGCAATGATTTAAGCTTCACCAGTTGCGAAAATGCAGAAGAAGCTTCCGGCTGGGACTATACAGAAATGGTCGACAATGCGCTCGCTTCAGAAAAAGTCAACCGTGCCAATGCTGCAGACACGTTAAATCAGCCCGATTTCCCCTCTGATGAAGAAATCGTCAACAACGCCTGCGATATCCACGGCGGCTGCGGCAACGATTACAAAACCGAAACAACCGAAGCTGCCAACGATGAAGAAAACCAAATTCCCGTCATCAACGAGCATATGCCGCACCCATTCGGCAATGAGTCAGAACAATAATCACACAAAATGGGGTAAAAGGGCCAAAGCTGTATGAAGAAAAAAGTCTTGTTAGGCATGAGCGGCGGAGTCGACAGCTCCGTTGCCGCGCTGCTGTTAAAAAACGCCGGCTATGACGTAACCGGCGTAACGCTGCGTCTGCGGCCAGATCAATACATGGAGCAATGTACCTCCGGCGGCTGCTGTTCCCTGGAGGATATTGACGATGCCCGCAGAGTTGCATACAGGCTGGGCATTCCACATCTGGTATTTAATTTCACCGACGTATTTGAGCAAACGGTCATCTCCTATTTTGTCAATGAATACGAAAATGGCCGTACTCCTAATCCCTGCATCGCATGCAACCGCCATGTCAAATTCAACGCCATGCTCAAACGTGCCGTCGAACTCGGCTACGATTACGTCGCTACCGGGCATTACGCCTGCATCACACAAAACGAAGCAGGCCGCTGGCTGCTAAAAAAAGCCCCCACAGAAAAAGATCAAAGCTACGTGCTGTATTCCATGACGCAATTTCAATTGTCGCGCACCCTGCTGCCTTTGGCAAACTACACCAAACCGCAAATCCGCGCCCTTGCCCAACAAGCAGACCTGCCCGTCGCCACCAAGCCAGACAGCCAGGAGATCTGCTTTGTTCCTGACAAGGATTACGCCGGCTTCATCGAGCGCTACACCGGCAAAAAATCTGCCTGCGGAGAATTCGTCGATCAAAACGGAACCGTGCTTGGAACCCATAAGGGCATTGCACATTATACCATCGGGCAGCGCAAAGGGCTTGGTATCTCCTTTGACGAGCCAATGTTCGTCACCAAAATCGACCCCGTGCAAAACCGCGTGGTTCTGGGAAAATCCGGCAGTCAATACGCCAAACAGCTCATTGCTGACGATCTCAATTGGATCGCCATCTCCGAGCTGACACAGCCCATGCAGGTTCTGGCAAAATCGCGCTATCAGGCGCCACCCGCTCCCGCTTTGCTCACTCCTTTGCAAAACGAACAGATACAGGTCACCTTTACAGAACCGCAACGCTCCGTCACACCGGGGCAGGCTATCGTATTTTATCAAAACGACACCGTCATCGGCGGCGGTACGATTTCTGCACAAAACCCATAACAATTTTCGAAAGGTGAGGCCCCATGGCAAAAAGTATGAAAAAGATTGTAGGTTGCCCAAGTTGCGGCGCTTTGGAGGAAGCCGTCGCATATCCCTCCGTTACCATCCCTACAGACCGCTCACTTCGTGACGCTATTTTGGAAGAAACCCTTTTCCTTTGGCAGTGCAGCGCCTGCGGGTATGAAGTCAGTCTAAGCTACCCTTGCTTGTATCAAGATGCCATCCGCAAATTTTTGCTGTATGTCCAGCCAGAAGATGCACCGGACGATCTGCTCCCCCAACTCCCCCTGGCCGGGCTGGAGCATCTCCGCAAACGCTGCGTTTCCGACGTAGAAGAACTCAAAGAAAAATTACTGATTTTTGAAGCAGACTTAAATGATTACGCCATCGAGCTGGTAAAAACAGCGCTTACACAGGTTGTCGCAGCCAAATGGGGCATCACACCACAAAAAAGCTTTTTCTGCGGCATCAACCGCGAAAAAAATACGTTGGAATACGTCTTTTATTTAAATGAAGAAGAACAGCCGGTCTATCAAACAATCAAAACTGATGCATACACCGCTTCTCTTGAAATCATCAGCAACGTCATCACAAACGAGCCAAACACTTATTTACGGGTAGATAGCGCTACCGCCCAAACCATTTTGCAAACACACCAACAGCAAAGCCAAACAAGCAAATGAACCTTTGGAGGAATCAAAATCATGTGTGGAATATGCGGATTCACAGGCGAACTTTTAAGCCGCGAGAACGTGCTCAAAAATATGGCAGACCAAATCATTCACAGAGGGCCAGATAGCTGCGGCTATTACACTACCTCAGAAATCTCAATGGGCTTTCGCCGCCTGAGCATCATCGATCTGCAAGACGGTGACCAACCCATCTTTAATGAAGATAAAACTCTGGCGCTCACCTTTAATGGCGAAATTTATAACTACAAGGAATTGCGGCAGGAATTGCAAAAAAAGGGGCATGTATTTGCAACAAACACCGATTCCGAGGTGCTCATTCACGGCTTTGAAGAATGGCGCGAGGAGCTGCTCCCCCGCCTGCGCGGCATGTTCGGCTTTGCCATCTGGAATATCAAAGAACAATCTCTGTTCTTAGCCAGAGATTTCTTCGGCATCAAGCCCATGCACTATACCACCGTGGGCAACCATTTTGTCTACGGTTCCGAGATTAAAAGTCTCCTGCAATTCCCCGGCTTTGAAAAAAAATTCAACTACGACGCATTAAATAACTACCTGTCGTTTCAATACGCCGTACCGCCACAAACCTTTTTTGAAGGCATCTACTGCCTGCTGCCAGGGCATTATCTGTGGTATCAAAACGGTAAAATCACCACCACCCGCTACTGGGAAGCATCATTCCAGCCACAAAAAAACATGACCGAGCAACAGGCCATCGGCGCCATCGAGCAAGCCTTCACCGATTCCGTCAACGCGCACAAAATCAGTGATGTCGAGGTCGGCTGCTTTCTCTCCAGCGGTGTCGATTCCAGTTACGTTTCCACGTTCTTCCCCGGTCAAAAAGCCTTCACCGTCGGCTTTGACTTCGGCGAAAAATACAACGAGATCGACTTTGCCAAACAAACAGCCAAGCTGGTCGGGCTTGACCATCATTGCAAAGTCATCTCCTCCGATGAATTCTGGGGCAACATCAAGCACGTGCAATACCACATGGACCAGCCACTGGCCGACCCCTCCTGCATCGCGCTGTATTTTGTCTCAAAACTTGCCAGCGAGCATGTCAAAGTCGTGCTCTCCGGCGAGGGTGCCGACGAACTGTTCGGCGGGTACGATGTCTACAACGAGCCGCTGGTGTTCAAAAACTACCGCAAGCTGCCGCAAAGTCTGCGCACCTGGTTGCGTCAAACAGCCCAAAAATCCAAAAAACAGTTCAAAGGGCAAAGCTTTGTCACACGCGGCGAGCTACCCACCAATTCCTATTTCATCGGCAACGCCAACATGTTCAGTTATGAAGAAAAGCAGCAACTGCTCAAAAACAAAGCATGCGTCACGCGCCCGCAAACGGTCACCGCACCGTACTACGACCGCGTCAAGCACCTCGACGACCCAACTCGCATGCAATATCTCGACATCAATCTGTGGATGGTCGGCGACATTCTGCTCAAAGCAGACCGCATGAGCATGGCAAACGCACTGGAGCTGCGCGTGCCCTTCCTTGACAAGGAGGTCTTCCGGGTTGCCTCCTCACTGCCCACCCACCTGCGCGTGCAAAAAGGGCAGAAAAAAGTTGCCCTGCGCAAGGCTGCGCAACGCCGTCTGCCCGTGCAAACCGCTGAAAAAAAGAAACTCGGCTTCCCGGTGCCCACTCGCGTTTGGCTCAAAGACCCAAAATACTACAACCTGGTCAAACAAGCCTTCACTTCACCCATCGCAGAGCGCTTCTTTGAAACAGACGCATTGCTTGACTGTCTCGATACGCATTTCAATGGCTTGCGCGATTACAGCCGACGCATCTGGACGCTGTTCATCTTCATCGTATGGTATCAAATCTACTTTGAAAACGGAGATCACACCATCGGCAGCCTGCCAGATTTCTCCCAATAAACAAAAAACAGCTACCCTCACAGCGGTAGCTGTTTTTTATTACATCCATCCCGCTCCGTTCATCCCGCACAGTCGTTCCCCGCACTTTTCATGAACACCCCCGCCATCCCATCAATCTTTCACCAACCCCCTCCTGCAACGTCCACTCTGTCATACGCAATCTGCAAACCAGTACAAACCTTCCAACCAGCCAATTTTGTGCACAAAAAAACAGATGCCCAAGGCATCTGTTTTGAATCCAGTCATCACTCCGTGCTCGGTGTCTGAGAGGCCGTCTCATCCTCCGAAGCTTTGCTTGTTTCCTCGCTGCTTGCCGCAGTGGTCGATTCCTCTGCTGTCGACGAACTGCTGTTGTTCGTTGCAAACACATTCGGGTCAAACTGGTTGATCACATCTTCATGCACAGTATAATCGGTATAAGTCTCCACCAATGCGTTCATATCATTGATATACTCTTCACTTTTTATGCCTGCCAATACCTGAAACGCCGTTTCTTCATTTTGCATCTTCTCATCCACAGACGCATTAATGTCATTTTTCAGCACCAGCAAATAAGAAGAATTCGATTCCACCACGCGGGCCTCGCCGCCGTTCATCTCCTTCAGCGCCGTCACCATCTCCGAATAAGACTGCGAATACTGCGTATCGGTCGTCAGGTTGGTCACAGCTTTCTTCAGCGGATCAGAACTCAAGCCCTCCGCAGTTTTATACTCCTCTGCAACTGCATCTATGGTTTTAGTGCCCTCATTAATCGCAGCAGCATAACCTTCCAGCGTCTCTTTTGCCGCTGCCTTGTCTTCATCAGACAAGCTGGCTACAGATTTGCTGAAAAACGCAAAATCGGTGTAATTCTCAAGAAAATAATTACGTTTATCTTCTTCCGAAACAGCCTTCTCACCACCTGCACCGTACAAAGCCTGAAAGATCTTTGTATACTTGGTGTTAAAATCGTAATAGAACTGTTTCACACCTTCTTTGGTAATGCCATAGCTAATCAGCTTCTTAATCGAATCCTGACTGGTATTCCAGGAGGAATCCATATTCGTGTCAATATTTTTGCGCTCCTCATCTGTCAGTGAAATGCCCATCTCCTTGGCTTTTGCGTCCACAACAAACATACTCTTCATATTGGTCAGTGCTTTTTCACGCAGCCACTCCTCTGCCGACTTACCATTAATCTCCTGAGAAAGAACCGGTTGTGTCGAATCAGGCACATAATAGCTCGCCTCATAATAGGCCGAATACATGCAATATGCATACGCGCCCAGGGTTATCTTGGTGTTTGCGTTCTCAGCAGCAATGGCACTTCCCGTGCCACCGGAACATGCTGCCATCCCCACTGCCATTGCACAGGCAGCCAGCAAAGCAGTCGCTTTTTTGACGAATTTCATACGAAACCTCCTATATCCATTCACTATATTTTTATATTATATCGAATTTTTCCGCAAAAGTCCATGCTTCCTGCGTGAATATTTTGTGAAAATTTATAATGTCCCGTTTTGATGCTGCCCAGCCAACAACTCCAGCACGGTTTTCAGAGCCTGCAACGGTGTTTCTCCCTTTGCAATTTTGATGCTCACATACGGTCTCTCGCCCGCACTGAGCTTCACTCTGCCCTTTAACACTTTAATCAGCGGCTCCAAAAAAGCCGGCTCCATCGGTTTGCGATAAAGCACAAGAAATTCCCCGTTCTGCTTCACCTCATAAATCCCCAGCGCCGCCGCCATGTTACGCAGCAACGCAATATCCAGCAAGCCCTGCACGGCAGCCGGTGGCGGCCCAAACCGATCCTTCAGCTCATCGAGCACATCCAGCGCATCGTCGTTGTTTTCAATCCCGGCAATCCTGCGATACATCTCAAGCCGCTGGTTCAACGCCCCAATATACCGCTCCGGTATATGCGCCTGCACCTGCATATCCACCAAACACACATTGTCCTCTGTCACCGCCGGCAATTCTCCTTTTTCCGCCTGCACCGCTTCGCCCAGCAGCTTCAAATACAATTCATAGCCCACCGTTTCCATGTGCCCGTGCTGCTCGCCGCCCAAAATATTCCCTGCGCCGCGAATCTCCAAATCCCGCATGGCAATCTGAAAACCCGCTCCAAATTCGGTAAATTCCCGAATGGCGCAAAGTCGCTTCTGTGCCACCTCTGTCAGCAATTGATTGCGCGCAAACGTAAAATACGCATACGCCCTGCGCGCGCTGCGCCCCACACGCCCCCGCAACTGATGCAACTGCGAAAGCCCCATGCAGTCCGCCCGTTCAATAATCAACGTGTTCACATTCGGCACATCCACGCCAGTCTCAATAATCGTCGTGCAAACCAGCACGTCAATCTCCTGCTCCAACAACTTCCGCCAAACGTCAGAAAGCTCCTTCTCCGTCATCTTGCCGTGTGCAATTCCCACCTTGGCCTGCGGCAGCTGCGCCTGCAAAAAGGCCGCCGTATGCACAATGCTCTCCACATGGTTGTGCAGATAATACACCTGTCCCCCGCGCCGCAGCTCCTTTGCAATCGCATCGCAAATCACCCCGTTGTCATGCTCCAGCACATACGTCTGCACCGGGTGGCGGTCATGCGGCGCTTCTTCAATCACCGACATATCCCTAATCCCAGAAAGCGCCATATTCAGCGTCCTGGGTATCGGCGTAGCCGAAAGCGTCAGCACATCGGTCGTCTGATACCGCTCTTTGAGTCTCTCCTTCTGCGCCACGCCAAACCGCTGCTCCTCGTCCACGATCAGCAGCCCCAAATTCCGAAACTGCACATCCTGCGATACCAACCGGTGCGTTCCGATGACCATATCCACCTCACCGCGCCGTAGTGCGCTTAAAATCTCCGCCTGCTGCTTCGGCGTGCGAAAGCGAGACAACAACTCCACCCGCACCGGAAAGCCCTCCATGCGCTGACTCACGGTCTGATAATGCTGCCAGGCCAAAATGGTCGTCGGCACCAGCAACGCACACTGATAAGAATCACTGACGCACTTAAACGCTGCACGCAGCGCAACCTCTGTCTTGCCAAACCCCACATCACCACACAGCAGCCGATCCATCGGCGCCTGGCGCTCCATATCACGCTTAATCTCCGCAATACACCGCAACTGATCTTCCGTCTCCTCAAATGCAAAATGCGCCTCAAAATCGCGCTGCCATTCGGTGTCGGCAGCAAATGCATGCCCCTTCACCTGCATACGAGCAGCATACAGCGCAATCAGTTCTTTGGCCATGTCCCGCACTGCCGCGCGCACCCGCGCCTTTGTCTTCTGCCACTCTTGCCCGCCCAGCCGGCTCAGTTTCACCACAGCATCCTCTTTGGGCCCAATGTATTTCGAGATCAAATCCAGCTGCGTCACCGGCACATACAACGTGTCTTTCTTGGCATAACGCACCTTAATATAATCCTTCACAATGCCCTGCATATCAATTTTATGCACACCCTCAAACACACCAATGCCATGTGCTCTGTGCACCACATAATCTCCCACCGCCAGCTCCGACAAACTATACAACGCCTGCGCATGCTTACTGCGCTTGGAAGATTTCACCGCCGCCCGGCTCATATGCTGCATGCCGTGCGTCAAAACGGCAAACCCCGCATGCGGCAGCTCCAATCCCGCCGAAAGACCACCGGTCGTCACCGCAATGCCCTGTTCCGGCAGCTCCTTCAGCTCCGGCGCAAACATTACCGGCAACCCCTGTTCGTTCAAATCTGCGGCAATCGTGCCCGCGGGTTTCTCGGTTCCGCCCAGCACAACACACGTCAGGCCACTTTCCTGCATCGCACGCAAATCCTCCTGCAACACCGCTATACCGCCACTCCAAACCGAGAGCTGCCGCGCCGTCACATTCAGCAGTGTCCGCACCGGTATGTCATATCCCCCGCGCACAAACGCCTCCAGACAAACCGTATGCCGCCGCTCCAATCCCGCCTGCAAATCTGTCCAGTCCGCGCTATAGCGATCCAGCCCTCTGCACAGCACACCCTCCTCCAGATACGCCTTGCAGTCCTCACTCCACTGCCATTGAGCCGTGCGCACGCGCTCTTTGTTTTTATGAAATTCCGACACAAACACAAAGCTCTCCCGCTCTGCAAAATAATCCAGCAGCGTTGCCGTTTTGGCATACAACAAATGGATATATTTATCTGCGCAGTGCAGCGGCCTTCCCTCTCGCAACTGCGCGCTCTCCTGCAACAGCACTTCTTTTGCTTTGTCTGCTGTCCTGCCACGCAGCGTCTTTGCATACTGTTCAATCTGCTCAGCCAAAGCTGCCGGGTCATCCACCAGCGCTTCCGCCGCCGGCGCCAACGTCACACATGTTACCGTTTTGATTCTGCGCTGCGTCTGCAAATCAAACAATCCCATTGTATCAATGGTGTCGCCCCAAAACTCCACGCGCACCGGCTGCAGAGCGCCCGGTGTAAAAAAATCCAAAATACCGCCGCGCACAGCAAACTGTCCCTGACCGTCAATTTGTGTTGCCCGCACATAGCCGCACCGGAGCAACGCCTGCACCGCCTCCTCCAGCGGCATCGTCTGCCCCGTTTGCAGAATCGTAATGCGTTCCTTCAATTCCTGCGGTGTAATCGTATCCTGCAAAGCCGCATCCGCACAGGCAATCACCACATCACACGCACCACTTAACAAGCGGCACAGCGCGTCAATGCGCTGATGCTCATATTCCCGCGATGCACTCTCCACATTGCGCAACGTAAAATCCCGCATAGGGTACAAACACGCCCGCAACCCCATCGCAGTCAAATCCCCCAACAAACGCTGCGCTTCCGCATCGTCCGCGGCCAACAGCAAGGCAGGCTTCTCACAATCCCGCACCAAAACCGCTGCAAAGGCCGCCTTGGCAATCCCCGGCAATCCCGCCACAACCGCCGGCAATGCATCCTCCCGCACTGCCTGCCGCAACTGGCGGTATTCCTCCAGCCGCTGCAAACCACTCTGCAAAAATTCCATTCACAACCCTCCTGCCAAATTCAACCGTTATAGCGGTTCATAGCTTCCGCAGCGCGCCCCTGCACCAGCAGCTCTGCCGCTTCACAAGCCCGCTTGCAAGCCGCCTCCATCTCCTTTTGTTCCCGCGCATCAAATTTCGAAAGCACCCAATCCGCCAAATCCCACTGCGGGTTCGGCTTCGCACCAACCCCCAGCTTGATCCTAGGGAACGCCTCGCTGCCACACTGCTCAATGATACTTCTCATGCCGTTTTGTCCTCCGTGACTGCCCTTCAGGCGAATCCGCAGCTTGCCCGGCTGCAATGAAATATCATCATACAACACAATCACCCGCTCCGGCGGCAGCTTATAAAATCGCATCACCTCACGCACACAATCGCCGCTCAAATTCATATACGTCATCGGCTTGAGCAACAGCACACGCACGCCGCCCAGCTCCGCTTCTCCCAGCATGCCGCTCCATTTCATGCGGTCCACCTTTGCGCCACACTGCTCCGCAAGATAGTCCAGCGCCAAAAAGCCCGCATTGTGGCGCGTCTGCTCATACTGCAAACCAGGATTCCCCAATCCCACCAGCAAATACGCAATTCCACCCGATTTCGGCTTAGCAAACGCCGCAAACAAATTGTTCAACATGGCAAAGCTCCTTTTTCTGCAAATTTCTCAACACAAAACTTTGGCGAGATAGTCCCCTACCTCGCCTGCTCATTCCACAATTTCACGATTAAAATGTATACATCGTCGAAACCGGCTTGTCCTCATAAATCCGCTCAATCGCCTCTGCAAACAGCGGCGCCACCGGCAGCAATGTGATTTTCGGGATCGCCTTTTCCGGCGGCAGCGGAATCGTATCAAGCAGAATCAGCTCCTGAATCGCGCTGTTCTGAAGTCGCTCAATCGCCGGACCGGAAAGCACACCGTGCGTTGCACAGGCGATCACTTCCGTTGCACCGCCCTTTTCCAGCAATGCCTGCGCACTGTTGCACAGTGTGCCGGCAGTATCCACCATATCGTCAATCAAAATCACCTTTTTTCCGCGCACATCGCCAATGATATTCATCACTTCCGAAACATTGGCCTTCTGGCGGCGCTTGTCCACAATGGCCAGCGGACAGCCCAGACGCGTTGCAAACGTTCTGGCACGTGTCACCGAGCCCAAATCGGGGGAAACCGCTACATAGTCGTCCATTTCATCGCCAATGCGCTCCTTTAAGTAATTCGAAAGCACAGGCGCACCCAACAGATGATCCACCGGAATATTGAAAAAGCCCTGAATCTGCGGCACATGCAGATCCATCGTCAAAACACGGTCCGCGCCGGCCACCGTGATCAAATCAGCCACCAGTTTTGCCGAGATGGGGTCTCTTGCCTTGGCCTTGCGGTCCTGCCGCGCATAGCCAAAGTATGGAATCACCGCCGTAATGCGCGCTGCCGAAGCACGCTTCATCGCGTCGATCATGATCAGCATTTCCATAATATTATTGTTCACCGGCGCACAGGTCGATTGAATAATAAAGCAGTCAGAACCACGCACCGACTCAAACAGCGAAACGGTGATCTCACCATCACTGAACGTGCTCACCTCAGACTTACCCAACGGCAGCCCCAGGCATTCAGCAATCTGTTCCGAGACCCGTACCGTTGAATTGGCCGCAAAAATTTTAATATCCTTCCCATGAATATTCATGTGCAAAATCCCCCTATTAACACATCCATCTCAATTTTCCAGCGAGCAAAACGCAGCAGGCGACTGCCCGTCCGGCACAGTTTGCCCAATGCAGCGCACACTGTGCAACACCACATCATCGCCCACCGTGCTGTTCTCCACCACCGTGGCAGGGCCAAGCACACACCGCTGTCCAATCACAGTGTTTCCCAGCAGCAGCGTGGCGGGCAAAATCCGGCTTCCTCTGCCAATGGTCACGTCCGGCCCAATCACCACACCGTCCGTGCAGGGTATCTCCACCCCATTTTGCATATGCCGCTGCAAAATCAGCTCTCTTGCCACAGCATTGAGCTGATTGAGCTGCATGCAGTCATTGGCACCCATCACAGCATAGGGCTGCGCAGCCGTATAAGCCCCTGCCCGCTTGCCTGCAGCAAGCAAAAGTGCAATGGCGTCCGGCAAATAATATTCTCCCTGTGCATTGCAGTTATCTATATTGTATAAGACAGAGAGCAAATCGTCAACGTCAAACCAATACGCCCCCGAGTTCACCTCTTTGATGGCAAGCGTTGCCGCGTCCGCATCCTTTTGCTCCACCACTGCCGTCAACGCCCCGGTGCTGTCCCGCACAATTCTGCCATATCCCGTGGCATCCTCCAACGTTGCCGCAATCACTGTCACGGCATTGCCCTGCTGCTTATGCAGCTCATACGAGGCCGCAATCACCGCTTCGTCCACCAACGGCGCATCACCATTTAGCACCAGCACACTGCCACCGTTGTGGCGCTTCAAAAACGCCTCTGCCATCATCACCGCGTGCGCTGTGCCCTTGCGCTCACTTTGATATGCGCTGCAAACCCGCGCATATGCCGTATTCTGCGCCTTCAACTGCGCAAGATAATCCTCCACATACTCACGCATAAAGCCACACACCACGCACAGCTCTGTCAAGCCGGCACGCAACGCAGCGTCCGTCACCCATTTCAGCATCGGCGCAAACAACACCTGCGAAAGCACCTTGGGTTTATCCGATTTCATGCGCTTCCCCTCACCACCGGCAAGAATCACCGCACAATCCAAATTGGCCATACTCTTCCTCCGCACAAACGAAAGCCACGTTGCTTTCTGACGTTTTCTGATTTTCAAATGAATCCAATATCTGTTTTAACCTTTTTATTATCTCAATAACCGCAGCATTTTGCAAGCCTAAAACCGTCACTTTTCCAGATTATTTTTTCATTCCGCACCAAAAAACCACAAAAACGGCAGCGATGCTTGTGTTTTCAGCCTCAGTATGGTATCATCACAGCAAAGCAAACAAGGGAGGAAGCCATATGAAACCAAAGCTGATCTTATGCGCAGCCGGCGCGTTTATCAGTCTGCTAGCGCTCACCGCCTGCACCACAAACACCACCGAGAGCACCCCTCACAGCACCACCGAAAGCTCCGCGCAAACCGTCAGTCTGCCTGCTTCCGCAGCAGAAAGCAGCTCTGCCCAGGCATCCAGTCAAACTCCAGAGAGCGGCTTTGCCTCAGAACCGCAAGAACGCTCCGAACGCGGAGAGATCCGAATCCCTCCTGAACAGCAACCACGCATGACAAACCACTGAAATACGCGATGAAACAGGAGAATCTATGCAAAAACACGCTTATCTGATTCTGGTACAAAATCAACCGGAATTGCTCAAATATCAGCTGGCACTACTCGACCACGAGCGGTGCGATCTTTACATTCACATTGACAAACGGGTAAAAATCCGCAATTTACAGTCATTGCTCTCCAGCGTCAAACGCGCCGGCATATCCGTCGCCGAACCGATGACCGTCACCTACGGCGCCTACAGCCAAATCCAGCGCCTGCTCAAACTGTTGCGCATGGCCACAAAGCAAAAATATCAATATTACCACCTGTTTTCTGATTATGATCTTCCCCTACGAAACCAGGCACATATCCTAAACTTTTTTGACCAGCACCAAGGCAAAGAGTTCATATATTTTTATGGCAAAAACTTCGCCGATGGAATGAAAAACCGGTTTCAATTTCTGCCGCAAAAATATGACGCGGGGTTTCGATTATTTGGTAAAAAGCGCGTAAAACTACGTTTTCCGTGGGATTTAAGCACACAACTAAATCCTGAAGCAACTGCTCCGCAGGGCGGTGGCTTTGATTTACAAAACGGCCTTGGGTTCGGGAGCATCACGCACGATCTTGCAAGCCTGCTGGTGCTAAAAGAAGCGTGGTGCGAACAATATTTAAGCAGCATGGAGGGAGCCTGCGAAGTATTTCTGCAAACAATTTTATGGAACTCCCAAATGCGCGGAAAACAATTTTACCGCAGAGAAGACAGCCCCCAAACCGCACTGATGCGCAATTTCCGCTACACACAGGGGTGCATTGTCCCCTGGAAACGGAACGAACTGAACACCTTGATCCAGTCCCCATTTTTATTTGCCTGCGGCGTGCAAACACAAGATGATTTGGCCGCCGAAATCCAACACCACATCGAGAAAAAATAGTGCGGGTTGCCCTGCAATTTTCCACAACCATGACAATGAACAATCTCAACCAATAAATATTACGAAACTATGAATAAAGGCCGTTTATGGTCCGTTTGTGGTCAAAATAAGGCGGTTTTGGTCACGTTCCGGTCAATTTGTGCCCAAAAATAAACAGTCATTTTCTTAACAAATCACATCTTTTGTTCAAATAAACGATTCCTTCCGTCCGATATAAAAGCAGCTGCACTTGGAGAAAACCATAAAGCTACACATGTTTCATGATTACAAAATAGTACAAAAGTCGCACAATAAAAACACACCATCACAAAAACAACCACCATACATAAAAAAGCCCGAAACGCAGTACGTTCGGGCTTTTCACTATATCTCATCAAACCTTAGTTATTTCTCATCATTCCAAGAGTACATTTTACGCAGTTCTTTTCCCACAGCTTCCAACTGATGCTCAGCACCCAAGCGGCGGCACGCCGTAAAGTGCGCCCTACCAGACTTATTCTCACTAATCCATTTAGAGGCAAACGTACCATCCTGAATTTCCCGCAAAACGCGCTTCATTTCTTTCTTGGTTTCCTCAGTAATTACGCGCTTTCCGGTCTCATAATCACCAAACTCAGCCGTATCCGAAATCGAGTAACGCATTCTGGAAAATCCACCCTCATAGATTAAATCCACAATCAGCTTCATCTCATGCACGCATTCAAAATAAGCATTTTCCGGGGCATAACCAGCCTCAACCAGCGTTTCAAAACCAGCCTGCATCAAAGCCGTAACACCACCGCACAACACTGCCTGCTCCCCAAAAAGATCCGTCTCAGTCTCAACACGGAAGGTTGTTTCAAGCACACCTGCTCTTGCACCGCCGATTCCAGCCGCATAAGCAAGACCCAACTGCTGCGCTTTGCCCGTAGCATCTTGATGAACAGCAATCAAGCAGGGAACACCCTTGCCCTCAACATACTCACTGCGCACGGTATGGCCCGGACCTTTCGGAGCAATCATCAAAACATCAACATCCTTGGGCGGCACAATCTGACCAAAGTGAATGTTGAAGCCATGTGCAAACATAAGCGCTTTTCCTGCAGTCAGGTGCGGCTCAATGCTGGTTTTATAAAGATCCGCCTGCTTCTCATCTGGAATAAGCACCATAATTACATCAGCAGCTTTGGCTGCCTCTGCAGCCTCCAGTACCTTTAAACCAGCCTGCTCTGCCTTTGCACGAGACTTACTGCCAGCATAAAGACCAACAACAACGTTGACACCACTTTCATGCAGATTGAGCGCATGGGCATGACCCTGACTGCCGTAACCAATGATTGCCACTGTTTTGCCTTTAAGCAGGTTGATATCACAATCTTCTTGATAAAAAATCTTTGCCATAGGTAAATTCCTCCTAAAATATCTTCTTTTGATTTATGTTAAGTCGTGAACGCCGAGCGGTCATGGCTTATTGACAGATTTGTTTGCTGTATGGGCGCCGCGCTCCAAAGCCACAGCACCAGTGCGTACCAGCTCTTTGATGCCATAAGGCCGCAAAAGCGCAATGAGCGTTTCGGTATTTTCCAGCGTGTCTGCATATTGCAGCGTGAGCGAATTTTCAGATACATCAATAATACGCGCCTGCAACTGCTCAGCAATTTTCATAACATCCAGCCGCTGTTTGGTCGTGCAACTGACCTTAATCAGCATCAGCAAAGAACTGACAAATGCACCGGTCGTCGTAAGGTTTTTAACCTTAATCACAGCAATGAGCTTGTTGAGCTGCTTTTCGACCTGCTCAACAATATGTTCATCACCGTCTACCACAATGGTAATACGAGAGATGGCCGGATCTTCGGTAATACCTACAGCCAGACTATCAATATTAAAACCACGGCGAGAAAACAAAGCAGTAACTTTGGAAAGTACGCCCGGCTGGTTTTCAACCAGAACAGAAAGGGTATATTTCATCATCATTACCCCCTTTAAAGCGTCGGTGTATCAGGATCGACATCGCAGACTAAAACGTAGGGCTGCTTGCTATCCAGCATTTCTTTGGCAAGTGCTTTAGCCTGCTCATTGTTTTGCGCAAAGGCCGCCTGAATACCGTAAGCCTGCACCAGTTTAACAATGTCGGGATCGCCCTGCAAGGGTGTAGCAACATAATTGCCGTGGTACAGCTTGTCCTGCAACTCTTTCACCATACCCAGATATTTATTACGCATAACAATGAGCTTAATCGGCACGCCCGTCTCATTGACGGTGGCAAGCTCACACATACTCATCTGAAAAGAGCCATCGCCACAAACGGCCACAACCTGTCGCCGTGGCTTGGCCAATTTTGCGCCAATCGCAGCAGGCAACGCATATCCCATCGTACCCATACCGCCGGAAGTAAGAAATCGACCAGATTTGGTATTGAAATTGTTAGCTGCCCAAATCTGGTTTTGGCCAACATCGGCAGTGAGAATCGCGTCATCTTGCATCAAATCAGACAAATCGCGCATGAAGACGCGAGGTTCTACAAAATCGGTACGGGGTTCGCCACGCAAGGGTGCATCATTTTTGACAATCTGCACTTTTTGCAACCAGTCTGCACAAGAACACGGCAAAATTTCTTTGGTAAACTCACGCAACACCAACCGGACATCACCAACAATGGGAATATGTGCACTGACATTTTTACCAATTTCAGCCGGATCAATGTCAATATGAATGATAGAAGCCTTGACCCCTTTCGGATTCGGGATTGCACGGTCTCCCACGCGTGCACCGCACAGAACAATCACATCTGCCTCGTTCATCATACGGTTGGCATAGGCCTTTCCATGGGAACCAATCATACCAATGTAATGGTCATTGTCCATCGGAATTACACCTAAACCCATCATCGTAGAAACAACGGGTATTCCAGTTTTTTCAGCAAAAGCAATCATTTCATCGCGCGCACCAGCAGTGACAACACCTCCGCCGCAGCAAATAAGCGGACGCTTGGCGCCTTGCAGTAGCTTTGCTGCCTTTTTGATCTGCATACCGTGCCCCTTTGTTTTGGGTTTATATCCCAAAATATCAGCTTTTTCCGGGTAATAAAAGTTCTCGACCGTTTCAAGCTGCACATCATAAGGAACATCAATGAGAACAGGGCCAGGACGACCAGTATTGGCGATGTGGAAGGCTTCTTTGAAAACGCGCGGAATGTCAGTTGCATGCTTGACCAAATAACTATGTTTGGTAAAAGATTCACATGCACCAGTAACATCGGCTTCCTGAAAAACATCGCTGCCCAGTTGAGCAGAATTGACCTGCCCAGTAATTGCCACCAGAGGAATCGAATCCATATACGCTGTGGCAAGACCGGTAATCAAATTCGTTGCACCCGGACCTGACGTGGCAATGCATACGCCTGCCCTACCAGCTGCACGCGCAAAGCCGCTGGCTTCATGCGCACCGTTTTGCTCGCTACGCACCAGTACATGCGCAATCTCCGTTTTTTGTAAAAAATCATAAAATGGACATATGACTGCACCAGGATAACCGAAGGTGACGGTAACATGCTCTTCCTGCAGGCATTTAACCATCATTTCCGCTCCGCTAATCACAAATAGCCCTCCCTTCAAAATATCGTATTTTTTATTATAGTATGTTCTAATTTTGAAGTCAATGCCATTTCAGGGGCTTTGAGAGTAGGTTCAACGTTTTTGGATACATTAATAAACATTGGTAGATTTTGGTGGCTGTTGTTGTTGGAATTGAAGCGGAATTTAGCAGCCGATGTGGACTGCTTGCGGGGCATTTTTCTGAATCTGCTGTGCAAACTGCTGCGCGTACTGCAAACTTTGAAATACTCGCAGAGGAATACCAACCTCTCCATGATCGGTAAAGTGCAGGTATAAAAACTGCCTACCCAAAACAATTTGCTCAACCTCACGGTAGAGACGCTCAGATTCAGTGGTAGGGGTGGTGATCTGTATGCCAGCATCAGTCAATTTAATGGTCGTGGGCGGCATCAGTGCCTCTTTATTGGCACGGAACAACAGTGTGCGCACCGATTGTTTCATCTTAAACTTAGTAAACAACAACGTGCCAGCAAAAATGAGCAACGCAAGCGGACAGAAAACAAAATACATATACAGCGAAAATTTAAAGCACCAGGCAACAACTAATATCATAGCCTCGTAAATACAGGCTACAATCACTGCTCTAGAAACAACACTGCCTGTTTTGTGTGTCATACGAAATAAATTGTAATCGTAAAGCTCCTGCTCGTTCATCTGATAGGAAATCTGCAAGGCGGTTCCTCCTTTTGAGGTATTTTGTTTTATTGTATCATACAGTGGAAAAAAAGGGAAGAAAAAGCAGTCACATTGACAAGCACAGATTTTTGGTGTAGAATGACAAAAATTATGCCCTCTTAGTTAAATGGATATAATAAGCCCCTCCTAAGGGCTGGTTGTGTGTTCGATTCACGCAGGGGGCGCCATTAAAAAACCACACGGTTTCCGTGTGGTTTTTTTGCGCAAACAGCAACGACAATTACGCCAGAAACTGCTCGGCTGCCGTATCATCAATCAAATCTTGCACGGTAATGTTTGCCAAGGCATTTTCAAAGCGTGTTTGCAAAATTACACAGCATTTTCGCAATGGACAGCAAGAAGCCTCCCCACGACTGCAATAGGCATCTGTCTCAAGACAACGATTGAGCTTAATGGTACCCTCAGTAATGGCTGCAATATCAAGCATAGAAATATCTTTGGGGTCACGATTGAGCGTGTAACCCCCTTTAACACCCATATGAACATTGACCAATTCGCTGCGACGTAGTTCACTGAGCAACTTAATCAGATATTTTTGCGGAATACCCATGTGCTCAGAAATCTCTGCTGAGGTGGTGACAGTATTTGTCATCGCCAAATATAGTAGTGTTCGAATTGCGTAATCTGTGGTAAGTTTAAATTGCATGACAAATTCTCCTGATTTTAACTGTCGAAATTTGAAACAGAATTTTCTTTGTTCATTATAACATAATAATTCTAAATACGTCAAAAAATCAGAAAAAAATCATGATACTACAATTATTCTACAGAACATAGCAGCATATCTGCTGAAACTTTAAAGTACTGTGCCAGCTGCCAGAGCACTGCCAGAGACGGCTCGCTGCCACCAGTTTCATAATAAGCATAAGCTGAGCGAGAAATCCCTAGCGCATCTGCCACCTGTTGTTGCGTCAAGCCACGCTCCTGCCGTAAAGTCTTGCAGCGCCTGCCAAATTGTACTGACATGAATAATCAACTCCGTATAAGTAGAATTCGCACCGGGCGGCGCTGGGACAGTCGGGCGCTGGGTGCTAGGCATTTTGTGCGCAAAGCCAGAGGCACAGGGCACTTGATTAACATTCCGTGCATGTCATATATGCCCTTATTTTAACATATAATACTAAAGATGACAAGAACAGAATGTCAAGGTAGGGATAGCATATGTTTCTGAACAAATCGCCTCAGGGATTAAATAACCTATGCGGCAAAAAAGTTGCGCAACTGCGCAAAAATATGCAACCGAAAACCTCTCAGCGCGCATTGGCGCAGATGCTGCAGGTTGCCGGGCTAGACGTAGACAAAAATGCAATACAGAGAATTGAAAGTGGCCAGCGCTTTGTAACCGATATTGAACTGGCCGTTTTGGCAAGTGTCTTACAGGTAAGCTGTGATATCTTGCTAACAGACAAGGAGGGATTGTAACCATCATCATGCCTTATTTGTTCATTAGAGAAAAGAAAAGGTGTGTATTTTTCACCAAAAATGAAAATTTTTTGTAAAAACCAAAGTTTGTATTCCCAAAAAAAGTTTGTTATAATGGAAGCGAATCATTTGTAAATTGGAGCTAATTGCTTTCAAATAACGAGGTGACATATGAATCGCTCTGTTTCTTTTTTACAATCGGATCGGCTGCCGCAAGAACCAGGACAGGCTATACGCCGACAAGCAAATCGCTTGGGATTTTTGTTATGCGCTGTGTTGGCAACGATGTATCTTTTTGCCTTTGGACTGCAGTTGTACCTGCTACTCACCGGCTACCGTGGTACAGCGCAAACAGCTGAAACAAACGCCATTCTGACCTATTTGCTTAACGGAACAGTAAGCATTTGCGGCATGGTACTGCCCATTGTGGTATTTGCAGCTATTGCTACACTACGCCCTTGTGATTTGCTACCGGCAAGGCCGGTAAAGTTTTTAACAGGCACAGCATGCTTTTTTGTATGTGGGGCGGTATGTCTTCTAGCCAATGTGCCTTCTTCTATGATGATATTGTTGCTGCAGCGGCTGGGGCTGCAAGGTAACCTTTCAGAAATGCCGGTAGCTATCAGCACACCAGCCATTATACTGAATGTTCTGGCAACAGCAATTGTACCCCCTATTACAGAGGAGCTTCTGTTTCGCGGGTTAATTCTGGGAAAGCTGCGGCAATACGGCGATGTGTTTGCCATTATAAGCTCTGCCCTACTATTTGCATTTCTGCACCGTAATGCGGCGCAAATTTTATTTGCGTTTATCTGCGGACTGGCGCTGGGCTTTGCATTGGTAAAAACAAATAACATCTGGGTACCGATAAGCATTCATATGTTTGTCAACGGATTTTATGTAACCATGGGTATTTTACGTACACAATTTTCAGATGTAGGGTATGCCATTTTGATGTATGCTGTGCTGGGTATGGCAATCTTGCTGGCATTAATCTTCTTAATATATCTGCTGCTACGCAAAGAGAAGTTGCCCGCTTTTCAACAGGGAGCACTCACAACCGGCAAATCGATGGGTAACTTGTTTGCAAACCCAGGTATTATCATCTTTACGGCAGCATGCTTAATACTCACAGTAGCAAGACTGGGGGGCTGGCTGTGACAGAAAACTATATGCAACAAGCACTGGAGTTAGCCAGACAGGCTGCCAGCGAAGGTGAGGTGCCGGTGGGGGCAGTTATCGTGCATGACGGTAAAGTAATTGCACAAGGCCGAAACCGCAGAGAGCATGAAAAAAATGCGATTTATCATGCAGAGATGGAAGCCATCGATAAGGCATGCGCAGCGCTGGGCGGATGGAGACTAGAAAGCTGTACGCTGTATGTTACACTTGAGCCATGCCCTATGTGTGCTGGGGCAATTATCAATGCACGCATACCTATTGTATATTACGGCGCGCGCGACAGTAAAGCTGGTTCGTGTGGTTCAGTGGTGAATCTGTTTGAATTGCCGTATAATCACAAACCTACTGTGGTAGGCGGTATATTAGAGGAAACATGCGGAGAGATTCTACGCGATTTTTTCCAAAAACTACGCAATAAATAAGGAGAAGGATGCACAAAGTATGCATCCTTTTTCTTATGAACGATCATCCTGATGGTGCTGGAATTCTTCAAAAAAGCGATCCCAATCGACCTCTTCTTGCACCTGTGGTTTCTGCTTAAGAGGTGCTGTTGGTTGATCCGCAGGCATTTGTGATTTGGTGTGCTTAGATTTTGGTGTCTTGGTGCGTTTTTCTTTGGGTTTATCTGCAGCAGGAACAGGAGACGCACCTGCCGGTGCAGTTGGTGCCTGTGGTTCGGGTGAATGCGGCATGGTCGGGATTTCTGGTGTTTGCCCGCGTCTACTTGCCCTGGTACGTTTTTCTTTAGGCTTATCTGCAGCAAGGATAGGAGCCGCACCTGCCTGTGCAGTTGGTGCCTGCGATTCTGAAGCGTGCGGTGCAGACTGAGTTTTAAGTGTTTGCTCACGCTCTGCGCGACGCTTTTCCAGCAGCGAGACAACTTTGGGAGACATCGGAACTTCATTTTCTTTAGCCTGTTGAACCTGTTCATGATCTCGCTTACTCTTGACATGCCAAAAAATAATTTGCGCACCAATAACGGCAATAATGAGAAAAATACCTCCTCCCACAGCAATACAACCTTGAATAAACAAATCATTACGCCTGAATTTATTCGTTAGTGGACGGGAATAAACACTGCTACTACTGTTGTTGCTACTTACAATGCTTCTACTGCTACTGCCGTTATTACCACTTGCGCTGCTGCTTGTGCTGCTCCGGCCACTACTGCTATCATTGCGGCTACTTGCGCTACTACCACTGCTAACATTGCCGCGATTCCCACTGCTATTCGTATTACTACTGCCACTAGAAGAGCTTTGGCTGCTAACAGCACTTTGTGCAAATACACTGCCAACACAAGCACACAGCACTGCTATAATAGCAAACAGCAACAGATAGATTTTTTTCAGTTGCAACAGTTTCATGCCCATCCCACCCTTAATGATCAATTTCCTGTTCATCATAGCATTTTCATCTTAAAAATACAATCGCTCTGCACACTGTTAAGCAGTAATCTCACGATAAATTGCACCTTTTTTACAACCGGTCTGTTGTGCCGCGGCTTTGGCTGCTTCAGAGGCTGACATTCCCTGCTGCAGATAAGATTGCGCAAGTACGGTAGCTTCTTCCAGCGTTGCTGCCGGTTCTACCTGCTGCGGTGCACCTTGAATAACCAGCACAATCTCGCCTCTGGCAGACTGTTGCGCATAATGTTCTGCCGCCTGCACCAACGTAGTGCGCCAAATCTCTTCATGGAGCTTAGTCAGCTCCCGCACAACAGCAATACGGCGGTCTCCCCAGGTAGAGAGCATATCAGCCAATGTTGCTGCAAGTTTGTGCGGCGCTTCATAGAACACCATCGTGCGTTCCTCGGTTTTGACCTTCTCCAAATGCATGCGACGGCTCTTCTTATTCATACTCAAAAAACCTTCAAACGTAAAACGCCCTGTAGGCAGTCCCGAAACAGCCAGAGCAGAGATTACCGCTGTGGGACCAGGAATAACAGAAACCGGAATCTGCCGCTGAGCACACTGAGCGACCAACAATTCGCCGGGATCTGAAATAGCAGGCATCCCAGCATCCGAAACAAGTGCGCAAATCTGACCGCTTTCCATGCGGCGGCAAATCTCTTCCCCACGTTCATCCTTATTATGCTCAAAATAGCTGATCATCAGCTTTTTGATACCAAAATGATTGAGCAACTTGAGCGTTACACGTGTATCTTCTGCAGCAATGAAATCGCATTCCTGAAGCGCCTGCACCGCTCTGGGAGAAAAATCAGATAAATTGCCGATGGGCGTACCCACAATGATTAGCTTTCCGCTCATATTATGCCCTTCCTTGTTTATAATCACCATAAATTTCTAACATTTCAGACGAGAAGGCACCATGTGCATCCTCAATCAACAACACCGGCTCAACCGTCATACCACTGTTTCCCCCAAAACGACCCTCCAGCAAAAACAAGCTTGGAGCCTTGCTCTGCCGCTGCTGCACAAAACGTAATCGCTTGGGCATAATACCCGCCTGCTGCATAGCCTGCATCACATCAAACAGGCGTTGCGGACGCTGGCACATACACAACCGACCACCGTATTTTAACAATTTTGCTGCAACACAGCAAATTTCCTGTGGGGTACAGGCTCCTTCATGACGCGCAACGCGACGACTAATATCAGCATTGACCAGACCAGTGCCAGCCTGCTGATACGGCGGGTTACATGCAATGACGTCCAACTCTTGCGTAAATGGTGGCTGCCCAGGTTTTAAGGTGGTAATATCACGATGAAGCAGGGTGATTTTCTCTTTCAGTTGGTGCTTTTGCAGCGTTTGCTGCAGCAGTGCGCAGGCATTTTGCTGCAGTTCGACCGCATAAATATGCTTGGGGTGATAATGACCCTGCCACAGTAACGGAATTGCACCGCTGCCCGTGCCAAAATCTGCACAAAGCTCACGGTTCCGTGGCGCAGAAAAATGCGCCAGCAGAATGGTATCTGTATTAAAACAGTGCTGCCTAGAAACAAGAATATCATATTCTGTTGTAAGCGGCTCCCACCGCAGGGTATCTGCAGACATCAAGAGGCACCTCCTGCCCAAAAACCTTGAATAATAGAAAAAAGAGCGATGCTTTTCGCACCGCTCTATGTATTTTTCCGGTTCGCTTACGCCGGCTGCGGAGAACCTACGGGACAAACATCTGCACAAGCGCCGCAATCAATGCAAATTTCAGGGTCAATGACATAAATCGTCTCACCTTCAGAAATTGCGCTTACAGGACATTCGGCCGCACAAGCACCGCACGAAATGCAATCTGTGTTAATATGATAAGCCATTTTTCTGTGCACCTCCTTCTGAGTTACAACTATATTGTACCACAGAAACCAAAAAATGCAAGCGGATTCTGCATGTTCAGCACAAAAAAATTATCAATCTTTCTCCAGTGCTTTTAATTGCTCAATTTCTGCTTTGTCAATCTTGATTTGGCCATTTTTGATTACTTTGACCTGTTTGGCATGAAAAGTTACCGGTGCGCCCTCAGGCGATTTATCCAAGCGTACCGTGAGCATACCCGTAAGCAGATTTTGATCAATGACAACACCCTTTCCCTCCGGCGTTGAAACAATGGCGTTGACCTTAGGCACGGTGCGCAACAGATCCAAATAAGCTTCCTGCTCAAATTTTAGGCAACACATCAGTCGACCACAGGTGCCAGAAATTTTAACCGGGTTGAGCGAAAGCCCCTGCTCTTTGGCCATTTTGATGGAAACCGGCTGAAAACTGTTTAAAAACGTAGCACAACAAAGTGGCTTACCGCAAACGCCCAAACCTCCTAACATTTTAGCTTCATCGCGCACACCAATCTGGCGCAGCTCAATGCGGGTGCGAAACACAGCAGCCAAATCTTTAACCAGTTGACGAAAATCAATCCTGCCATCAGCGGTAAAATAGAACAAAATTTTGCTGTTATCAAAGGTATATTCTACCTCTACCAGTTTCATATCCAACTTATGCCGGGCAATTTTTTCGCGGCATATTTCATATGCCTTTTTCTCTTTTTCATGGTTTTCTATCACTTTTTGCAGATCCTCCGGTGTTGCAATCCGCAAAACTGGCTTGAGTGGCTGCGTCACACTGCTGTCTGACAACTGACGCTGCTCCGTTACCACCTCGCCACATTCAACACCGCGGGCAGTCTCTACAATTACTTTGCAGCCCTTGGCTACTTCAAATGAGCACGGGTCAAAATAATAGACCTTTCCTACATCTTTAAATCTTACCCCGATTACCTGTGCCATTTTACCCTCCCATACTGAAAATTTGTATTATCTACCTACTGCCGCACGCAGCTTTGCGCACAACGCAGTAACTAATATTGTACCATTTGCATAAAATTCTGTTGCCTGACGAGTCTGTTCAACCACCTGCAACAGGCGATGCAGATTTGCTTGTGGAACTGTGCGGCAAAGTGCCCGAACAGCCGGAGCCTGTGTCAACAGACAATGGCTGCCAGCACGCTGCGCCAATGCATCCCGAAACAACACTGCAAGTTGCACCAATGTTGCCTGTAACAACATCCTGTCTCCCAGCAGAGGAGCTGTTGTCTGCAATAAGGGCAATTCTGTTGTCTCTAGCAGTACCTGTGCCATCCGCTCGGCTAACTCCTCTGCCTGCTGTATCGGCTGCTCAACTGATGTAAGCAAAAATACCTGAGCGCGCGATAACACTGTAGGTAGTAAGCTACTAGCCGACTGACACGTTAATAAAAACACCGTTTGTGCCGGCGGCTCTTCTAGCAGTTTAAGCAGTGCGTTCTGTGCTTGAGCAGACATGCTGTCTGCCCGTAGCAATAAATAGACCTTGTAGCCACCCTCTTGAGAACGGATATATGCGTCTCCGCGCACAGCACGCACAGCGTCTACTTTAAAAGAACGTGACATATCTCCACCTACCGCGGTATAGATATCAGGGTGCGAACCGGCACTTGCCTGCACGCAGGCTCTACATACGCCACAGGGTCTGTTTTGCTCTGCTTGGCATACTAGGCCGGCTGCCAACACGCTGGCCAATTCCCCAGTTTTTTCAACATCGCCTTCTAGCACAAGTGCCTGCGGCATTCGCCGATGCTCAATCATTCCGCGCAGCCGTTGAATCACTGGTTCTGACACAGCGCACTCTTCCAAGTGCAGCATAAAACCCTCCTCTCTCCTTCTATCTCACAATTTACGGAAAACCCATAATAATTTATTTTACCACTTTTATAGTGGTAAATCTATAGCGCTTTAAAAAACAGGCAATTTCTTCTGTAATCTGCTCCCCTGGCATTACCACTGGCACACCCGGCGGACAAGGGCAAGCAGCATCAGCTGCAATTCTGCCGATACTTTGATTAATCGGCACCCATTCCCAAGCAGCAAATATTGCCTGTTGAACCGGAAGCACAGACTCCGGCTGCCGAGGTAATGCATCAGGCTGCACAATGGGTTCATACTGTGGCAGCGCAGTAATAGCGGCCGTCACTCGTGCGAAGTCTTGCTCTGTGTGAAACGGGGTAGCAATCAACACCACACTCGCATCGTCAGCATACTCTGGTTCAACCAAATGTGTTTGAAACAACGCTGCAGCCTCTTGACCCGAAACGCCGATTGACGCTGTTTGCAATGTAATCCGTACCGGATCGGTTTCTCCTTCCGGCATTGCAATGCCACGCTCAACTGCCAATGCACGAATTTGTGCCACCTTGTCCTGTAACTCAAAAAACGCTTGTTGCCCTTGGGCACGTATCCAATCAACGCACAAATCCAGCGAAGCCATCACCGGATATGACGGACTAGTGGAACCAAACAGCGCCATTGCACTCTTTGCCTGTTCATTATCGACTGCAAGATTTAAAAATGCACCACCGGTAAGTACCGGCAGCGTTTTATGCGCTGAACAAGCCGTCATATCTGCACCCAGATGCAACGGATGTAAATCCGGCTGCGTTAGTCCCAGATGTGCGCCGTGTGCATTATCAACCAACAGCGGCACACCATACTGCTTACAAATCTGCGCAATTCCAGAAACATCTGCCAATACGCCAAAATAGTCCGGTGAAGTAAGATAAACCGCTGCAATATCACCGTTTTGTGCAAGCTGCTGCGCAACCTGCTGCGGTGTAATCCTTCCTGAAAAGCCTGCTCCAGCGTTTGGTATACGTTGCAGCCAAACCGGTGTTAATCCCAACAGCGCCATTGTATGCACAGCACTGCGGTGCAGCACACGGTCTGCCAAAATGGTACGCTTACCACTCATAGTCACAAGACGCAACATTGTTTGAATACATAATGTGCAGCCACCTGCCGAAAACAATGTACGCGCTGCACCAAACACCTCAGCTGCTTGCCGCTCTGCCTGCAATATGGCACCACTGGCTTCATATAAGCTGTCGGTATCCGGCAATTCTGTCACATCCAAATGATACAGCTCCGCCAAATGTGGCAATGCCCCCACATGCCCCGGTGTATGAAATGCTGAACGGCCAACTTTTGTATGTCGGAGCAATGCAGTATAGAGTGGCGTTGATTCCACCGGGTACACCTCCCTTGCTTTTCTGTGTTTATTATCGTACGAAATGCGCCAATTTGCAAGCAATATTTTGCAAGATACAGCCATTCTCACTAAAACACCAGATCTGTGCTATTGCTTCTGCAAGCAAACGTGTTATAATAAAATCATTCGCAATAAAGGAGACAAAAACTATGAAAATTATGCAAAGACTCTCATTACTGGCCGTAGCCGCACTGTTGGCGTTGAGCGCAGTCGGCTGTCAGCAACAAGCAAACCCTGCACTGGAGCAGCAACGGTTTGATGCCTTTATTGAGCAGGAATTTATCAGAGCAATGGAAAGTGATTATCTAACTGCGCACACCTATTTGCAAAATCCCGAAAATTTTGGAGTGAACCGCAATAACATCACCGTACAACTGGGTGCACGCCCAGACGAAACACCGTCTGAAGCAGCACAGCAGGCTGAACAGGCTGCCGCGCGCACCTTTTCCAGCTTTAACCGCAATATACTGACCGAAACACAACGAGACACCTACGACACATATGCATATCAAGTAGCACTAAACGAAAAACTCAGCAACGAAAAATTCGATTATTACGCGTCTTATTTTGAGAGCATCTCCGGTCTGCAATTTCAACTACCGGTGTTGTTTGCAGACTGGCAGGTTCGCCATGAGCAAGATGCCCAGGATCTGATCACACTGCTCAACGACACCAAGCCGTATGTTGACAGCGTGTTGGCATACACAAAAAAACAGGAGGAACTAGGACTGCTGGCAGTAGATACCGATTCTGTAATCAAAAGTTGTGAAAAACTGCTACAAGCAGGTGAAAACAGCGCAATTCTAGCTGCAATGCACAGTCAACTCGAAACACTGGAGTTACCTGCAGAGACCATTCAATCATATCAACAACAAGTCACGCAGGCATTCACGCAGTCTTTTTTACCGGCATTTACAGCAATCCAAACCGCCATGGAAGAATTTGCGCAAAACGGCAAAAATCACACACAGGGACTAGCCGGACTACCAAATGGAAAAGAATATTACGCTCTGCTACTACAAAAAAACAGTGGTAGTACACGGTCTGTACAAGAAGTAAAAACTGCAATGGAGAATGCGTTAAGAACACATCTGAGCAACGTGATGACACTTGCCATGACCAATCCCAACGTTGCGCAATCACTGCTCTCTGACAACAAAGAGCAAACAAACTACACCAGCTACACCGCCATGCTGGACGATCTAAAATCAAATATCAGCGCACAGTTCCCAGCTATCAATGGCCTGAATTATCATATTACAGACATGAACCCAGAGATTGCGCCAGACTCTGGTATCTCAGCTTACTTTGTTGTTCCAACGCTTGATGGAGATGGCACGCAACAGCTACGGGTCAATCCGTCGATTAACCAAATGCAGGCGTTGTCAACCTTCTCAACCGTTGCGCACGAGGGATATCCTGGTCACATGTATCAATATGCCTATCTATATGCAAATGGCGCAAATAATTTTATGAAAACACTGGCTGGCAACAGCGCGTATGTTGAAGGCTATGCCGTCTATGCACAATATGAAGCGATGAACTATCTGAAAGATCTCGATACAACCTTTTTGCAAATGTATCGCGAAAATGAGCTCGCCACTTACTGTGCTATCATTCTGGCAGACATTGGAATTCATGACGAGGGTTGGTCACTGACTGAATTTCAGCGCTTTTTTGAGCAGATGGGCTTTTCACTGGACGAAACCGGACTGCAACAACAATATACACAGCTACAGGCAAATCCAGCTGCCTTTATTCCATATTACGTTGGATATCATACAATCGCAGACATAAAAGAACAAGCACAAAGTACGCTGGGTAGCACCTTTGATGAAACAGCGTTCCATGCTGCACTTCTTCAAGCTGGCCCTGCACCATTTACCGTGGTACAACGCAGTATTGACCGTTATATCGAACAAGCACGATCCGAACGGGTTTAATAAAAAAGAGGGGATGTTATCCCCTCTTTTTTTATCGTTTGTGTTTTAAATTACGGTAATATTTCTCCGGCAGCATACGTTTGCCCTTGGTACTCATAGGTCTACGTTTATACCGCTTCTTACCAGTACCACCTCTGGGAGGCCGACGTGCAGCAGCAACAATTACAGCAGCAATAACCAAGATTCCCACTACCAGACACATCCAAAACGCAATGCCCAGCCAAATTCTCAGTTTGCCTGAAGGGGTTACATTTGTTCCGGCAGAAATCACACCGGTTGCCCGGCTTTCAACTAAAACTTCTGGCAGTGAGATAGCACTACTTTCCTGCGCCGATTCTTCCAAAGACGATGACGGATCCTGCTCGGTGCTTTGCGCCTGCACTACAACGGGCAGACCGATAAACAAAAGCAGCAAAAGCGACAGGAGCGCAAGAGCCGTTTGTGTTGCTGTTTTCATCGCAATTCTCCATTACTGATATAATCAGATCGTTATTTTATTTCTATTATAACAGATAATTGCACAGCTTGGGAAGGTACTTGCAAATTTATTACAAAAAATAGATTACATTAAGCCCTCCAGCGTTTTTACCAGCGCATCACCAAACAACTGTCCAGAATATTTGACCTCATCAATAGTATTGACCTCTGTACCAAACTCCACCAGCAGAGAGCCATGTGTGGCGTTCATATTATATCGACTGTTTGTAAAATTCAGCGGCCGAATGAACGATTGCTCAATATTGGCGCAGTCTTGCTGCAACCGCAGCGCCAAACGCAAATTCATCTCCCAATCGGGAAAGCCCAGCGAACCATCTCCATCATAACCGGAAAGGATCATGATCTGCGCGGCTTTTCTACCGTTTACCACTGTGGTTGGCTTAATACGAGTTGTTTCACCGCCTAAAGCGTCACGGTGCACGTCGATGGTGACCTGAATGGTGGGGTTT
The DNA here is from genome assembly GCA_934454125.1 of uncultured Eubacteriales bacterium. Classification (GTDB taxonomy): domain Bacteria; phylum Bacillota; class Clostridia; order Oscillospirales; family Acutalibacteraceae; genus UMGS1071. The sequence goes on along the minus strand of CAKSFA010000005.1, from coordinate 70,172 downwards.
TCTTTCAAATTACGAGAAATCGTCTCCCAAGAGCGACTATAGGCCCCGGTATAAGGATCGTCGTGTATCGTTGTGTCATGAATAACACCAATACCCGCAGCCTCTAATTTTGCAGCAATCTCATTGCCCACAGCAATGACGTTCAGATCATTATCACGAGAACGTGTCTCCATACTCGAATAAAAATTGGGCATCTCTGTCTTCAAAAATGATTCACCAGTATGGGTGTGATACAGCAGAACCTGCGGAGTACCGTCTTTTTTGATTGAAACATCAGGAGAAAGTTCCAGCTCATTTGCAATATCTAGCTCATAGTCAGTGTCATTGCGCACAGTGATATTTTCATACTTTATACCCACATTGGCAAGCTGCATCTCGTTGATTGGATAAGCTGTACCTTCATAAACGGTGTTGTCTGGCTCTGGCGGTGTATAGGCGCTTTGTCCCTGCTGTGCAATGGCAGAACTTGTGCTCACATCAGGCACTGAAGCCCCTTGCGATGCCATTTCCTCCACTTCAGAAACCGTAAAGTATGCATCATCGTAGCCGTTTTTCATGGCTTCTACTGCCCCTTCCGGCATAATAAAACCTGCAGCAGTAAAAGCTGTACCATTTTTACTGGCCAGCAACGCCGGCACCAACCGCACAGAAAAACATCCAACTGCTATGGAAACTACTAAAACAGCTCCCATACGTATTAGCAGCCGTTTGCCACGTTTTGTTTCTATGACCATAAACAACCTCCCGAAGTGTTTCAACGCCAGTGTCACCCTCCTGTGTTTTGTTCATCCTGTTTGTTTCTGTCTCCAGAATCACTTCTCTCATTATATGAAGCGCAAACGGCAAAACACGGCGATTTTTGTCGGGGAAAGGTCATTTTGTCAACAACTCAAAGTCATCAACAGTAAAACAGGGATTGAGCGCCACATTCACTGCCATGCCAATCATACGGGCGCTGCGCTGAATTAACAGGTCGATTTCTCGCGGCGTTACAAACATAGCCGCTCCATTGGGACTAACCATACGCCGCACCGTTTCCTGTTCCTGCTCACTCAGACCACTGCCACCAAGCAGATCGGCTGCTACAGTCGCCGCATCCACCACTGTCGGCACACCAATCGAGACCACCGGCACACCCAGCAACGCAGTATCAATTTTAGGGCGGTGATTACCTACACCTGCACCTGGTGCAATGCCAGCTGTACTGATCTGCACCACTCTACCCAACCGTTCCAGTCGGCGCGCAGCCATTGCATCAATCACTACGACTGCCGCAGGCTCCAACTGCTGTACCAAGCCCTGCAAAATTTCCGCTGTTTCCATACCGGTATTGCCCAGTACATCTGTGCTCACTGCCGCAACTCCACGCAACTCTTCTTGCCCAGTGATACGTGCCAGCTCTGTTTTTACATGACGGGTCGCCAACACTTGCTCAATCACCTGACCACCCAGCGCATCCGGCGTAATGGCGGTATTACCAAGCCCTGCCACTAACACGGTTCCTTTCTTCGGCAACAATGGCCCTAGCTCCTCCGCTACAATTTCCAGCAACCGGTTATCCTGATCCAACGCATCGCTCAACGGCGGCATCTCAATGGTAACATACATCCCCTGTTTTTCATTTTGCGCCTGCATTCGCGTGATGGTGCAACCACTTGTTTCTGTTACTGTGCAAGGCAGGTTCAATAATTGTGGATCACCACCCTCTTTTAACTCCAAGGCCAGATCGGTACGAAAAAACATTTGCAATCCTCCTGTCTTTCTGTTATAATCATTCTGTTAAAAAATGTGGGCAAAGCCACAAAAAAAGATTGCTTTTTACCGGTATCTATGCTATGATTATGCTTACGCAAGCAATCAAATAAGGAGGTGGAACGATGCCGAATATTAAATCTGCCAAAAAACGTGTTAAGGTGATTGCAACCAAAACTCTGCGCAATAAAACCATCAACACAGCTTTGAAAACTGATATTAAAAAAGCAAACCTTGCGCTGGAGAACAAAGATGCAAACAGTGCTGAAGCCGTAAAGGTTGCTTTAAGATCTATTGACAAAGCGGCTGCAAAAGGCATTCTGCATAAGAATACCGCCGCAAGAAAAAAATCTGCCTTGGCACATAAACTTAATGCTGTTCAGGCATAACGGCAACTTTGCTGTAAACAGGGCCACCGCGGCTCTGTTTTTATTTTTACCGTAGTATAAAATCGCACACACCAGTTGACTTTTTTCAAATTTTTGGGTATCATAAAAGCAAACACATTTCATTTTAAACGGAGGTGCTCAATTATGAAACACGGCAGCAAGCTCGGTTGGTTTATCGGTATTCTTTCTATAGTGGCGGTCATTGCCGCCGCAGTTGCCACTGTTGTGGTTTATCTGGAAAAAAAACGGAAGGACGAAGAAGACCTAGAGCATTACCTCGACTGTTCTATCCAATAAATAAAAACAAAGCGAGTGGGCCATCGCCGACTCGCTTTTGTTTTTCAGGACTTATCTCCCGGCTTTGCCACCAGTGCTGCCAAATACCCAAAACACACCGCCGCACCAATGCCCGCTGCTGCAGCTGCAATACCACCGGTCAGCGCACCTAAAAAGCCCTGGTTTTCTACAGCCTCCATTGTTCCTTTAGCCAAGGTATAGCCAAAACCAGTCAGTGGCACGGTAGCACCAGCGCCGGCCAATTTTACCAATGGTTCATAAACACCAATCGCCGTCAGAAATACACCTGTTGTTACAAACAGAACCAAAATTCTGGCTGGCGTAAGTTTGGTAAAATCGATCAACAACTGACCTATTACACAAATTCCTCCGCCCACTACAAACGCAATCAAATATTCCATACCGCTTCACCTCTGCACTAGTGTTTCCGCTATATTCAGCAATTATACTTCCGGCAGGCAAAGCGACATAAAAAAACGGCGTCATTACGCCGTTTTTAACATTAAGCTTTCAGATGTTGATAATGCATACTTACTACCATACACAACATAAATTTATCCAGAATATTCAGTGCTTTAAAAAACTCGTCAAATGGATTTTCCAAATTTCGCAGCAACACATCAAACACACGATCAATACCAAATTCCATCATATCCTCAATATCCCGATTGACAGAAATATTATCTCTCTGCAATCTACCTGAAATTTGTTCTAATACGTGCACGTGCCATTCCTGCAAAAATTCCGGATCTCCGTAAGGACCCAGTAGCACAGAAAACGTGTTACGATTTTCCTGCACATACTGCGCTAGGTCACGGTTGCAGAGAATCTCCTGCGCTAAGCTTTCGGTGTATGTTTTTTCCTCTGTCAGATGCAACAATGCGGTAATGGTATCTTGACTGATTTCATGAATCACCGCTGTGAGATTCTTATAATGCACATAAAAACATGCACGAGAAACTCCTGCCTCTTCAATAACCTCTTTTACAAAAATTTTATTAACCTGTTTTTTGGTTGTCATCTGTAAAAAAGCAAGTTTAATCTTATTTTTTGTCCTTTCTGTACATTTATATCTTACGCTCATACGTTCTTTCCTCATATGCCTAATCGCATTCTTTCCCAAAATTTCATATTTTTCTTCTTAAATTTCCCATTACAAGGTGATTGTTGTTTGCAACAATATCTTCTGTTAACAACTATCAGCGCAAATAATTCTCGAACACCAACTACGCCTAGGAACGAAAGTACTTTGACTTTAAAATTCCTTCGTTCAAATATCGCTTCATACCAATCTTTCCTTGTTTGCATTCAAACTTTAGCAGTTTATCTCCGCAATACATCAAATAGCCCCACTGTTGTTCCTGCACCCTGCCCTTGAGTTTATTATTGACTGCAAACTTCAACTCATCGCCATACTCTGTTTGAAATACTAGCACCATCGCTGTAATTTTTGAATATAGCGTTCCATCTGGCCCTTCAAACTCTGAGCGTTCTGTTTCTGTGCGAGCCAGCTTTGCGCGCACATGGGTAATTACAGTTTTTGCAACCTTAGTTCGTGCATAGATCAATCCGCCAATCAAACAAATTGCCACAGCTAGAATGATCAGCATATAATACCACTGCATAACTCAGCCCTCCTCCAGCTCTGCACTATGTAATTCCGGTTATGCCGTCACGCCCACCCGCAAGCTGCACCGTTTTCTGCCACCATTTACACTGGACAGCAGTATTCGCAATTCCCGTTTTGCCAACGATTTTCATATTTTCATTATGTAAACAAATCTTCACACCCTTTCCACTTAATAACTTTATTGTAGCTTTTTGTCAAAAATTATAATTCTAATATCGAATAATAACAGTTATTTTTTCAGATTACTCTAAAAATGTCAAAATTTTTTTGAATTTTCCCTTCAATTTTTGACAAATTCCCCAATTGTTTTACATCTCCACGCAAAAAACCACTCTTTTTTACCAATTTTACTTCCAAAATTAATACTTGACTTCCAATTGCATACGCTGTATAATAAAAACTAAATATATTATTCAGCAACTGTACATGCTGCTAAAAATCAGCACACAAGCGCACACCTGTAGTGTTGCTAATCCACCTAAACTTAAAATCTGCTGCTTCGCATTTGCTCTTTACGCTTATCTGCTATCATTGCATAAGCGTGAAAAGGAGGTGCGAGCAATTTCTCTCATTACCATTGCACGCATCTCTACTGTAACATCGTGTATATTGCGTGAATTATTTTGTGCAATGCAAAATCAGATCGTGATAAAAAGCAAATGCTTTTTTCATTGTCCTGCCCAAAACTCTCTCCATTTTTTGTTTCTCTCTCAAAATTTTTATGGGCAACACAACCGACTATCACGAACACGCATGGATCCCCAATTTCATCATTTACTCCTAAAAGTACTCTGTCGAAAATATGAAATCGGGACAAAAACCCTGCCAAAACGGCGGGGTTTTTGCTTTCTACAAAACGGCTGCTATGCTAAAAACTCCCGCAACAGCGTGATATCTACCCCTTGGCACGTATCAAAAAAACGCGCCAACTCCTTTGCAATCTGGCGTGTGCCGCCTGCACAATTACTCTCAATATTGAGCGGCAACAACGGATCATGCACACTAAGACGCAACAAACACCATCCATCTCCGTCCTGTGCACCAAAACTGCAGCGAATTCCCTCATAATTTTGCGGTGCCACCGTCCAATGTGGTTGCTGACGCGCGAATTCAGTTAATGCTGCAATCACTCTCTCCCCACAGGTACAAAAATTTGGCTCAGTAATGGGCAACCGCAGTTCCACCGTCTCTAGCGGCTCCTGCAAATCTCGCAAAAGATCCTGCAATTGCCTTCCTTCATGGCGCAGTTTGACCATCTGGATTACTAAACGCGTCACCAAATATGCTCCATCATCTAAAAAGCCATTTTCAGCAAACGCAGCATGCCCCGAAGTTTCGATTGCCAACGGCGCATCAATTCCCTGTTGGTTAAGTGCAATGGCCTCATTGATGACATTTTTATAACCGCGTTTAAAACGATGGTGCCGCCCGCCTAACCGCTGCTCTAAAAATACAGTCAAGCCGTCTGAGGTAATTGAATCGGTTACAATCGTGCCACCGGGACAATCTTCCAACGCAATAGCTGCTGCCAAAGCAACCAAGCGGTTGCGGTTGATTTCTGCTCCTGTACTGTCCACCGCTCCTCCACGATCTACATCCGTATCAAAAATAATGCCCAGGTCTGCCTTCACTGTTTGCACAGCGTGGCAAACTGCTGCCATTGCCTGCGGATCTTCCGGGTTTGGCACATGATTGGGAAAGTAGCCGTTCGGTTCTAAAAAGCAACTGCCTGAAATATCAGCGCCCAGTGGTTGCAGAACCTTACCGGCATAAAAACCGCCAGCACCATTGCCAGCATCCACTACAATGTGAAAGCCTGCAAGCGGCTGATCTCCCGGCTGCGCACCAACACCCTGCAAAATCATATTACGCAGCCTGCGGCAATAACGCTCCATAGCATCACTTTTTTCTATGCTACCCTGACCCACAGGTGGCCGTTCGCCTGCCTGGGCATGCGTTAAAATTGCAGTAATATCAGCGCTTTCCAAACCACCGATTGCAGTAAAAAATTTAAACCCGTTGCGATCAAACGGGTGATGGCTTGCTGTGAGTTCCACCGCACCATGGCAACCAAATTCTGCAATTGCAAAATACATCGCCGGTGTTGAGGCCAGACCGCAATCCAGTACACGCACACCGACTTGTGCCAGCGCCTCCCGAAATACAGCCCCAATACGTGGCGCAGAAATTCGAGAATCATGGCCAACGGCCACCACCAATGCATCACACGGCACGCCCGTTTTTTCTGCCAGCCACAGCGCAAAACCATGGGCAATCGCCGTCACTACATCATCGGTTAGGGTTACCGTTTTTCCGCCACCTGCATCTGCTACACCTCGTATATCTGTTCCGCTTTTTAAGCAACTCCAAGCTGTATCTAACATGATTCCCGCTCCATTCCCTGTTTCGTTTCAAAAGATTCGTCAACCACCGTGCCGTTAAATATCTTCAGTAGCTGTTCTGCATGTGCAATGTGGCAATAGCAGGACGCAAACATTTCACGCAGCATTTGCGCTTGCTGTGCAGCTGGCAAACATGATATATCTGCACACGGTTTGTAATATAAATACATTGGCAAACCGCCCGACGGAATCGGCAGCAAAAAATCGGTGTGTAACCGGTGTGCGCCGTGCCGCTCATAAAATTGCAGTCTTCTTGTCTGTAGCTGTGCCTGCTCAGGATCTTCTGCATCTACACGCTCGGCACATAGCAGCATACCCTGCAGCCCCGCTTGACAGGCTTTTGCAAATATCGCCTCAAACAATCTGCCGCCATAACCACCATTTTGATGCTCTGGCAATACCGCCAACAAATCTAGCCACAGCGCATTACTCCGCTTCATATGGTAAACTGTAGCATAGCCAACCAACTCTTCTTGTGTTTGATACAGCAAGATTTGATAATCGCCCTGCTGCAGCATTTGCTCCATTCTGGCCTGACTATAGAACTCATCTGGCGGGAACTGCGCCTGCAAATGGGAGTAAATGAGCGGCAGATCGCTGAGTGCGCCTTGCCACAAGGATAACGCATCTTTCATTGTATGCCCTCTCTTATACAAACTCATGTTGATTATAGCATAAATAGTTCCCAAAATCCACCGACCTATTTCATGGATTTTTTTGTTCATTTTTTCTGTTTTAACAGGACCGGAACTTGCAACAAAACGTGCGTTTTGAACCCGAATACTACCATAAACTGCAACAATTCACAATTTCGTAATATTTATCGGTTGTTGCAAGTCATGAAATGCAGGTTTGGGTTACAAAATATCGTTTTATCGTTTTTCTGTTGAAAAATACCCGTTTGTGGTATAATAAACATACACAAACGATTCACCCAAAACAAGAGGTTCCTTATGAAAAAATTTCGATATCAATGTATCAGTATTTGCATGATACTATTCAGCACTTTATTCGTCTGTGGATGCAGTATTCCTCTCCCAAACTCTACAGAACAAAGTGCTGCTTTTACGCCTTCATCGGCAACCGCAAATCTTTACTTTTTTGATGTTGGGCAAGGTGACAGTACACTCATTCGCCTTCCCTCTGGCGCGACTGCTCTGATTGATGCCGGCCCAAAATCCGCCGCAGATACACTGGTCAATAATCTTGAAAAATTAGGGATTCAAAAAATCGATCTGCTGATTGCAACACACCCACACGCTGACCACATTGGCGGCATGCAACGCATCGTGCAAAACTTTGAGATCGGTGAGATCTACATGCCCAAAATTGCAAACAATCAGATTCCCACAACGGCTGCTTATACCAATTTTTTAAAGGCTGTAGAAAGCAAGGGATTAAAAATCAACCAGGCAAAAGCCGGCACTGTGATTTACCAAACTGAAAATACCACACTGGAACTGCTGGCGCCAAACAGTGCATCTTACAGCAATTTGAATAACTATTCGGTTGTAACCAAGCTGACCTATGGCAATGTTCGTTTTTTATTTACGGGCGATGCTGAAAAAGAAAGTGAAACGGAGCTGCTGCAAAACAACTATGATTTGTCTTGTGAAGTGCTTAAGGTGGGGCATCATGGCAGCAACACCTCTACCTCAAACCGGTTTTTAACGGCGGCAACACCAAAAACAGCCGTGATTTTTTGTGGGCAGGGAAATGATTACGGCCACCCGCATGCCGAATTGCTCAAGCGGCTGAGCTCGAGTAATATCAATGTTTATCGCACGGATACTGGCGGCACCATTGCCATAGAAACAGATGGCAGCACCTATACGGTAACTGAGAATGCGCTGGATACCACAAAAAAAGCAGCATAATTTTTGAAAATGAACAGCGTGCATCTGTTCATTTTTTTGTGCAAAAATAAGCATAAACCTCACGTTTTTGAAAAAACTAAACTGAAACGCGAAAGGAGGTTTTCTCTGTGAAAATCACAAAGAATGCTTATGCCAAAATGACAAAACAGGCTTCTCCACCCAGTACCTATGTCAAAAATGCTGCGATGGCATTTTTGTTTGGCGGAGCGATTTGTACCATTGGACAAGGTTTGCTGCAGGCTTATTTGATGTTGGGAATGGACGAAAAAAATGCCCGTGCCACTGTATCGATTACGCTGATTGGATTTGCTGCACTGCTGACCGCATGCAAAGTATATGACAACATTGCCAAAATTGCCGGAGCCGGCACACTTGTACCGATTACAGGCTTTTCGAATGCTGTGGTTGCACCGGCAATGGAGTTTAAAAGTGAAGGCTATGTGCTGGGACTAAGTGCAAAAATGTTTATCATTGCCGGGCCAGTGTTGGTGTATGGCATTTTTTCAGCAGCGATTTACGGGTTGATTTTGGCGGTAATACGCCTGTTTTGGTGAGCAAACGTATGGTGACAAATGGGGGTTGGGCAATATGAAACGAATTGGAAAATATACCATTGCTTTGGAACAAACACCAAAAATCATTGGCTATGCGGCTGTGGTTGGAAAAAAAGAAGCAGAGGGACCACTGGGGGCATTATTTGATCGGAGTTATAAAGATACCACATTGGGCGAAAGCAGTTGGGAAAAAGCCGAAAGCCGGTTGCAGACCGAAGCGGTGGAGTTGGCTTTGCGAAAAGCATTGCTGACTCCTGCTGAAATTGACCTGATTTTTGCCGGAGATTTGCTGAATCAATGTATTTCTTCTACATTTGGACTGCGCAACTTGCAGATTCCATTTTTGGGGCAGTATGGCGCCTGTTCAACCATGGCGCAAACGCTGGCGATGGCAGCACTCATGGTGGAAGCCGGGGCCGCGCGTACCGCCGCTGCGGTAACCTCTTCTCATTTTTGTTCAGCAGAACGGCAGTTTCGTCTGCCACTGGAATACGGTGGCCAACGGCCGCCAACGGCACAATGGACGGCCACTGCTGCCGGCGCTGCCATTGTGGCACCGCAAAAAAGAAAAAGCTCCGCAGAATCTGGTTCTGCGGAGAAAACCCCAGTAATTGTACAGGTATGCCTGGGGAAAATTACCGATTTGGGCATTCAGGATGCCAACAATATGGGAGCTGCAATGGCGCCAGCAGCAGCTCAGACTCTGCTGGATTTTTTTAGCGACACCGGCACGGCTCCAAGCGATTATGATGCAATTATAACCGGTGACCTGGGTCATATTGGCAGTGATTTGTTATTGCAGCTGACCGGGCAGGAAGGCGTAAATCTGCAGGCTGTGCATGATGATTGCGGCAAGATGCTATTTGACCGGAAATTGCAGGACGTGCATGCCGGCGGCAGTGGGTGTGGATGCTCAGCATGTGTGCTTTGCTCGAAGCTGTTGGGTGAAATAAGAACCGGCGCATGGAACAACCTGCTATTCGTTGCAACCGGCGCTCTGATGTCGCCAACTTCTACCCAACAAGGTGAAAGCATTCCGTCCATCGCACATCTGGTGCATATTCGCGGTATTTAGACTGTGTCTTCTTCGGTGGGTTCGGTGGTATCAGACGCAGTACGCGCAAGGTGCCGGCGTTGCCGCCAGTTATGAAATTTGATGGCGAAGTGGTTGATCCAGAAAACTTTGACAAATGCCGTAACGACAAAGTAAATGATCAGCAGATCTAACACAGCAGTTAAAATGCTGAAACTTGCACCTGCAACGCCCGAAATAAACAACTCAAAACCAAATAAGCGGCCGCCACGGTTATCAAACCAGACGGTGAGCCAATTGGCCGGAAAACCAAAGGAGTAGGTGGTAACACCGTTTGAAATGGAGCCGGAGACAGGATAAAAAAATACTGGTAACAAAAAAATTACGACACTGACAATGGCTGTTTTCCAGTTGAAATAACGCACCGGTGCATCCTCCCTTGTATTGTAATTGGTTTTATGATAGCATATTTCGGAAAAACGGTCAATCAAGCAAAAAAGCACAAGGCTTTCGCTTTGTGCTTTTTATTATTTGAGATTATTCTGCTGTTTTGCGTCGTTTGCATAGCAGGAGTATAGCTGCTGTGAGCGCTGCTGCGCAGGGCAGTGCGAAAATCAGAAGATTTGTGGTGTCTCCTGTTGCAACCGGACGATTGAGGAACCGCTTTGCAGCTGCAAGCAGCTCCGGATAGGTTTGGCTGCCACGCTCAACCAGCAGGTCGTTGATGATGCCCTGCACGACTGGGTTGAGCTGGTTCCATGTGTCTTCTCCGCCGAGAATCGTGCGGAAGTTGTTTTCTGTTACATCTTTAATCAGGTCATTGTCTTGCGTGACGTGATCTTGAATGAACTGCTCTGCCTGCTCTAAGAGACTCTTGGCAAGCTCCAGGTATTCCGGGTAGGTTTTGCCGGTTGCTGCAACGAGTTTTTCGTTTACGGCATCTTTCTCTTTTTGCGTCATATCGTCCCATCTCGGTTCGCCCGACAAAATTTGACGGTAGTTGTCTTTCGTAACGTCTGGATAGATCGTGCCGTCTTCGCCGGTGACATAGTTTTTGATGAAACTGCCTGCCAGATCGTCAAGCAGCTTTTTCTCAACTTCTGCCGGAACCTGTTCTTTTGCACCGTCGGTAAGACCGTTAAAGTCATTCAATGCGTCTTTGATGGTATCGAAATCGTCTTTGGTTACCGTGTTGGAATCTTTTTTGATGGTCTCATCGTGTTTTTGTTGGAAGTCGGCTGCGGCTTGTTTGTCTTGCAGCTTACCGATGACGGACGGATCGACCAGATTTTTGTTCGGCAACTGCTCGTAATCAGACAGGGCTGCGTCAATCGCCGCTTTGTCTTCAGCGGTGACCGGCGTTTTGCCAATGATGTCTGCGTGATCGTTGTTCCACTTATCAGCGGCAACGTAGTCGTTGAGTTTTTCTTTGACCTCTTCCGGTACCAGGTCTTGCTGCTCTGGTGTGAGTGCGTCAAAATCTTGCTTTGCTTTGGCCAGGTCTGGCATGTCTTCATGCGTCAGATCGGCGCGCGGTTTGTCGACTACCGGGTTGTTTTTCTGCATCTCGGATGCTTTTTGTTTGTTGTCTAAATTGGTTTTTACCAGCGGATCGACCAGCTTTTTGGCTTCTGCCGACAGGGCATCATACTCGGTAATGGCTGCATCGATTGCATCTTTGTCTGCCGAAGTGACCGTTTGCTTGTCGATGATCTCTTTGTGCTTGGTTTGCCAGTTGTTGGCTTCGACCGCTGCGTCTAAACGTGCTTTGTTGGCAGCTGTAATTAGGCCTGCTTGTTCGGCCGGGAGGGCATCAAACTCTGCTTTTGCGGTGAGCAGCGGCTGTAGATCGTCTTTGCTGAGCTGGTCGGTGGTTTTTTCAAGCACGGTTTTGTGCTTGTTGTACCACTCGGCGTAGGAGCTGAGCTTCTCTACCGTTGGGGTGAGCGCCTTGCCGGTGACGGAATTTTTGATGCCGTCGGTGAGGTTTTTAAATTCATTGGCCATGTCGGTAACATTGTCGACGTTGGTGTTATCGACTGTGGTGGCGTCTAGGGTTGCTTTGTTTTCTTCTTGGAATTTTTGTGCTTTTGCTTCATCAAGCAAGTCGGTGTATTCTTTGTTTTTCAGCAAGGTTTTTATGGTTGCTTTTTCTTCGTCGGTGAGGTTGTTGTATTTGGTTTCGCCGTCGAGAACTTTGGTTTTGTTGGTGTTATTGATGTCTGTTTGCTCGGTGTAGGGTTTCTCGTAGTCGCCGTTGCTGACGTGGTCGCGGACAAATTTGTAGGCATCTAACGTGACTTTTTGGCTGGAGGTTGACGGCGGTTCTGTCATTTTGTTTTCTTGGCCTGTGGTTTGATTGGTATACTCGCTGTACTCGATGTAGTAGCCATCAATATACTCTTTTTGATCCCATTTTTCACCATTTGCTTCATTATCTTTTTGTAAAATAGCTGACAAATCATTCCAGGCGCCTTGCTCTCCATGCCCATATTGCAGTACAGTTTCATTCAATTTCGCTTTCCATGGAATAGTATCATCTCCCTGTTTTGCGCCACCGTTTGGTTCCATAGAATCACCGATACGATTCCAGTTGTTGTATCCAACTTCTTTGCCACCTTGTTCAAAGCTGTATCCCTCGAAAAGCAGGGTTCCTGCCTCCGGACCATTAATCCAATACCAGTTGCCTTCCCATTGCCCAGCTAATGTTGGTGCAGTATTGCCATCTAAACCAGTGGTTGCGGTGAGACGCGCACCACCTGCCCAAGCTCTTTTGTTGTTGAACATTTTAAAAATGGCATTGTGCTCTTCTTTGGAAGTGATGGTAACCAAATAAGCTGTCATACCATTAAAGTTTGCTTGTTTTGCCTCATTGTATGCATCTGCCCAGTCAATACCCGCCTTTTCTTTTAAGGCATAATAGTGACCATCAAACACTTTGAGTTCATTATTCGCGGAATCTTTTAGTTCGATTGTATTTGCTTCTAGGGTAATATCTTGTGGTGTGTCATCGTCTTGTTTTTTGAAGATGACAGTATCAGCCCAAGTGCCGGCTGCTTCTGTAGTGACACCACCTTGGAACGAAGCGTAGCGGTACTCTTGCGTTGCGCTGAAGGCCGATACGAATGCGCCGTCTTTATCGTAACCGCCGGTGTAAGTTGCGCCGTTGGGCGCTGCCGGAATGGTGAAGGTGCCGGTATCTACCTTGACGCCGATTTGCGTCAGGTTTTTGGCGGCGGTGACTGTGGTGCCTTTTAAGTTGTACTGCGTAAGATCAGCAGAATTAACCGGAGTAGCGTGGCCGAGTGTGGTTGTGACGGCATCTGCTGCAAACACGTTGACAACCGGAATTGCGGCGATGCATAGCAACACTGCCAGCAGAACTGCTACAGTTTGTTTCCATTTTAACTTCATCATAATTCAACCTCTTCTTTCATAAATCCTATTCTTTCATAAATCCTATTTCCCCATAAAACCCTGATATAGCGACAAATTTCACACCGATTGCAGCGCAACAGATGTGAAATTTATTGACTGGTAAATAAAGTGTACTTTTTTTCACACTTAAAATATTGGAAGATTCTGGTTAAAATTAATAGAAAATCGCCACTTTTCTTCCAGATTATGGAAAAATAGCAGCGGTAAAAAAAGTACGATTTTCAGACACGGTTTGCGCTTATTTGCGAATGCCCAGTCGTGCGATGATAGAACGATACCGCTCGATGTCTTTTTTCATAACATAGTTGAGCAAATTGCGGCGTTGACCAACCATTTTCAGCAGACCACGACGAGAGTGGTGGTCTTTTTTGTGCACTTTGAGGTGCTCGGTCAAATCGTTGATTCGTTTGGTCAAAATTGCAATTTGCACCTCCGGCGATCCAGTGTCTCCCTCATGGGTTGCGTACTCTGCAATTACCTTATTTTTTTCTTCTTTGAGCATCATGATGTATTCCACCTTTTTTAAAATTTATCGGCAAAACACAGAAAAAGGTTGGTGAATTCCCGTTTTGCGGGCTTGCCCTGAATCCGTGTAAAGCGATATTTCGTAGAGTATTATAGCACAACAGGTACGCTTTGTAAACAAAAACTTTTCATTTTTTATCATTGTAAGAGAAAATTTTGCTCTTTATGCACAAAATAAAAATATTTTATTTGTTTAAATTTACAATTGATTTCATAGTTTATTCACATATTTTCCAGCAGAATGGCGTATCATAAAGAGGAATCATTCTGCTTTTTAAGGCGAAAATATTGGGAAGAAAGTGTGGGAAAGACCTTGGAGTTCTCTTTTAACGGCATTGGCGGCGCTGCGCAGGCTATGTCTCCGGCGGCGTTGCCCTCGGGCCATAATCACAAGGGATTTTTTTGGCGCGCCTTGATCAATTTGCTGCTGATTGGATTTTTGTTCGGTTTTGTGGCGCTTTACAGCTTTTTGCTGGGCAGCAGCAATGGTTTGATCGGTTTGACCATTGCGATGGCTATGATCAGCTTTTATCGCACTGACATTGGCATTAAACCGCTGCAGGGTGCGTGTGTAATTTGGGGTGTGTTTTTGCTGACCGGCGTGGCAACGTTTTTGGCCTCGTTTCACCCGGCGATTGGCGTGTTTGTGAACCTGGCTTCGGTCTATATTATTTTGATGCTGACCAGTCATCAGCCCATGGCAAAGGCGTATTACCCGATTTTATCGTGCTATTTGTTTGCGCAGAGCAGCCATGTATATGGTGCGGAATATGGTTTGCGCATGATTGGGATTGCCGGCGGTGGATTGCTGGTGGCCATTGTTTATTATTTGCGTCATCGCAAGGTAGAGCGCCGGCGGAGCATTGCAGATATTTTTCGAGAAACGCATGTTTGCTCGTTGCGCACTAAATTTTTCATCAGACTGACAGCCGGTTTGACCATTGCGATGCTGATTGGTGATTTTTATCATGTGTTAAAACCGGCTTGGATCTCGTTTACAGTGCTTTCGCTGATGCAACCATTTATGGGGGAATCAAAGAAAAAAATCTGGTGCCGCATCATTGGCACATTGATTGGCGGCGCGCTGTTCTTTGTGTTGTTTGAGTGGATCGTGCCAGCAGCGTGGCACCCTGTATTGTTGCTGCTGACAGGGTATATTTATCTGTTTTTGCATACATACTGGATTCAGCAGGTATTTGTAACGCTTAACTCACTGAGCGGAGCGATGGTATTTTTGCAGGCAGACGTTGCGTTTGAAATGCGGATTTTATTTGTGTTAATCGGCGTTGCAATTGTAGTCGCAATTGGACTATGCGCACGGTTGCGGTTGGTGGACCGCATTTATGCGCTTGTGCTAAAATGGAAAGCCCGCATACAGAAAAAAACTCCGATCGACTAAACGATGCCGGCGCCAAAAGTGCTGGCATTTTTTATCCGTGTTTTCTGAAAAAGGTTTAAAATTTGTTCACAAATCATCTGGTGAAATGTGGTAGCATTACACTATTTCCCAAAAATAGAAAGGAAGTTTGAAGCATGGAATCTGTTGAACTGAAAGCACCGCAGCAGGATGGACCACAGAAACCAAAGGCTACCAAAAAAACAATGAGCAAACCGATGCGCATCTTAAAATTGATCGGAACAAAAACGCTGTTGTTTGCGTTCATCATTGCATTTATTGTTGGGTTTAGTGCGCTGTTCGGGCAAAATGTGCTGTATACCGGTGTGAGCATGGTAACTGGTTTGCTGATGTTTTTAAAGTTGGACATTGGCATCAGACATAAGCAGGCTCCGTTTGTGATTTTTGGACTGTTTATGCTGACAGGCATTGCGGCATTTGTGGCGGCAATCAACCCGTGGTTGGGTATTGCTGTGAATTTTATCACCGTTTATACCATTCTTATTTTTGGTGGTCAACGGGCAGAGTACCGTTCGTTTATTCCATTTCTGTTATGTTATATTTTTTTGCAGAGCACACCGGTACACGGCATCGATTTTGGCATGCGCATGGCAAGCCTGGCTGCCGGCGGCGCTTTGATTGCAGTAATTTATTACCCGTTGCACCGCAAGAAACCTTGCCCTGGTATTGGTGTGAAAGAGGCGTTGACGCGTTCTGTATCAACACTTGCAACAGATACCAATAAGTTTTTTCTGCGCATGGCGATTGGTATGACGATTGCCATGTTTATCGGCGATATGATCGGTTCTACTCGCACATTGTGGCTGAGCTTTCCGGTATTTTCGCTGACGCAGATCAAACCGATTGAAACGGCTCATCGTACAATCTACCGTATTTTTGCAACCATTTTAGGTGGAGTGCTTTATGTAACTGTATTTGACTTTATCATCCCGCCGGAATACCTGAATATTGGTCTGTTGGCAACCGGTTATATTTACACCTATATCACAAAATACCCATTGCAGCAGATTTTTGTGGTAATCAGCGCACTGGGCAGTGCCAGAACGCTCGGTTTGGACAGCGCCGTAGCATGGCCGGCAAGGGTTTTGTATCTATTAATCGGGGCACTGATTGTTGGAATTTTACTGATGATCGAACATGCAAATATTTGGAAATTAATAAAAAACACAAAAAAATCGTCAGCACATGGTACGCGGCACGTGCATTAAAATATTCTGAAGCATAAAGACGAAACAAAGAGACAACGCAAAGAATGACAGACAAAGAAAAGCATCGGTATGGATTTTTTCATACCGATGCTTTTTATTTTATTACCCAGGAATTTGAAACATTAACCTTGCGAGAGTTTCACCAACTGTTGGTACCGCTCCATCGCAAACAGCTCAGACTCACTGAACAGAATTTCTGCTCGCTCTGGGAAGGATCGTGCCAATGCGTTGTAACGCACTTCACTCATGAGGAAGTCGCGATAGCTGGCTGAAGGAGCTTTGCTATCAAGCAGGAATGGTACTTTGCCTTCTTTCTTCAGGCGTGGATCATACCGGAAGAGGCTCCAGTAGCCGGCTGCAACAGCGCGTTTTTCAACCTCTTGCACGGTGCTCATACCGCTCTTGATACCATGGCTGATGCAAGGCGAATAAGCAATGATTACAGATGGACCGTTGTAGCTTTCTGCCTCACGAATGGCTTTGAGCGTTTGATTGTAGTCGGCACCCATTGCGATGCTTGCAACGTAAACATCACCGTAACTCATGGCGATTGCAGCAAGATCTTTTTTCTTGGTGCCTTTACCTTTTGCCGCAAACTGCGCAATGGAGCCAATTGGCGAAGCCTTGGAGGCCTGACCACCTGTGTTGGAATATACCTCGGTATCAAATACCAGAATATTGATATTGTCGCCGGAGGCGATCGCATGGTCTAAACCACCAAAGCCGATGTCATACGCCCAACCGTCACCACCGAATAACCAAACCGATTTTTTTGCAAGAAAATCGCGGTCGATCAACGCTTTTTTGGCAAGTGCACCGGCTTCACAGTCACAGTTTTGGAGCTTTTCAAGCTCTGTGATCAGGGTAGCAGTTGCGTCGTAATTGGTTGTGCTGTCATCAAATGTTTCTAAATAAGCTGCACACGCTGCCTTCATATCAGCAGAAACATTGTCTGCCTGAATTTTTTCGATATACTCGCGCAGTCTGTCGCGCAACGCGCGCTGAGCCAGATTCATGCCCAGACCAAACTCTGCATTATCTTCAAACAAGGAGTTTGCCCATGCAGGACCTTTGCCCTGTTTATTGACCGTATATGGCGTAGAAGGCATGGAACCTGCCCAGATGGAGGAACAGCCGGTGGCATTTGCAATGAGGAGGCGGTCGCCATAAAGCTGCGTGACCAGCTTTGCATATGGTGTTTCACCACAGCCGGCGCAAGCACCGGAAAACTCGATGAGCGGTTGTTTAAACTGGCTGCCCTTGACTGTAGAGATTTTGAATTTCTCCAATACCTCCGGTTTTTCATCAATAGTCTGACCATAATCAAACACAGACTGGAATTGCATTTGCGTGTCGATTGGCTCCATAACCAATGCTTTTTGACCTTTTTTGCCAGGACAAACCTGCGCACAGCAACCGCAACCGGTGCAATCGAGCACAGATACTGTCATGACAAATTTTAAATCAGGCATACCTGTCATGCCGACGGTGCGGGTAGCCTCAGGTGCAGCGTTGGCTTCTGCTTCTGACATTGGCACCGGACGAATGACCGAGTGCGGACAAACATAGGCACAGAAGTTACACTGAATACAGTTTTCAGGCAACCATTCTGGTACATCAACTGCAATGCCACGTTTTTCATACGCTGCGGTGCCTTGCGGCATGGTGCCGTCTGCCATATCTACAAAGGCAGAAACCGGCAAAGTGTCTCCTTTTTGTGCATTAACGGGAATCAGAATATTGTTGACAAAGTCTACAACTTCAGGTCTGCCTTGCACAGCGGCTGTTTGTACTGTTTCATCCACCGCATGTTTCCAATCTGCTGGAATTTCGACCTTGACTGCATCTGTAACGCCACGATCGATTGCAGCATGGTTCATGGCAACAATTTTCTCGCCCTTTTTGCTGTAAGACTTGGTTGCTGCATCTTTCATATATTCTACAGCTTTTTCAATCGGAATAATTTTGGCAATATTAAAGAAAGCCGCCTGCAAAATCGTATTGATTCGACCACCCAGGCCAATTTCTTTACCAATCTTGATACCGTCAATGGTATACATGTTGATTTCGTTTTCTGCCAGATAACGTTTGACATTTGCCGGCAGGCGTTCTCCCAACTCCTCTACGTTCCATGCACAGTTGAGCAGGAAACTACCGCCCTTTTTCAAATCCTGCACCATGTCATACTTATGCACATAAGACGGGTTGTGACAAGCGACAAAGTCTGCTTTGCTGACATAGTAAGCACTTTTAATGGGTTTGTCACCAAAGCGCAGGTGGGAAATGGTTACACCACCAGATTTTTTGGAGTCGTATGCAAAATACCCCTGGGCATACATATCGGTTTTATCGCCGATAATTTTGATCGAGTTTTTGTTTGCACCAACTGTACCGTCTGCCCCCAGACCCCAGAATTTACAGGAGTGGATGCCCTTGGGTGTGGTGTTTGGATTTTCGGTTAATGGCAGAGACAAGCGTGTGACATCATCTTCAATGCCAATAGTAAAGCGTTTTTTGGGTGTTGCGTTTTCCATATTACGGTAGACTGCAATGATGCAGCGCGGGTCTGTATCTTTTGATGCCAAACCATAACGGCCGGAATAGATTGGGGTGGTTTCAAACTCGGTACCTTTTAATGCAGCCACAACATCGAGATAAAGCGGTTCACCAATGGAGCCTGGTTCTTTGGTTCTGTCTAACACTGAAATGGTTTTAACAGTTTTGGGCAGTACATTGAGCAAATATTCTGCCACAAAGGGACGGTAGAGATGCACTTTAATCAAACCGACCTTCTCACCTGCTGCCGTTAAATAATCAATGACTTCTTCTGTAGTATCGCACACAGAGCCCATTGCGATGATTACCTTGTCTGCGTCTGGTGCGCCGTAATAATTAAACGGTTTATAATCAGTGCCACAGCGCTGATTAACCTGATTCATATAATCAACTACAATACCGGGTACGGCATCATAAAACTGATTGCAGGCCTCGCGATTCTGGAAGAAAACATCTCCATTTTGCGCACCGCCATGCAGTACCGGATGCTCTGGGTTGAGCGCGCGGCGGCGGAAGGCATCTACTGCATCATGATCCAGCAGTTCATTTAATTCCTCATAGTCCCAGGTATGAATTTTTTGAATTTCATGTGAGGTACGGAACCCATCGAAGAAATGTAGAAAGGGAACACGACCTTTGATGGCAGCAAGGTGTGCAATGGCACCGAGGTCCATAACCTCTTGCGGGTTATTAGCGCACAGCATTGCATAACCGGTTTGCCGACAAGAATAAATATCAGAGTGATCACCAAAAATGGACAATGCATGCCCTGCAATTGTACGCGCTGAAACGTGGATAACACTTGGAAGCAGCTCACCTGCCATTTTATACATATTGGGAATCATCAGTAGCAAGCCTTGAGAAGCCGTATATGTAGTGGTTAAAGCACCGGCAGACAGAGAACCGTGCACGGCGCCTGCCGCGCCGCCCTCGGACTGCATTTCTGTAACCTGCACTTCTCTACCAAATAAATTTTTTCTGCCGGCTGCCGCATATCGATCTGATTCATCTGCCATTACGGAAGACGGCGTGATGGGATAAATTGCGGCAACCTCTGTAAAAGCATAGGAAACATGCGCAGCTGCACTGTTTCCATCCATGGTTTTCATTTTTCTGGCCATTGATAATTCCCCCTCTAAAAGGTTTTACGGTCAAACATCAAATACGTTTGACCGGTAATTTCGATAGGGTTGCACCTATACATGTAACAAATTCTATCATTTTTTTTAAGAATTGTAAAGGAAAATGTGCACTTTTTCTAAAAATACACGTTTTTTTTCCGCTATTCACAGAGAAACCCAAAATAAACCAGCTCTCTCTTAGCACTTTGACTAAAAAGCTCTTATAACGCCGCAAGATTTGGTATCAGAAGTTGCTGCATTGATTTCATTTTATGTGTTTTAACACGCAAACATGCAAAAATGCACAGCCGTTTGCATTTACAAACAACTGTGCATTTTAATGCTTTGAATATCTTTTATGCGCTCTTCTTGGCGTTTATTTTTCTTCTTTGACGAATGATGAAGAACATACAACCGCCAATCAGTACCAAAATACCGGTAAAGATTGCATAGTTATATACATAATTGCTTTGCGGTGTTACGGTTTTTGCATCCATTAACACCTTAAGCGCACCTTTCACCTCGGATTTTTCTTCCAGGTTCTGTACTGCTTCTTCGGGTACGTCTGGATTTACCAGCTCGTTTGCGTCATACAAATCGTAGTTATTGGTTGTAGGATTGTATACGGGCAGGAGCTGTGTTGTGTTTAAAGCAGAAGAACCTGCTGTGCCTGTAGTCTGTGCCGAGTGCTGACCTGCATTTTCATTTAAGATGCTGGTCAACTGCGGAGCTGCCATGAGACTATCTGCCGTTTCTTTTGCTGCCGTGTATTTGGCTTTCAAAGAAGGCTCAACACTAAAGAAGTCCAGATTCAGATTGTCGGTGATAAAGCTAAACAAACCTTTGTTTTCAAACGGTGCGTCTTGATTTTGTACAACATCGCCGGTTCTGTAATTGAATATCAGCTTTGCACCGTCTTCATAATCGACGATTGCAATGCCACTTTCGTGATTCAAATTGGTTGTTACATAGCGAATGTTGCGATTTTCAAAGCCTTCTGGCAACAACATGTCGTTGCCCAGATTGAGCAGTGCGCCATTCTTGAGCACAGTTTGAATTTGCTTACCGTTGACTTCATCAATAATTACGCTGTCAGCAGTTGCGCCAAGTTTGGCATCAATCATGGATAGGCTATCTTTTTTGAGGTATAGATTGCCTACGCGCGTTTGACCACCTACTGTGCTGAAGTTTTGATACGTTGCAATTGTTGTGCCGTCTTTATCAAAGGTGAACAGCGGCTCTGTTTGTTCTTCAATTGCAAGGTTCTGCTCAATTTGTCCGGTCTTGCTTTGGCCGGCAAGTGTGAGGATATTGCCCTGATCGTCAAGCGCCTGACCCTTGTAGAGGTTCAGATAATTGCCGCCGATGGAACGGCTGCCCATGATTGCACCGTTGGTGCTGATATAGTAATAGCCGTTGTCGTCAACATATGCATAGCGCGCAATTTTTTGCGGCTCGACTGTGTAGGTCGTCTGCTCGCCGGTTGCGGCGGTGACTACTACATCAAATGCTTCTTGATAATTGTAAGACAGCGTGTAGACACGGTTCTGCAGTGCCTGCGTTTGCAGTGTTTGACCGTTTTGTACGATGGCAAACTGCATGCTGTCATCGGTGAAGCCAAACTCAACGTTCACCTTGCCTGCAGCTGAAGCATATGCTTGAATGCTCGGTAGCGCAGTTGCCTGGGCCACTGTTGCAGCTTTTTCTTCTGCGGCAAACTGCATCATTTTGGAATTATTGTCCGGTGTAGGATCTGCAGTGGTTTCGGTGAACATTGTAATGTCAAACTGATGTTGCAAGTTGTTTAGCCGTGGTGCAACAAGAGTGCTAACATTGCCATAATTCCAAACACTTCCCAAATTAATCATAGAGCTATAAGTGCTGCCGTCTTTCATCTTGGTTGAATCTAACATACGATCTTTATAAAGATCATCATTTGCATATTGTGTTTTAACTAGGATATCATTGACCTTGCTTCCTTCATACAGATAAGCATTACTGTATGAAGGATTGGAATTGGTTAATTGACCAATAAACGATGCTACAGAATTGTTTGGCCCCTTTACATCTGCAACAACTAGTATGCTGGTAAGGCTGGTGTTTACGCCGCTGCTGTTGATGTTACCGATGATACCGCCGGCATTTCTGTTATTTCCTGCTGCAGTTGCACTGCCCAAGGAGATGAAGCCATTAACTGTTGTGTGGTTTGTGCTACCGCCGAGCATACCAGCATGGCCATTTGTGGTGGTAATGTCTGCAGCGACATAGGAGTTGTTGACTGTTAACAACATATTGCTATCGTTCGACATTTCACCAACAATACCGCCGGTGTTGCTGGTACCTTCAATTTTTGCTTTTTGTTGTGTGGTACTTGTACCAACCACGTAGCTGTTTTCAAAGGTTAAGCGTACATTGTTGTTCTGCATTTTACCAACGACACCGCCAGTGAAGCCACCATTTTTTGAGGAAATCTCTTTTACCAAAAGACCGGAATTGGTGATACGGTTACCTGTACCCGGGGTACTTAAGTAGCCAATAAAGCCACCAACACCTTTATTATCTTTGGTACCACTGGAAGTTTTGATGGTAAGATTGCGCAGATAGCTATTATTAATAATTGCAGTTGAACCTTCTACAATTGCAATCATGCCACCTACATATTGGCCCGTAGAGGTGTTATTTACTGTTACGTCAGTAACATCTACATCGCTGATATTTGCCGTCATATTGTAGCCCATATGGCCAATAAGACCGCCAACGTTATTTGGGCTATTTACAGTAATTTTGCTGCCTGTAATATTGCTTATTGCGAGTTGTGCCTGGTTGTTTTGACCAATGATGCCACCGCTGTATTCTACCAGACCTGCCTGTGTTTGAATATTATAAACTTTGAGGCCATTAATTGTGAACGTGGTGTTATTGCCAGTGCTAATATAACCAATGACACCACCAATTCTGCCGACGCTATTAGAAGTTTCTCCTGTTACCTTGATGTTGAAGGCTTTGGAGTTAGAAAGCGTAGCATTTCTTGTTTGACCAAGAATTCCGCCAGCATCTACATTACGGTGCGAACCTTTTAAGCCTTTAATTTCAATATTGTTGGCCTCGATATTAGACAATGTGGAACCAGAAGCATTGTGTAAACCAATAACGCCACCCATTTGTTTTGGTGTGCTACCAGTTGCTTCTACGGTGAGTGTGTTGGTAGCATCGGAAGCAATCGGGGAATCACCATTCTCAGATACACCGTCCATGTTTACTTTGATATTGGTAATCGGAGACGAAATTCCAGACACACCACCAATAACACCGCCAACATTTTCATGGCCTTTTACCGTATTTACTCCGCTAACGGTGATATCACTGAGGGTTCCGCCGCCTACTCTACCAATGAGCAAACCAACCATATGGCCGCCGTTTTCAACGATAACTTTGTTTGTACCAGAAACTGTGATATTCTTCACAGTACCACCGTTGTGCTGGCCAATCATACCTACACCATCGGTGCCGTATGACGTTGTTCCGTTTTTATGGGTGATTTCAATGTTTTTAAATGTTACATTGGTGATAGTGCCTGTATTTTGACCAATAATACCTGACAGATTATTTGTTTGAGAATTATACTCCATCTTAATGGTATCAAACGTTAAGTCTTTCATCTCGCCAGCAACTGATTTGAAGATGAAATCTTGGTTGGGGGTTAAGCTAGTAATTGGACTGCCACCCAATTTGATCGTCTTGCTACTACCACTTGACGTGTGAACATCATAGACGTTTACGTTGAAACGCTCACGGAACTTGTTCAAGTCTGTGCCAACTACAGTGCTGAAATCTAGGTCGTTAGTGATGTAGTAGTTTTCAGCATATGTTGTTTTGTTGGTTGTGGTTGGCCACTCTTCTGGCTTACTGATCTGGCGGTAGAACTTGGTGTTAATTGCTGTGTTCAAGTTCAGCGTTTGGTCTGTTCCAGAACCGTCTTCGTAAACGATGGTAGAGATATAATACGTATTTACAAAGTACTTTGGTGTTACTGTAACCTCATATGTCATGATATTGGTGGTGCTATCGTGTGAGGTGGTTGCTTCACCAGTAGTACTAATCATGTCATCTTTAAAGGTGACGGCCTTAATTTTACTTGTATTTTTATTGAATAACTTAATGGTAAGTTTACCTGTTTGTGCATAAGTTGTATCTTTGGTAATATCCAGTGACTGGAAGTAGACATCGCTCTTGGTAAACTCGTTATCCACCTGGCCGGCTACCAAACCGCTGCCGTCTAGCTTATTGACCTTGGGAAGCAGGAATTTACCGTCAGTTGTGGCAACTTTGCTGGTATCAAAGGCACTGCCCAGGCCGATGGTTTTTGTGTAAACATCAGCACTGCTGAACTGGCTGTCATCAATAATGGTAACGTTCGTACCCTTGGTAGAGTCTGTAACACCCAAGCCGTTGAGACGTGCAGAAGAGTGCGTGTAGAGATTTGTAGCGTGTTCGTTAGAGTTGGAACCAACACCAAATGTAACATTGGAAGTTGCAACAATGCTACCGGTGAAGAAGCCATTGACCACACTCGATGTATAAGTGCCGGAACCGGTTACAGTACCACGCTGGTTATCTAGACCGATAATACCACCAGCATGGGATGATGCAACTATATCTGATTTCGCAAATACACCGTTGATATCCAGCTTGCCGCCTGAGTTCAATGTACCAACAATGCCAGCAACCATGCTGGATGTTGGAGCATTGATTGTTGTAATGGCATAAACATTCTGTATGATACCATTACCAGCAGCGTTACCCAAAACGCCACCTACACGGCTTACGGTCCAACCAGCATTAAGAGACTCATTTTTTTGAGTTGTAATGGTGACACCTTGCACATAGCTACTTTGAATAACACCGTTGTTTTGCAATTGGCCAACCAAGCCGCCAATATTCATCGTATATTGACGATCCACTTTGGAGTCAATGGTGGTATTGTGTACAGAAGAGTCATATACCTGACCATACAGGTTACCTACCAAGCCACCGACGCTGGTGCTACCCTTAATCGTAGAATCATACACATGCACATTGCGAATTTGGCCATCGCCTTGCACTAACGAGATAATACCTATATCGCCATTGGCATTTTGCTGATTTAATTGAGCATCGATTTCTACAGATTTAAAGGTTAAATTGTTGATGCTGCCACCATTCATCGTACCGATGACACCTTTGCGAGGTGTTGTTGTATTTTCGTGCTTGATTTTAATCGCAGACACGGTATGGCCATTGCCTTCGAGGTTACCGCTGAATGTTGTAATATACGCCGCGTTTTCGATATTCATAAAATCAATATCACTTGTGACATAATAGTTCTGGTTGCCATGATCATTGATATATTTCCAGTCGTCTATATTGTTTACTGTGCGGTAGAAGCGCACTGTCATCAATGTTCGCTGGCTATCAGTCGGATATTCTGTCGTAAGTTCATTGGCCAGATCATCGCGGAATGAAATTGTTTGCAGCAAGTGACTATCTACAAACTCACCGTCTTGCTTGGTATTGATTTTTACGCGCAGAATGCTTTCTCCGTTTTGTGCGTCATCGATCTGCTCCAAGATTTGAGCGTATAGATTATCAAAGGTCAAGCCTGTTACCGTATAGGCATACAGATTTTTTACACGAATTTTTAAAATTGCATGATAATCTGAAGACATGGGATCATTGGGTTCTTGTTCAATGTCATAATTGATATAGCTTACCTTTGCAGTATCAGTAATTGTCGGCAAGGGGTTGAGTGCCTGTGTTGGCATATTTTCATTTTGGAACGCAATATGCGGATAATATCCATTATAAACATAGCGTTCGACATCGAATTTCTCCTGCGTATTCAACACGGCACTTTGGAAAGAAGCACTGCCCAACTGTTCATAGTTGGTACGCTGGTTTGCCGTGTTATTACGTTGAGAGTTGTGAATATAATATACATCGCTGGTTGTACCAGTACTGGTGCCAACTGCTACACCTACATTGTCTGGTGAATAGTTGACCGCCGGCTTTGTTGTGTAAAGGTTCTTTACAGTACCAGCGTTACTTCCAACCGCTACAGCAGAGTAAAGCGTAGATGGATAAGTTCCATGACCTTTGAACTCGTTGAGCACATAGATATTCTCAATGATACCAGAAGAGTTATTGGTAGCCGCTACAATACCTGCGCGACGATTATTTCTCACAGATGCACCCCATCTTAGATTGATGGGAGCGCCATCAAAATAACCGTTGCGTATGGTGCCGTTGTTGGTCACCACGCCCATAGATACATTGTGTTCACCAATAATACCAGAGCCATCAACCGTAGAATTTCCTGCCGCAGCATACACCACAAATGTATCAATTACGCCATAGTTGGTGCCTACAAGGTAGCTACGATTAAAGTTCGCTGCAATCGTTTTTTCGCCCACTGTGCGCAAGTACAGTTCCTGAATGGTACCATAGTTGGTCTGTGCAATACCATACAGTGTGTTTGTACTATTGTTTTCTGTAATGTTTAAATTCAGGTTCTTAACAACACTGCCTTCCTGCAATGTTCCAAAGAGAGCGCGAACTGTGTTTGAATATGCAAATTTCAATTCATGTCCGTCAAAATCCAGTTCACCCAAGAAGCTTGAAATGGTTTGATGGTTTGGTGCACCTGATTCATTATAAGCCAAATCGTTTACAACACGGTAGCGGCCGCTTTGTCCATTAATATCATATAGCTCTTTCATATTGTGAATAAGCTTAACGGCATCTTTCGTGTTAAACTGGGTTTCAGACAATTCCATGATGTGGCCAAAGGTTTTGGAGATTGTATACAATTTTGCTGTATACGTTTTGTCTTCTTTGGGTAGGGTGATGGTTTGCTCGTGGGTAACAGTATTACTACCAGAAGTATACGAATTGCTGTATGATTTATCATTCAGCTTATTGTCGTTTTCATCATAGATGTCTACGTAAATTTTACCATCGCCCAAGCCTGTTTTATCATAGAAGCTTGTAGATAATTTTACGTCGATCTGATTGTTATTTGTGGAGTTGGTAGTAATATCTGCAACCTTCACTTTACCATCCAGGTTATCCTGTGCGGTAAAGATATAGCTGTGCAAATAAATCTTTTTGTCTACCAGATTTACACTGTTAGAACTCCAGTTTGTATCAGAAATATAATAGTTTAATACATACTTCTGACCGGCTGTTAGACCCTTCAGAGAAATTTTTTCTCCATCTGCATTGTTGGTTTTCAAATAGGCAACATCAATTGCTGTGCCACCCGTCAGTTTATCCTGATCGGTTTCTCCTGCTTCATTGTAAGTGTTGAGAACCACCATGGCTCTGCCAGCATTGGAAACGCGATCCGGATCAGCTACAGCTGCGGTAGCATACAAATGTGTTGAGGTTGTCACCAAATTGGTCAGCGAAGCTGTAGGCATGGTTTTCCATGTTCTGAAATAATTCAGGTTCATGCTGACGTTCATATTTCTGGTTCTATATTCACCTTTGAAGTCCAAGAAATACTGGGTATTGGGTTGTAAATCTGTAAATTCTTTTGTAAAGCTGCCCTTTGCTTTTACAGCATCAAATTCTGTGCTGCCTGCTACAAAAGACTCTGTTCTTACTGAAACTTTGTTGCCTTCTTCATCTCTGGTGTAAAGCTCTAGATTCAGTTTATCTATCAGCTCTAGTAACCTTGTGCTAGAGAGGGCTTGATCGACTGTAAAGGTAGCTTTATAGCTTGTATCTTTGCCAATTTTAAATGCATAAGTATTTTTATTTTCTTCAATCGTGCCATCCAGCGTTGTATACGAATCTTCTTCTGTATACTTCGTAGCTGTCATATTCAAGTAAATGACACCCAACTGGCTCAGAGAAGAGCTTAGGAATTTATAATCCTTAATCGTATAATCTGTCTGTTCTCCCTTGCCGTCAACCAAATCCACCGTACCTACATAGCGCAAAATATACTCACTGCTAAAGGTTGGATCATTAAATTCAAGTGTATCATCTGTAACATCGCTTTGGTTGATTTCTTCTACCAGTTGATCTGCATTGCCCTGAGCATCGACTGTATACAACTGAAATTTACCAGCTTGCGGATTTACATTATCTGTATCACTGATGCTGTATTTAATTTTTAGATAGTCGATTTCTTTTTGCTCAAAATTATATGTTACATCCGGCAGTTTTTTGGGCGTATGAATCTTAAGATCTTCAAACTGAAGTGGGATCTCATTGCCAAAACGGTCATAGCCTTTTAGTGTAACTGTATAATCTGTATTCGATGTAAGCATCTGCGGGAAGACAACTGAAATGCTCTGACCAGATTTGAGTTTTGTCAAATCAGATGCAGGAACACTATAGGTCAAATCGCCTACCTGCACTTTTAAATCTTGCAAATATTTCACAGCATAAGTGCTTATATCAGAAGTGATTGCTACGTTATTCAAGATAAAGGAGTCGAAATTGACAGTACCCATTTCGCCGTTCAGACTAATGATATCATCAGCGGACAGCGAGCTGGTTTTTACATTGATATCCAAGAACTCATCGGTAGTCCGTTGACCATTTGCATCAATGTATTCATACTGTGCTTTTACGCGATATTCTTTACCTGGCTTGAGATTTTCAAACAACAAGTCGCTATCTGCACGGAAGGATTTTCTCAAAACCAGAGAATCTCCTTCATAAATATAAAACGTAACCGCAGAACGCATCTTATTGCCGGAGTCAATAATCGTCAGCTTTGAAGTCATACCGTAAGGAACCGGCAAGAAATCGCTCACAATAACACGTGGTTTTTCATATGGTGTGCTAGGAAATTCACCTTGTGACCCGCTGCTGGTATTTGTCTGCGGGGCACTGGCAGCATTGTTGCTAGAAGGTGATTCTTCTGGCGCACTGGAAACTTCCTCACTGCTTGTATCTGAAGAAGTTTGATCTCTTTCCGCCTTAGGCGTTGGTTCAGAATATAGAGACAGCTTGGACAAAAACTCCTTGTAGGTCATCTCTGTATTGCCGATGCTAATCACCGAGTCTAAATCAACATCGGTAATGGTGCTATACTGGAAGCCCTGACTGGTATATTTATAAGACAAAATAGAGGTTTCAGTAAAGTTATGGATACTATTCATCTCAAATAAATATTCGCGTAGATTTGTTTTAATTTTCATCTCCAGCGAGTTGATATAAAAACCGTTGGATAGCTTTAAAAAATAATATACATTATCGTCAATCAGGCTATTGGTATTTGCTTGATATAGACCGCCTCCGGTAAGAACCAAATTGCTAAAGGTTGCTTGCTCACGGAAATACTGATCAATCAGCGTTGCCTTATCATTCAGCATTAACAAAGCCTTACCCTGATTGATGAACGTTGGGTATTCCTGTAAAAACTTCGTTTTACTGTTATCCCCATAATAGAGACTACCGTTGCGCTCATAAATCATGTCGCTGGCTTTTACCGCGGCCGGTTCTACCAAGGTGGTAGCGGTATCCTCCGGTATCGTCATTAAGTTGTTTGTCAGCTTTTCGTCCGAAATTACCACTCCGTCATATCCGAAAACAACAGTAGAGTGAAAATATGTTAATTGGAAGGTTACAACAACCGCAATTAAACATATTACAGCGGAAACGACGGCTATTATTTTTTTCATAAACAATACCTCATTCCAGATTCTTGAGATTTTCAATCTGTTTAATCAGCAGAGTTTGCTGCTGATTGCTTGCTCGAAACGTATCTGTGTTTAAATTAATAGAATTACCATCTTCTAACTCGGCCACTACCTCCATATTCGCAACAGGAAATTCTCGATATTCGCCGGTTTCATAATTGTAAACACTGAGCTTATTATTATAAACATTGGTGACATACGAAAAAGCCGGTATTGTTACCTTGCTATTTCCGTAAGTGATTGTTGTGTCTTCAAAAAATACATATGTATTTTTTCCGTCAAAAAGAAAGAAATTTGTTTTTACAGTCTCAAAGCTATTATCTTTAATACGCATTACGCCGTCCACCTGCTCAATGGTAACATAACGATTGAGCTTGAACATTTTATTGTCCTCCCGATACTGAACGATCTCCATATTTTTTGGTAGCAAAATCTTTTTCTGATCTTTGTAGTAAATCGGGGTAGCGTCCAATGGAAGTGTAATGGCGCTTGAGCGGAGCTCAACTCCGTCTTCACCTGTAGGCTGCAGTGTTACATCTCCAGTATACCAGCTTGCGCTGCCGCCCACAATAGAATAAAGGTTAGCATTTTTTATTACTAATTTATTACTATTGAAGTAAATAAAAACTGCAGTAACAATAAATGCCGTTATCAAAACAATTAAGGAACCACTGATAATAAGCTTAACCTTTTTTTTCTTCATTGAGCATCATCCTTTCCATAGACGCAACTCTTCTTCTTTTTAAGTATCGTAGCATTGACAGTAAGTAGAAGTACGTATCATATAGTACCAGAAAAGCAATTGCAAGTCCGGTAATTACCATCATCCATACCTCCGGGCGTCCCTGCTCCATCAATGTTCTCATATACTCAACGAAGAACAGCGAGAATGTCAGGATAGCATTGTTTACCAGCTCTATCAAAAAGCCTATAATGTCTAAATAAGAAATTGAAGCAATCAGCGTCATTGCCATTAGTATGATAATGAAAATTGTATCAATATGCATGTTAAAGATAACTGCACTGATAATCAGCAGATAGCGAATCGTCATATTAACGAGATAAATAGCATCTCTTTTATTCATTTGAAAAAACATTGCAAAAGCAAACAGCCATTTGCTTTTCATTTGAAATTTGCGGCATAGCAGAAGAACTCCTAGTAAGAGAATGGACGGAACAATAATGCTTAGCAAAAGAAAATTGGTGTAATAATACAGTTGGAGCGTCATTTGATTAATGATGGTATTCATCTTTTAATATAATCTCAAACGTATTATGCCGTATCACATAATAGCCCAAGATATTCTCCCAATCTAATTTTACATGATCTCCCACAATGCTAAGGCTTCCGTCTAGCTCCCCGATGGTCGGTATAAAATCCGGCATGATGAGTAAATTGTAATTTTTGCTTTGTACACGGACGAGCTGTATATGATCATACTGCTGCAATCCTTTGTCAAAGTCATAAATTTTAACAGTAATTGACTTATCCATTGTACTTACCTATATACAGGAACTTGCTTTCATCTACATCATCATACTTGCCTGTCAAGATATTTTCAACATCATTTAAAATATCTTTAATATCAACAAGTGCACCTGGAATACCAGTATAGTTTTCTGCTACGAACATTGGCTGTGAAAAATAGTTTCTTAGTTTTCTGGTACGGTAGAACACTCTCTTATCAGAATCAGAAAGTTCATCAATACCCAAAACAGCAATAATTTCTGCAATTTCATTGTAACGAGTAAAGTACCGCAGCGCTTCCTCTACCAAGCGATAATGTCTTTCGCCTACTTTTTCAATGGTCATCAAGCGGCTGGTAGAACGGAAAATATTAATTGCCGGATACAGACCTTTTTCTGCTACAGAACGATCCAGAACAATCTGTCCATCCAAGTGAGAAGAAATTGCCTGTACAGCTTCATCCGTCAAATCATCTGCAGGGATATAAATTGCCTGGAATGAGGTGATACTTCCCTTATCGGTGGAGTTGATACGCTCCTCTACCTCGCTCAAGTCACCCAACATTGTTGTCGGGTATCCGTTTTCAATCGGCACACGACCCAACTCACTGGAAATTTCAGCATTTGCCTGAACAAAACGATAAATATTATCGATGAACAGCAACACATCCTGCTGATTTTCATCACGCAGATATTCAGCCAGTGTTAAACCGCTGTAAATTGCTTTAGAACGTGCAACCGAGTTTTCACCCATCTGACCGAACACGATGGAGATTTTATCCATCAATCCGTCTTCCGTCATTTCTGCATACAATTCCTGGCCTTCTCTGGAACGTTCACCAACACCAACAAAAACAGAGTTGGAAGTGTAACTTTTATACACGTTGTTAATTAATTCTTTAATCAACACCGTTTTTCCAACACCAGCACCACCAAGCAGACCCATTTTAAAGCCTTTTTGCATTGGTGCAAAGAAGTCAAGCACTTTAATGCCTGTCCACAAAATATCTCCGTTGATTTCAATTTCCTGCATGCTCAGTTTGCGATCATATACATTACGTGGCTTGGGATTGGAAATTGCCTCACCTGCAATTACATTGCCATAAGAATCAAATACTCTGCCAAGAATTTGCTCGGAGTATTCAATCTGCAAACCGCCCTCTTGTTTTTCCACTTCCATACCTTTGCGTAGACCAATTACGCTTTCAAACGGTATTGCAGAAACCAGATTTCCGTCGATTTTACTAACCTCAAATTTATGCGTTTTATCTCCATCCTTCACAAACA
Source organism: uncultured Eubacteriales bacterium (assembly GCA_934454125.1). Lineage (GTDB taxonomy): Bacteria > Bacillota > Clostridia > Oscillospirales > Acutalibacteraceae > UMGS1071. The sequence goes on along the minus strand of CAKSFA010000005.1, from coordinate 37,524 downwards.
AAACGTCTTGCACTTTTATTTCATCTGTGCTTTTCAGGATGCCTATATTTAATTCAGATATCGATACGATCTTGCCGACCTTCATCTATACATCCCCTCCTTCTTCTGATCCATTCAACCGGTGAAATTTTTTAAACGGGTATAAACTTCTATAACTTTTTTGAATTCTTTGGCTTTTTTTGCTTTACGCTCCTGCTGATACTCCACCTCTTCAAGTTCATCGATCTTTTTCAAAGATTTCGATGTACTGTCTTGCCGAAGAATATTTTCAGAAGCATAGGAACTAATGTTGCAAAGTGTCAGCTCATACATGATATATAAAGAAACAAGGTTTGTCAGAATATTTTGAATGTCGCCTTCGTATACAAAATCATCAATATAGGAAGCATTCTCCACTTTATCTAACGGAAACAAACGGTTATCCACAAGATCTATTTCTGTGGTATTTTTATACTTGTTATAAATAATATGCACTTCTGAGTATTTTTCTTCTGTGATGCCCTGATAGATGAGGTTTTCAATTTCTGCATGACGCTCATAAAGCTCTTCCGTAGGCATACGCAATACAACATTTTTTGCGTTATTTGTCAGCTTTTTACCAATAATAATTTTATCGGTATCGTCTGCCAGTATCAGTTCACTGATTCTGGAATTAAAGAAACTACAGAATCCAAAATCACTTCCCAGATAGATGTTCAATTTGGGTTTCGTCGGGTTACTTTTTAGCAACAATTTAGATAATTTAATATTGCGATTGTTCATGATGACATCAATCATCAATTTAATCTCTTCTTCTACCTGCAGATATTTTTGAGCCTCTTTCTTGGTTTTCTCCACTCTCAGCAATGAGTGGAAATTCATGACCTTAACAACTGGCTTTATCTTCATTGTTCAATATTGAACCTTTCCAAAATTTGCTCAGGGGCAATGCCATCAAATTTATACTGATTGAATTTTCCAAGAAGTTCTTTTCCGTGGCTCAAGCTCTTCTGCAGTTCAGGGCTTAACTCATCAAAGTTTGCTAACTCATATACTTCTCTGGTTTCTAAGTAAGATAACAGCTCGCGGCGTATTTTAGCGCCTGCTTTTTTCATGTTAGGCTCCTGCACGGCACCTCCCAAACGAGAAACAGATAAACCGTAATCAATTGCCGGCTTTTCGCCTTTTTCAAAGCTCTTTCTAGAAAGTACAAGTTGTCCGTCTGTAATGGATATAATGTTGGTAGAAATATAGTCCGTAATGTCACCTGCTTTTGTTTCGGTAACAGGCAAAATGGTAACAGAACCACCATTAATATGTTGGCAGCCCTTCTCCAGCAGTCTGGAGTGGGTATAGAAAATATCCGGTGGATATGCGTCACGACCAGGCACTTTGCCCATGAGCAAAGACATTTCACGATATGCATCAGCATGGCGTTTTAAATCGTCAATACCAACAAATACGTCAAAGCCTCTCATCATGTATTCTTGTGCAATGGCAAGACCAGCATATGGTGTCAAAGAAAGTACCGGAGCTGTTTCATCATTGCTTGCAGTCAGAATCATGGTGTACTCCATTGCATTTCTTTTGAGCAACTCGAAGTAAATTTCCTTAATCTCTTTTTTGGTTTTACCGATCGCAATATACAGGCACAATACATCCTTGCCTTTTTGATTCACAATTGCATCCAGCAAGATTTGTGTCTTACCGGTTTTTTTATCGCCAATGATTAACTGACGCTGACCCTTACCAACGGGATAAATCAGGTCAATACCAGCAATTCCTGTCAAGAATGGACGTTTAACCGGACCTCTATCCATGATCGGAATATTGGGACGCTCAATGTCTACATCAATGCAATCATCAAAGAATTCACTGCTGATTTTATCCTGACCAAAAATATCAAACACATGACCAACTGATTGCGGAGAAAAACGTGCTTTAAAAATTCTACCACACGCCTTTACCTCATCTTTAATCAAAACTGGCTCTTTGATACGCACCAGCGCAACCATAACTGAATCAGTGCGAATTGCCGTTACATAGCCGGTTGCCTTATTACCAATTTCAACTTCTTCATAAAAGGCTGCATCTTGCAAACCTTTTACTTCAATAACAAAGCTTTCTACACGGCTTACATAGCCTAATTTATACTGGTTTTTATCAGCCTGAATTTGTGAAATTTTTTCATTTACGATATTTTCAATATACTGGCTCATATACTCCTCCTAAATACTGTAATCATACAGGACATTGTGGTAAATGATTTTCATACCCTCTACGATTGCCGCGTCTTTTTCCAAGCAGATATTTTCGCTAATATCTGCAATGGACTGATCGGGATATCCCATCCTCACAATAATCCTGTTGTCTTCATTCTTGGACAACCACTCCAGATATTCACAGAATTCCAAGATATCAAAGGAGTCATGCTCTGCCAGATAGTCGTTGATAATTCCTTCATGCTCCGAAGTCAAAATTTGGCGCAGAAAGTCAATTTGCTCTTCTTTGCTCAAACTCAAAAGATTAAATTGCACCTCAGGGGTTAACGCTTGGGATAATTCCATAACAGGAGTTTTCTCTGTTCTGCCGTCTGCCGCCTTCACAAATGCTTTGAGAATACTTTGATAATCAAACTTGAACGTTTCTTTTACATACTCATAGTTTTTAAAAAAGTCAAGATCAGCATATGTTTTCTTTTTCACCAGTTGATCCAGGCTTATATCTGCTTGCGGGGCGCTAAAGGCCGCCGCGCTTATGCTATGCTCCACGAGCTGTGGGGTGTCAAGCTGTTCATTGAGTTGCTCGATCTCTTGCTCTTTTTTCTCAATGATACGATCATATACGCTCAAGCTCTCTGCTACTGTTCGCTTCACCATGCGGTTAATATGCTTTACCACACTCCACAGCAAAAAGAACAGAACAACGTTCAATACCAGCAAAATCAGTATAATCGCTGCTACTCTTAACATAGAGCATTCCTCCTCAGCCGGTAAATGGATTAAAGAATAACAGAACGGCTACAAAGCCAAACAGCAATAACAGAAGCAGTGTAGTAATAATCGCTACGATCATTACACCTTGAATGATATCACTCTTTGTTTCGGGGTTACGGCCAATTGCCTCTGCACATTTAGCGCCCAAAATACCCATACCAATTCCTACACCGAGGAAGGCCAGTCCTAAAATACTGCCGATGGCAGTCAGTGTCGCTGCTAATACCTGTTCCATATTGCTACCTCAACTTTCTAAAATTAATATTAATAAACGATTCATGTTAGCCAAAAAGAGATCTTACAATCTTATTGAACCACGTATTTTTAATCGTTGTCTCTACCTTCAAATCAATCTCATTCTGAATACCATTCTCTTCATACAGCATATTTTCGAGCTTCAGCAAATAGCTACGTGCAGAAGTTGCATTGACTTTGATTGAACTGCTCCAGCCCGATGCAGATGCCGCAGCGGTTGTATCAATCGCCAAAGAAGCATCTCGTGCATCATCGGAATATACAACAAGGTTACCGCTGTCTAGCTTAAATTCACTGCTCAGCTTCAAAGTAAAGTAAATACGATCTCCTACAACTCTTGTTACAGACAAATCACCTGTAATATTGTTGGTACGTACAGAAGAAGTATCTACTGTATGTTTGGTGCCAGATTTGTCGATATAACCCAGAGACACGGTGTACGTTTTATTCGGATAAAGCCCGTAAACTTCTCTGCGGGTTTCACTTTTGCCCAGTTGCAGGGTTTGCGTATCCTTCGCATCGCTGGATGCCGACGGAGTTACCTCAAGGAACACGCTTGCATACCGGTCTGCGCTGTCTCTAACGATATAATCAACATTCATGGAGTTCACGCCTACATTCACACTGTTCAGTACCAAGCTAGAAACTTGTGTAGGCTGGCTAGAACCACTACCGTTTGAATTGTTGCTATTGTTAATAACATCTACAATTTTATTGATTGTTGACTTCAGCTCTTCAGCGCCTTTTACCAACACAGTGTTACCACTGCCGCTAGTACCATTGGTTGCAGCATTGCCACTGCCACCATTGCCCGTGCCAGAGCCACCTGTGCCGCCCTCGCCTGTAGTGCCGGCATTATTGCTGCCGTTGCCGGTTGCATTGCCGCCATCATTGCTGGTTGCATCTTGATCGCGAATATTCAAATCGCTTACTTTTTGGTATTCGCTGGTGCTGCCATTAATCTTTTTCAAATCGGTTACAACACCGCCGGTGGTCAAAACTTCATTTGAGCCATCGAATACCATATTGTCGGTCGACAAAGTTACCGGTGCTACCACCTTGATATTCACCTTGTCGTTGCGCAAAAATGCGTTACCAGCTTTATCAAGCTCTACATAAACGTAGCCGCTGAGCTGAATATCACTGTTTTCTACGCGGATATCACTGCCTACCATCAGATATTTTCTGTCGTCAATCTTATAAAAATCTGATGTGGCAAGATTTGTAATCGTTGCAGCTTTTGGCAGTGTTTTTACGGTACCGTCTTCATAGACCTTGTAACCGCCGCCATAAACTGACAGAATACTGCCAGAACGTATTACACTGTGCTTGCCGGCCTCATAAGAATTGCCGTTGCCCAATGTAATGCGATAGTCGTCATTCCAAAGACGCTTGATCGTGCCTGCTGCACTAACGTCGATATAATCGCCGTTTTTGTCATAAACAACGCTGTTTATGGGCACGTCATATTCCTTCACCGTGGCTGCCTGCACCTGCTGTATAAACATGAATACAACAATTGCAACAACGATTGCGATTGCCACACTGAAAATCACAAAGCTGCCTTTGTTTTTCTTGGATATGACTCGCATATTGGCCCTCCTTATCTGTAAGTAATTGTTAAGTTTGCGTCACCCAGAACTGTATTATCATCTGCTAAGAATTGTACCTGTACTGTATATTTTGCAGATGAAGTAAAGCCGCTCAAAGTGGTGGAGTAGTACTGGTTCGCACCGGATCCAGAAGTTGTTGTTGTAAATGTTTCTGTAAAGGTTTGAGTTGCAGCTGTTGCTGTGTTATACACTGTATACTTAATTTTCTTAACAGTAGTCAAGTTTACTGCACCAGTAAAGATCAAATCCGCCTTTTGGCTTTGTGTGCTCTTAACCAGCTCCATCTCACCAAATGATACACCGTGTGCATTTAGGGTTCTGACTGTTGTTCTATAAGTATAAGTGGTAACTATGCCATTCGCTTTTAAGTCAACATCATTAACTTCTACCTGTACAGTATACTCCTGATCTTCTTTTAACTCTTTATCTGTATCAGATCTATCTGTTGCAAATACAATTGATTGGTTCTTTTGAGAAAAATTGTATTCTTGATTAGAAATGCTACTCGGTGTAATATCTTTTCCAGTTGAATCTAATAGTTTCACTTTGTATTTTGAACCCTTAGAAACATAATCCAAGTCTCTTACATTTACCGTAGCAGTAATTTTATGCTTTGCGCTCTCTCCATCAGTTTTGCTTGGTACAAGAAGTACGTTTATAATCGGGTTTCTCAACTCAGCTAACTTAAATTCAAAATCAGCTTCACCGATTTTAGTTTCCGAATTAGTTCCATACGGATTCTTTGTAGAATAAATCTCGACAGTCAGTTTATACTGTGTACCCAACTGCAGTTTTTTGTTCTGAACTGCTTCACCATCTACACTTGCAGTTTCATCCGCACCAACCGGGAATAACTCCTCTAAAGCAAGTTTTTCAAAATCCTGTGTTACGTCTTTGGTATATATTGGAGTTGAATCATATTTATCGTCTGATGCAACATTTGTATCACTGCCATCATTTTCATCTGAGCTAGTTGATTTCAGACCATATACCTTATAAACAACCTTTGTGAAGCCGATTTGGTCTACACTGTAGGTCAACTTCATGTTGCGGGTAACGGTTGCGTTTTCGTCCGTGCCTTTGGTGCTCTCCAATGTAGCTGCCAAATTTGTTACCTTCACTGTGTCAGAGGTCTTAAAGTCATAGGTATCGCCCTGCTTGCTGGTAACGGTCTCATACAGGTAAACTTTTTCGGTATTATCTATGGTACCGGCACCTGTATCGGTGCCATTGTTACCATCAGCTCCGCTGCCGGTTGTAGTTGTTGTGCCGTCGCCCTCGGTTGTTTTAGCCTGCTTGGTGTAAACCTTAATCTGGTAATCCTGATTAAAGTTTAGTTTAATTTTATCTCCAGCAACAGGTTGTGGCTCGGTAGTAGGTGTTGAAGAGTCGCTATTTTCTTGATCGGTTGTCTTTGTTTGGCTATCTTCAGTGCCTGAATCACCATTTTCGGTATTATCACCGCCCGGGGCAGTGCTTGTATTCTCTTTTGCGCCGCCGATGGTTAATTGTTTATCTGTTACTTTATCTTCGCCGCTATTATTGTCTGTTTTCCAACTGTCTTCGACAACATAGGTTGGCGTGGTTTTCCAACCACCATTGCCATTGTTGTCTTTTTCGTAAATCTCAAAGTAAACTTTATTATCTACTTTTGCAGTTGACTTGGTCATATCCAGCGAATAGGTTACGTTGATGCGGTCAATACCCTTGACGAAACGTGGGTTTTGGTCGGCATTTTTCATGGTAATTTCGCCAGCAATGGTTGTGAATTTAGCGTCATTAGTAGCAGTTGTAGCAACCTCTTTTGCTGCCAACTCTTTAAAAATAACCTGGTGCTTAACAGTACCCAGTGTCAGCTCCAGCGGGTACTTGGTGTAAGCTGCTGTGTAGCTGATATCTTGGTTATTAACCTGATTGGTCAATTTGTAGGTTGTGCCACTTGTATTTTGTACTTTAAATACAGAGTTGATGGCATTCAAACCAGCTGTGCTCTGCTGTGCCAGCGAACTGCTTGAACCATTGTGATACAAGTATGCCGGCTCAGTTTTGCTAACATCAGAAAGCTCAACTGCATACAGTTTTTCTGTATCATTGCTATTTGCACTGTTCAGAGTCTCCATATTTGTGGTTGAGCTACCCTGAACGTATAGCATTTCTGTTTTAACGCTCAGCTCTTTGTTTGCAAAATTGCTCAAATCGCTCAACGGAATGCTTGCAACATATTTCTTTGCTGTAGATGTTGCCGCAGTTGTTGTGCCATTTTGATACTCCGTCAAACCTTTAATTTGTGTTACAGAAGTAATAGTAGGTGAGGGTCCTGGTGTTTCTTCAGTTCCCTCTTCTTGCGCTTCCGGTTGTGTTTCTGGTGTTGGCTCTGTTGTCTTCTCGGAAACTGTAATTTTTACGCCAGCGATGGCTTTCATAATAGCTGCATACTGCTCGTCTGTTACTTCTGTGTCCGCTGCTGCAGAAGCCTCATCAGAACCAGATGATGTTGTTGTTTTCTTCGAAACAATCACCTTAAACTGGTTGTCTTCAATTTTAGCTTCTGCCTGCACTAAATTACTCGGGTCACTTGCTGGAGTGTAGACGCGTTGTTTGAAAATTTCAGTATTTTGATCATTATTGGTACTACTGTACTCATTTGTTTTTACAGTAATTGCAACCAAACCTGGTTTTACATTCGATACATTTAGTGTGTTCCATGTATTTTCATTGGTGCTTCTGGTAAGCGTAATTTTTGTTGTATTGGAATCGCTATCAGTACCATCTCCGTCTGTTCCATCAGCTGCTGTATCTTCTCCAGCAGGAGTTGTTGTCTCAGACGCATTAAAGGTTTGTGTTGCCGGAATGCTGCCGTTCGTTCCGCGGTAATATGCGTCTTTGTCAATTAGTACATATTGCTCAACTAATGGTTTCGTTGTTGAATCTTGTGTAAGAGTAGTTTGAGGATTATATTTAAAATCAAAGCGTGTTTTAAAGCTTGCTTTTTGACGCGGGGCGTTCATAGAGTCTGTTTTGCTGGTAAAACCAGTTAATGTTGTTTCAACAACACCATCACCATTCAAATCACACTCTAATGTGTATTCTACTTTGTACTTATGTCCACGCTTCAAGTCCTGCCCAGTTAAAGTAACAGCATCTTCACCATTGCCTACCTTTTCAGCAAGTTGCTCAATGGTATTATTCGTTCCTGTCAATTCTTTTACAATTGTTTTGATTGTTTTATTGTCTTCAGCATCTTTGATTGTATACGTAATTTTACGAATTGAATTGCCGGAGTTGTTAACTCTAGCGCGGAATAAAAAGCCTACAACGGTATCATTGTCCAAGCTAGAATCTTTAGATGTCCCAATCTGATTGTATTGACTGTTGCCCAACATGGAGTTTTTAACAACTGTTACATCAACCGCATCGTTTTTATTGGTTGCTTCTGGAGCTTTTGAGTTTACACGAACCTGGAACAAACGCGTAGAAACATCACCTAAGTCAATTTTGTTGCCAACGTAGTCCGAAGCTTCTGTAAACAGTACTGTTACATACTGATGTTGATACGTATCCCAACCACTGTAACCAATATCTCCTGCCTTTATTGTTCCTGTAACATCGTAGTAGGCTGTTTTCAAACTACTTTGATGACTTTGTGCAGTTTTATCTGTTGCTGTAAGGGTTCGCTCTCCTAATTTCGTTAAACGCGTAGTTGTGCTATTAATTTGATCTGCTGTAACTTGACCCTGATAAACGACATATTTCAGCTGTTGCATCGTACTTGCAGTATACTCGCCAGTTTCAACAGTTGATGCCTCAACACCTTCTCCGGGTGCTTTTTCGTTCAAATTTACATTTAGCACATATTTTTGCTGCAAAATAGCATTGTCACTACTATAATCTTTTTGCGCACTTACACTAATATCTGAAGTTTTCAGTGTTTTAACATGAACTTCACCAATATAGTAGTTGAAACGGTTATAGGTAGCATCATTTGTTCCACCACTTGTTCCATTGGAACTTTCGCCCAAATTTACATCTGCATAAACTTTAAAGATATGAGATTCATTGGCTCTCAATCCAGTAATATTTACCGGAATTGTCAATTTACCATTCTGCATATTTTCCGTCGTAACATCGGTTGTCGCTGCAGCGCCGAGGTTAATCGCTGTACCAACTGCATCGGTAACTGTCAGAGAAACTTTTGCTTGTTGGGTAACTCCACTGGTAGTGGCCACTTGACCCTTGAGCATAACAGATTCAGTGTCATCAATGGTAAGTGTGCCTTCAATGGCGTCATGATGCGTTACTGTTGACTCAAATGTTATAGTTGGCAGCTTTTTGGTATCAAGAGCAAAGATCTCAGAGTTACCTGAAGTAACTTCTACTACCTTTTGGTTATCATCAAACAAAGCTACCAAACGGTAAATGTAGTTGCGGTTGCGGTGAATGTTTTTGCCATCTACCGGAACCTCTACGTTGCCCAAAATCTCTCTCTCAGTGCTGTATACAACTTGTGTATCGTCGGCAGCATCCAAAATCTCAAAACGATATTTTTGCACACCGCGGTCGGGGTCGGTAACAGAACCTGGATACAGTACGAAGGAAGCGTTTCTCTTGTCAACAGAAACAGTCGGGGTACCCAGTGTCGGTGTTGTTTTTAATGTTACCTGACCCTTATAATCATCATAATCTGAGATTGTCAACGACGAATTATAAACTACGTTCGTCATTTTTACATAATACTGCGTATTAGATTGCAAGCCTGAGAAGGTCGCTTCATAGCCGCCGTTTGCAGCCTGAGACATCTCTGTGCCAGTGAGTGAAATTGTTTGCTGCTGTTGTTTTTCAGCATTATACAGCACAAATGTTGCACCGGTCACCTTGGTGTCGGAATCTGCATGAATTTTATATTTCAAAGAATCCGAGTTCACTTCGCTCACAGCATAGGTCAAATCCAATACATCTGTGCGGAACTGCTTGTTGAGGAAGTCATTGGTGTATTCTACGTTACCCAGCATATAGGTACCGCTGATTACCAGTGTATAATCCGTATTGGTTTTGAGGGTCTCAACCGTAACGTCAATGCTTTGTTCGCCATGACTTACAGCATGAGTGTAAACCAGCTTGTTGGTGGATTTTTCATAAATTTTCACGTTGACGCCAGCATCGGTCAAAATGTCATCTGGGTCAACAATATTTGCCTTCAATGAAACACCCGTCAGACTTGCTTTCAGCTCGGTCAGTTGAACAGACGGTACAGTCTGGCTTGCAGAATCATCGCCATTACCATCACCATCTTCTCCGGCATTAGGCATATTCGGCAAATTCAAATTGCCAAAGTCGAAGTTACCATCTTCTCCACCAGCGGTAGTGTTGCCACCTTCACCGGTACCATTGTTACCATTGCCGCTGTTACCGTTGCCATCAGTGCTACCGTCAGCATTGCCAGCACCATTACCGTTACTATTACCATTGCCGCTGTTGCTGCTGGTATTGCTTTTGTTTTCTTTCTGTACAATTTCAACATTATCATTCGAATCTACAACCATCTGTGCCAGATAGAGCACGGGTTGATCATTTTGGGAGATCGTCTTTTGTGTAAAGTCGATCACCGTACCATCAGCAAGACGTACATAAGCATCCTGCACAACTGTCTGATAAGCGACTTCCTGATTACGGAAAGATACGATTCCCTGATCCTGAATATCTACTTCAATAAAACCAGAAATGCTTCTTTCAGTATTTTCATTCAAATGTAGCGTCATATCTGAAGAAACCACCATATATTTGGTGTCAGAAAGTTTCCAGATAAAATTACGCATCGTAATCTTATCGTTTAGATAATTCATCTGATAAGTATCGCCAGACTTTTTCAGGATAGCACCAGCCTGCACGCGGTAATAAGTTACCGGTGTTTGGTTTACGTTATCCAAGTCTACAACAACACCGTCAGCAAATGCACCGGTATCTCCATTGTTGTAATGTAAAAAACTCTGTGTTCCAAGCGTAACTTTTGAGGACTCTGTGTCGTAAAAAGTCACCTTGGAAGGCCATTTCTTCTCATAAGTAGATTGCGCCCGAAAGTAATATTGAGCATAGCCGGTATTATCTGCTTCTGCCTCTTCAAGGCTAGAATTCAAAACATAACCGTCTTGCTCAAAGGTTTCTTTGGCTGAAACTTGTGTGATACCTACATAGGTGGCCAAACTGGCCAGGACCAAAAGTAGGCAAACTGAGGTGATAATGAACTTAGTGTTCCAAAAACCTCTCGCTTTTTTTGTATTTTGCATACCATTCGCTCCTTTTTCAAGCAAAACTTTGTGGGTTTTTAGTCTGTATTCTTAGATGATATAGAAAACAAACCAGTTGAAATTGTGACAGCATATTCGGTTCAAAGACAAAAAATTTGGTTATTCTATGCAATTTTTTAAGTAATATATTTTTGCATTTTTTCGTAACCAAAAAGTGCCATGTTTGAACAATGAGAGAGGAGATACTCTCCCAATCTATATACTTATTCCTAATTTTATCATTTTTATAAAAAAATGTAAAGAGAATATTTCAAAAAACTGCGAAATACAATGATTTTTCATAATTCTCCAAAGAAATCGTTTGAAATTTGTGCTTCTCTTTGCATTTTTGCTAAAAATCGTGTAGAATATAGAAAAATGAAGGGATTGAAATTCTCATATTTGGAAGGGGATATCTATGGAACCAGAGCCTGATAGCCAGATTTTAGTCAATTTATTTGTGTTGCTATTATGTATTGCTTGTACTGCTTTTTCAGTACTTTGTCAAAATGCCGTTCAAAATGCTGTAGATCCAGAGTTGGAACGCTTAGGGCAGCAAGGAGATCGACGCGCACTGCGTGTGCTCCGTTTGGGGAAGAGTCCTCTAACGCAGATAACATATCTACTGCTAGCCAGTGCTCCAGCACTTTGCGCCTGTGTGTACGCATATCAAAAATTCGCACCATCACTGATAGCACGACTACAAGCAGAAACATCTCTAAACCATACGGTCGATAGCGGAGTAGCGCTGGTGGTGGTAGTGCTAGTACTGCTGCCGGTATATCTCGTGCTCGGCGTTGTAATACCGCGGAGAGTTGGAATTTTTTGCGCAGAGCGTGTGGCATTGCACATTAGCGGTATTTACCGGGGACTATGCACCCTGCTGTTCCCACTTTCCTGGTGTTTATATCATGCAGGGGTGCAAATATGTCGCATATTTGGTATTTCTCCAAACGCACAACACAAAGGCATCACAGAAGAAGGCATTCGAACCATGGTAGATCAAGGCGAAGAATCCGGCGCAATTTTAGAAAATGAAAAAGCGCTAATCGAAAAAGTTTTTGCTTTTAACGATACAACCGCAGCAGACATTGCTACACATCGTACAGACGTCACTGCTGTGCCAGATACAGCCTCCTTACAGGAATTGGTGCAGGTATCGCTGGCAGGCGGTTATTCCCGTGTTCCGGTGTATCACGAAGATTTGGATGACATTGTAGGTATTGTATATGTAAAAGATTTGCTAAAATATGTGGGAAACCGCACAGCAGAACGCGTAGCCATAACAGATGTTATGCGCAAACCATTTTTCGTTCCTGAAACAAAATCATGTAGCGAATTGTTTGCAGCGCTTTCAGAACGAAAGATGCAAATTGCAGTGGTAATTGATGAATATGGCGGAACAGCGGGAATTGTTACGATGGAAGACCTCCTTGAGACGATTATGGGGCAAATGGAGGATGAGTACGACAAGAATCTGCCAGAAATTATACAGACTGAACCAAACTGCTGGAAAGCACGCGGTATTACCCCTATCACAACAGTAAACGAAATAACCGGACTGGAGCTTCCGGAGCAAGAGCACGATACCATTGGTGGTTTTGTAGTAGACTTATTGGGTCATTTGCCGCAAACGGGCGAAAGACCACGAATTACATTTGAAAATTTGGAATTCACCGTAGAACAAATGCAGGACAACCGCATTGAAACATTGTTAATCCAGCGTTTGCCACAAGATACAGATGAAACAGTATAAAAAAACGCCGATTTGGCGGGCTTTTTATGAGTATTAACCAACAATAAGCTTTCCTTCAGGTAAAACCGAACTGGAGTGCCGACCCTTGCGCATGGCGATAGCCAATGCCAGTGAAACTCCGCCGACACGTCCGGCAAACATCGCAAAAATCAGGGCGCATTTAGAAGCAGCATTGAGCATAGAAGTAATGCCCATCGTAACCCCGGTCGTGCTGAACGCCGAAACTGATTCGAATAGCGCGGCAAGAAAACCGATGTTTTGATTTGTCGTTTCAATTACAATTGTGGGAACAGCAACAATGATAATACCTGCAAAAACAATCGCCATACTGCGATAAACCGTACTTTTATCAATAGTACGGCGCAAAAGAACAGTATCTTCATTGCCGCGAATCACACTAAATACAGTGGCCAACAGCACCATAATCGTAGTGGTTTTGATGCCACCACCAGTCGAAGCCGGGCTGGCACCGATAAACATGAGCACCACGGTGAATACTTGGGTAACAGCACGCTCTGCACCAAGATTCAGCGACGCATAACCCGCTGTACGTGCAGAAACAGATTGAAAAAATGCGGCATTGAGCTTTTGCCCCCAGTTGAGATCAGTCATCGTATTGTCCCATTCACATAAAAGAATAATTCCCGTTCCAGCAAAGAGTAATATACCTGTAGTAATCAGCACAACATGTGTATGAAAATTCAGCGCAACTTTTTTTGGCTTGCCACTTACAGCACGGCGCTGATACAAACGTTGAAGATGCGGGAAAACTTTTTTAAAATAAACATCACTGATCGCAACAAAACCCAGTCCACCAATGATGATCAGCAAAGCCAGCGTAATACTCACCAGTGGATCGCCGGCATACGCCGAAAGGCTAGCACCAGGCGTTTGAAAGCCTAGGACATCAAATCCGGCATTACAATAACCGGAAACAGCAAGGAACACAGAAATCCAAACGCCATAGCCCCCAAACTGTGGAATAAAACGCAGCATGAGCAATAGAGCACCAATCAACTCAGCGGTAAGGGTAAAAAGTAAAATCGTTTTGAGCAAACGAGGAACATCAAGGCCGCCACTGCCGGTATTTTCAGAAGCAAGCATCATATCTTTGAAGCTGAGTTTTCTCCGCATAAGTACGGTAAAACCTGTTGTAAACGTAACGATACCCAAACCACCAACTTGAACGAGAAACAACAGAACAGCTTGTCCGAAACCATTGAACTGACTCCAGGTGTCAAACACTGTAAGGCCAGTAACACAGGTTGCCGAAGTTGCAGTAAACAGTGCATCGACAAAGGGGATTGGTTGACCACTGCGTGACACAACAGGCAAGCTTAGCAAACCTGCACCAGTGAGAATGGCCAGTGCAAAACTGATGACGATCAGTCGCACCGGCGCGATATTTTTGATGCGTTTACCCAAAGATAATGGCTCTTTCATAGTTTTGTCGGGTCCTTATCATAAAATTTTTTTGGTAAGTTTTGTTTTTTGTAAAAAAACTGCAAATGGCAGACCCAGCACGTAACAAACAACCAATTCGCCCAATCCAACGGTCAGGGCATTGTATCCAAACGCAACCCAACTGAAATTGGCAAAACCAAAGCCAACATCGTTAAAGCAGGCTAGTTCAAGACCAACTACTGCGGCGTTGCACAGCACCGGCGCAATAGGTGCCAAAAAAGGAATGCCTTTAATTGTAACACGGCGCAGGGCATAAACAGCAAGTGCAGCCAAAAAAGTTGCTGCTGTGCCAAACATCCAATCTACTGGACCAAATGGGCTTGCAAGATTGGCCAAAAAGCACCCGATGGTCAGCCCAGGAATCGCCGCAGGCGTAAACAGTGGCAAAACCGTAAGCAGTTCAGAAATGCGGAACTGGACAGGGCCATAAGCCAGATTCATGGCAGAGGCAAGCAAAGTCAGCACAGCGTATATCGCTGCGATAACTGCTGCCTGCACCAAATAACGTACTGAGTTCTTTGATGTAGGTTTCAAGATTCAATTCCTCCGTAGTATTTTTTTAGGTCAGGAGTTTGCGACTGACCGCGCTAATATAGCACGGCTCTATCATACTCCTTTCAAGCAGTAAAATCAACCGCCAATTTTGATTTTACTGGAGTGAAGATATTGAAAAAAATGGAAAAACGGAGTATGATAAAAACCAGGAGTTGCGGGCATTTCGTCCGTGTATGGAGAGGAGTTTTGGAAATAATGCAACTTGCGGAACGATTGAAACAAGAAAAGCAAGAATGGCTGGGCAACCCAATCGGCGATCTGTGTGGATCACTGGTAACTACATCTGCACTGATACCAGAGGTAATTGGATTCATGCTGGTGGTTGGGCTACCACCATACATGGGGTTATTCACTTGCATCTTTTTGACAGTGATTACCTCTGTGTTGGGCGGATGTCCCGGATTAGTATCAGCCGGAGCTGGTTCAACAGCGCTGGTACTCAGTGGACTAATCGCGCAGTATTTTAACAACGGACACCCAGAGTACATTTTTGCAGCAGTGTGCCTTGCAGGTATCATCATGGTCATTATGGGCATCTGTCGCTTTGGCAGTTTGGTAAAGTTTATACCCACCTCAGTAATGACTGGTTTTGTCAACGGTTTTGCAGCAGTGATTTTCCTTTCACAAGTCAAGCTGGCAATGGGCAAAAGTATAGAAACATACATTCTGATCGCAGTTGGCATGGCAATTATTTATACGTTTCCTCTATTGAAAAAACTCGTGGCATTTTTACGACGTGTGCCGGCATCCCTAGTAACATTAGTGTTGATTACAGCATATACGCTGGTAAGCGGCAGTGGCGTGGAAAAAGTAGGTAATATGGGCTCAGTGGCATTTGATTTTTCATACATGGGGCAAATCTTTACCAACTTGGGCAGCGTGTTCACAATGGAGTGCTTCACAGCAATTCTGCCCACGGCACTTTCAATCGCACTGGTAGCCGTAGCAGAATCGTTACTAACAGCCCGATTGATAGAAGAGGCAAACGGTGTGGTAAGTCGCAACAATCGAGAGTGCATCGGTCTTGGCATTGGCAATTTAGCCTGTGGCATGCTGGGCGCTGCACCTGGTTGCGGCATGATTGCTATGGCAATCACAAACCAAAAATCCGGCGGAAAAGGGCGGCTCTCCACATTTTTAATTGGCATCTTTATGGCGATTCTTTTATTCAGTTTGGGTTGGTTTATGGAATTAATTCCACTGGCAGCATTGATTGCCGTCATGTTTACTGTCTGCATCGGCACAGTAAAATGGCCCACATTGTTTAAAATGAACCAGTACTCAATTAAGGATACTGTGGTGATGCTGGTAACAGCAATCGTTGTTGTAGCAACAGAAAATTTGGCCTACGGCGTGGTATTCGGTATTTTATTGTATACTCTGGTATATCTGGGCAAACGCTTCTTAAACCGAACATGGCAGATCATAATCTCATTTGCACTGGCAGCAGGTGCAGCAGGTGTTTGTTGGATTGGCTGGGGCACGGTAGTCGCTTTTGGCATGGTTGGCCTTGGTGTAGCACTGGCCTCTGTTGCACGCAACGAGCACGATGAAAAAGCGCAACAAAGCATAGCGGCAACGGCAATGGTACTTTGTATTATTCTGGGGACGGTGACGCTTGGTATGATCATCATCGGTAGTTATATACCAGATACGTTTCCATGGTTTTCGATGCAATATCTTGGCCATTAAATATAAAAAGCGTAAGGATATATCCTTACGCTTTTTATTACATCATTTTTAATTACGAAGCTTGGCGTCGGCGCTATACATCAAATCCAGCAGCTCTTGTGTAGCAATTCCTGTGGTAACATAACCGTTGAGATACTGAAAATCTTTCACCGCTTGCAGCGTGCCATCATCAAACACACTGCTCAAAGCAGTAAACATATAACCCAGCTCGTTCAATCTTTCTTGCATAAGCAATACTGCCCGACCAGAATTGCCATATTGCAACTCACCTGCAGCGGCCACTTCGGCTGGTTTCGAGGTGGTAGATGACATGGTAGCTGTTTCTCCGTTCCCCTGCGCGCTACCCTCACCGGAATCACTGGTTGTTGCACCGCTTTCTGATTGAGATGAATTCACTCCTTCTTCAGAGGATGCATTTTTCTTAGATTCACGCGTTTCAAACAACTCAGGGTAAACGCTTTGTACCATAGCAGTAACCGCGTCGAGCATCGTGTTGCCCTGCCGCTGCATCAGAGTAGGATCAAGCTCATAAACGCGACCGTTGACAACTGCATCTAGCATTTTAAAATCTTCAGATTGGGTCAGTTCTTCCTTCATACCTGTAGGGCAAAAAATATAATAGGGATTTGCAATAAGAATACTACTGATGCTAACCTTGCCTCCAGTTTCATTTACAAAAGCATTGAAAAAACCGGCATAGGTAATTAGACTGCCAAAAAGGGTATCTCCCGTAGCAACACTTCCTTGCAGATCATATAGATAACAAGCGGTAGACTGACTACTTGTTGCCGGCACTAAACGGGTAATATCATCTAATGTATAAAACACATTGTCACAAGACTTTTCTGCCCGGGTATAACCGGTATTACCACCGCGCATCACAGAACCAACCTCACGGTACAGTCGTTTACAATCTTCCCTGTTTTTAGCTGGGGTAATCGCAATTGCTGTTATACCCTGCTGCTGCAGCGCAGTTTGCTGTGCCTGCGTAGGGATGGTATCTGCCAGTACCACTGTGACGCCCAGTTTTTTGAGTTCCGCAGCAGCATCAATGGTAACATCGGGTAAAACTGAAAGTTCTGGCTGTGTGCAATCATTGCTTTTTGCCTTAAGAGTTTCTTCATAACCAATGGTTAAAACGACATCAGCAAGACTTTGTGATAGCACAGCAACACCTTCTGGGCGACTATTCAGCGTAACACCACCCACCAGTATGGGATAATCGTTGGTAGCAACGCCCTGACTGATATCACTGGCACCACAGCCGGTAAATATGGTAGCAGCAAGCAACGCAGCAATGCCCAACGTGAGCATTTTTTTAAGTGCTTTCATAAAAGTACCTCCTTATCCGGGGTGTATTTTCTACACAATCGTATCAAATTTGACGAAATTTGTAAAGAAACGTAGTTTATGCTTTATGTGCCAGTTTAATTTTGGCCTCAGCAGCATTCATATATTGCCGGGCGCAACGGGGAGAACGCCCGCCGCGCGCAATCGCCCATTGTTCAGCGCCCTGTTTCAGCTGTTCAAGGTGCTCCTCAAGACCGCGCTGTTCTGCCAACGCCTGAATAATCGCAAGATATTCTGTTTTGCTGGGCATGCTAAAATTAACTGACAAGCCAAAGCGGTCTGCCAAAGAAACCGTTTCTTGCATCGTATCTCTGCGGTGAATCTCATCACCCTCCCGCTCAGAAAAAGTCTCCCGTACCAAATGGCGGCGATTTGAGGTAGCATAGATAAGCGTATTCTGTGGTCGAGCCGCCACACCACCCTCTAACACTGCTTTGAGGGAAGCATAAGTGCTGTCTTGCTGAGAAAAGGACAAATCATCGATAAAAACGATAAATTTCATCGGTAAATCAGCAATTTTTGCCACCAAATCAGGGAAATCCATCAGAAATTCTTTGGGCATCTCTATTACACGCAGTCCTTGAGAAAAATAGTCATTTAGAACTGCTTTTACGGTAGAAGATTTACCAGTACCGCGGTCGCCATATAACAAACAGTTATTGGCAGGCAAACCGTGCAAAAATGCTTCTGTATTTTCTATCACTGTTCGTCGCGGTTCCTGATATTCCTTCAGATCTGCCATGCTGGTCTGATCTGGATGCGCAACGGGAATGATTGTATGATTGCGCCAGATAAATGCTCGGTATCTTGCAAAGATGCCGCAGCCGTGTGTTTGATAAAACTGTCGGCAAATTTGCACCGCCTGTTGCGGCGTACTTTGCAGAAACGCTGGCAATGTGCCAGTCTTCCACTGCGGCAAAGAAAGCTCCTGTAATGTCTCTGCAAAAGGAGATCCGTCCAACAGTGCCTGTGGAGTAAGCTGCGCAATCTCACACAACGTTGCCAAATCTTGCTTTACTGCATATGTTAGTGCAGCAGATAAGTTCCCCTGTGCACTTGCTGCTTGCAGTGAAAAGGGGTTTTGATCATATAATACCGCTTGCTCAACAGCTTGCGCCAAATTTCCCTGAACATTCTCCTGTAACAAAGCCGCAACAAACGCACCCCATGCTTGCGCAAACGCTTTGGCGTTATCTTGCGCTGCCCACAACAAGCTGTGTAAATGCTGTAGCGGTGGTCGATTCAGTACAGCGCCATAAACAGACAGCGCAGATAACCGCAACGCAAGTTGTTTGATAGATTGCATAAACCCTCCTCCTTTACCAAAATAACTTTTTCTTTATTGTACTGCGTTTTATAAAATGCTGTCAATAACCCGAGAAATTTTGCTTGACAATCGTTCTATATCCATATAAAATGAGAAGTACTGCATCTGTATGCGGCACCATTTGGAGATGTATCGAAGTGGTCATAACGAGAACGACTCGAAATCGTTTTGCCCGCAAGGGCACGTGGGTTCGAATCCCACCGTCTCCGCCAAAAGCTCACTGTAATTCTAATCGAGATTACAGTGAGCTTTTTTATGCTTCTTTTTTCGTCAAAAGCTACACAACAGCAAATATTTGCTGGTTTATAAATCCTTTAAATAAAAAATATTGGCAATAATTTATAAATTTTTATATTTAATTTTTCTATTTTAAACAAATATTATCTCTGACAACAAGCTATTTTTATCGTAAAAATAAAAACCAAGGCGCCCTCCCAATTAAGGGAGGGCGCCTTAGTTTTGTTCAAATCTCCTGCCTCAAAGGCTTACGGAGTCTGCTCTTTCTTTTTGTTTGGCCAAATTGCAAGTCCGTTAATATCAATGCCTGTGCCCAGCACATCAATCGGTGTAACGTCAACTTTATTGTTGTCATTCGTGCCGTTATCCGTAATCTTCAACGAATACAGTTTATCTGCTGCGTCCGTCAAATAGAACGTATCTGTGCCTGCATCATAAGCCATCTCACTCTTGCCAGACGCCGTGTTTACTGCCACGTCGCCCAACGATACCAGCGAGGTTAATTGTAGCTTATCATTGATCTTATACAACTTGTTCTGGTTATTATTAGCCAAGAAGTAGACCCAACCATCTTTACATGCCACAGCATGCAGGGCTGGCAATCCGAGGCTAGCTGCAGTTGTGTCAAACGTTGCCGAAGCATGGTTTAAACTATCCGGCTGTATTTTGCTTGCCTCAAACTGATAGATATAGAATCCAGAAACAACATAAATCAAGCCGTTCTTAGAATCATATGCCATATCAGCCGCATTGCCAATGTTTACTTCGAGTGTACCTTTACGTGTGCTGGTCTTGGTATCTAAGTTATAGTGATACAACTGCGGATATACCGAAGCACTATGATCTTCTACAACATAATAGAACGAATTTTCGTCTATCATATCCATGCCTACAATCTGCTTACCTTTATCAAATGTCACAACATCTGTAGTTTCACCTGGTACTTCCGGATCAAAGGAAATCAACTTGCTCTTATCTGCAGAAATGGTATATGCTTTTGAGCCACTTGTGCTTTCTACAACTTTAACTTCACAACTTGCTGTTACTGTCTTGCTAGTACCATTCGAATTATCTGTATAAGTTGCAGTAATTTTAGCTGTACCAGTAGCTTGACCTGTAACAACACCGTTTGTATCGACTGTAGCAACAGATTGATTTTCAGATTTCCATTCTATAGTCTTGTCTGTAATGCTCGACGGTTGCAGTGTAGCCTTCAGTGTTACTGTTTTATCTTTCTTAATAACCGCTGTTGACTTATCTAGCACAATACCTGTTACTTTCTGGTCGGTAATATCTGCAGCTCTCGGCTTCGAAACGAGCAAGCCCAGGTACAGGTCACCGCCAGATTTAATAACACCATACTGGTTCTTAATGCTCGGCGGACCAAAGTTGTAAATAGATTTTACTTTCTCTTCACCAGTTTTACTGTTCGCATCATCAGCCAATTCAATCATCCAGAAGCCGCTGTTGTAGCTCTTGCTGCTCTTCTGTCTCGTGGTTGCGTTCAGATACAAGCGGTTCAGCTCGTAGTTGTACGTCATTTGCGGGCTGTACATTACTTCGCCATAATAGCTCGCACCTGTAAATGCGCGCACATCTGGCAAATCTTTAATCTTCGTGCAAGTGCCATTGCTTGTATCAATCGTATACAGTTTTGCAGCTGTATAATAAGCATCGGCGCCAACACCGTACAGGGTGCCGTTCTTATCTACCGCAATGGCAAATACTTTGCCACTGCCGCTGCCATTGAAGTTCAATTGTTTCTCATCTGAGAGACTGCCATCCGTCAGGCTAATCTTAACCAGTTTTTGATCAATCGTCACGCCATACATGGTACCAGTCTTGTAATCAAACGTCATGCTGACTACCTGTTGCTGTGTTCCATTTGTATTTTTTAACGTACCCAGCGTTACGTAATCGGCGTAGTTCTTCTCGTTGATGCGGTAGAACTCATACTTATCGTTATATGCGTAGATATAACCATCATAGTACTCACCGGTACGCAGCGAATAGGTATTAATCATACGATCTTTAAAGGTAGCCTCTTGCGGTGCATAGTCATTCATGCCCAACCAGTAGTCATAGTAGCCGGTGCCGCCTTCGTCCGTACCCAAGAACGCAATCATTTCGCCCTCAGCAGATTTTTTAACTGTTACATCAATAGAATGTGTTTTAATTGACGTATCTGTTCCTTTATTCTGGATACTTACCGTAATTTTAGCTGTTCCCTCTTTAATAAAGGTCAACTTACCACGTTTTTCATCTACTGTTACAATCTCTGGGTGGTCAGATATCCATTTTTTAGCATTTGCCGTCGGACGAACTGGATTAGTCTTCGTGTATAGTTGCAACGTGCCTTTTTCAAGGCCAGTTACATTACCATTAGTAATCTCGATGCTTTCAACCTTGATATAATTAGTTTGCGGTTCATTGTTCGGTATCGTGAACATTGCGGTCAGCTCAACGCCGGCGCTGCTCGAAACGCTACCCAACTTCATGGTCTTGACACTTGCGACGGTCTTTTTGTCGCTCGAAGGCGTTATGTGAACCAGATACAACGGCGAATTATCTGCAGCCGAGCATGGGTTCCAGTAAATATTGCCGGTGTTGTGGTCATACGTCATGCCTGCATAATACCAGGTATCTTGCCCAATCGAAGCAATCTTCGTGCACTTAAGTGTATCTGGGTTCACCTCATACAGGTTACCGTACATATCTGCACCGATGATAATGCCATCAATGGTTACGGTCATCGCAGTCATAATTGCTGCGCCCAGATCGCCATTGAATACGCCCAGCACATCGATCTCGCCGGTATCTACGTCAATCAGCAGCAAGCCGCCGTTGGTGTAGTCAACGCCGTAGATGCGTCCTGTGCTGTAGTCATATGAGATATTACCAATCTCAATGCCCTCAATCGTCGAACCAACTTGAACAGGTGTTCCCAGCGAAGCCGGCTGTCCATTGGTACCCTTGGTAACCTGGCTCTTATACAGCTTGGAGGATTTTGCACCCATGCTGCCCTCAGCAGAAACGGTGTATACATAACCATTGTAGTATGTGCCGCCCTGCCACATCTGGTTGCCCGAAGAAGTAATTTTCTTCGTTGTGTTAATCGGGTCAGAGTCTGCAAAGGTGACCCAGTTGTTCATGTTTGCAGCATTCTTTGTGTCATTGATAACATAGCCATAAATTGCCGATGCCGACTGAACAACTTTTACAGTTACTGTGTGTGTTTTCTTCGTGCCATCCTTCAACGTTGCTTCGGCTGTAACTGTGGTTTCACCAGGGCCAACTGCTTTCACATTGCCTCTGCTATCTACAGTAGCCACACTTTGATGTTGGGATGTCCAAGTGAGATTTTCTGCCTTCGCATTCCACGGTACCCAAGTTGCGGTTACGCGCGTGGTCTGTCCGTTTGCCAGCGTCAGCACTTCTTCAGAAAGCTCAAAGTCTGTTGCTTGCACACCCATTTCAAACAGAGTAGTCTTCTTATCTGTTGGCACAAACAGAGAGGTATTACCACTCGGTCCATAGTTACCAACTACTGTGCATTGAGCATTTGTCAAATCAACTTCATAAGTCTGGCAAACATTGATGTAGCTGTTGCCATTCTTCGTCTGGCTGTGTGCAAACCAATACATTTTATTTGTATTGTGGTCATAACCCATTGACTGAATTACGTTTGCACCAGAGTAGTTTTCAACGTCTTTAAATGGTGTCTCTCCAACATAATCAGCTTTTGCGTTTGTTGCATCCAGCTTATACAGTTTAGATTCACCAGAAATTGTATATAGTTGACCTTCTGTTGTGCAGCCTAATGTAAGTGCCTCAACGCCACTCGGCAAACCGTTAATTTTTGCAACATTTTCGACTGAAATTTGATTATTTTTTGTTGAATCAAACTTAATTTCAAACAGATAGTTGCCGCCCGTATCCTTACCTGCCGTATCCTTCACACCAGAATATCTCCAACCCACTGCAAATAGTCTGTTGGTTTTATAATCCAGCGCCATATCATACAGCACAAATACGTCTTTATCGCCCACGTTGCCGGTTTGTTTCAGCAGCACTTGGGTCTTCCAGTACGTGCCCAGCGGCGTGTTCAGCACCATCGAACCATCGGCTCTTTGGCCCAATACGTAGCCGTTGATGTACTCAGCGGAGTAATAATACTCTGTCTGGTCAAATGTTTCATTTCTTTGGTTTTTAAAGTCAGTTTTGTTTGCACTGAACCAACCGCGGCTTAACACAGCATCGGTGTAAGTCTCGTTACCGTAAATGCGGGTTTTATCCAGTTGTTTTGGCTTAGATTCGTCAATCGTTACATCACTATAATCCAGTGTTACATCGATCTCTGTCTCGTTCTTTGCATAGTCTGCAACAACCAATTTGAAATCAGAGCCATAACCACTTACATCGAACTCTTTTTCCACTTCTTGACCCGGCGTGTTATCTACCTCATAAATACCCATTGTGGTACCTTCAGAGTTTTTGAACATTACCGCCGCAATATGGTGATTATCTTTTAGTTTTAGTGTCAAATACAAGCTGCCATCTCTTTGTGTTGGCTTTTTGGTGCCGCTTGTTAGCTCGCTTGCATTTATAATTTCCGGCTTCTGATTGTCGATTGTCACGTCAAATTTAAACGTGTCATCCGCAATATTATCGCCGTCGTCCAAATATGCCTTAATATTATAGGTTGCTTTTGTTCCGTCAGCCAAAGTGCTTCCGTTATTTTTACCGTCCCAAATCAGAATATCCTGATTGAAGTTGAAAATGGAATACGGGAAGATTCGGCCATAGCTTGCATTATAGTACGATTTTGTAATATTATGCTCGCTCGCTGTAAAGTACGTTTGAGATGTATTAGTTGCATTCGTTACAACAGTCTCGACCTTCTTAGCATTACGCAGCAAGCCCAAGTCAATCTCCTGAATCGGGTTTGCATAAGAAATTGCATTGTACTGATCGCCGCTCTTACCGCCGGTAATATACGGGTTTACGCCCAGTTTGCCACCATTGGTATAGATTACAGCTGGGAACAAGCTTGCTTCTGTTGCGTTTGCAGAATCAAATGCTGGTGCTTTTGACCAATCACCATAGAAGCCCAAGAATGGCATTGACAGGTTTGCACTATCAGAATTACTTGTTTTCAGTGTCAAATAACCCTCAACATACATACCATTACTGAAGTTATCATTGATAAACTTCTTATCAGCCTCTGTCAGGCTTACTGTTGCATAGTAGGTTTTGGTTTGACCAGCCGGCACAGTGATTGTGGTAGTGGTTGTGCCATTGCCTGATACAGCTGCAGCTGTCAAATCAGCTTTTGACTCACGCTCTGCCAAGCGATCCAAAATTGCTTTGACATCGTTTTCGTCAGTCTTATTATCACCGTTTACATCAAGATAGGGATAGTGCTTATTGCTGCTTGCAATCGTAGTCGTTCCTTGCACATGTTTCAGCAGAACGCGTGCATCTTCTGCGTCTACTTTGCCATCGTCATTAAAGTCATACTTCAAGAATACGCCGGCAGCATCGCCTTCGCTTACTTTAATAGTAGACTCCAATTTCTTATCAGAGTTTGACATATACTTTTCGTTGGCAACGTCAGCAGTCATCACTGTTGACTCTACAGTATAGGTCTTCTGCGTATCTGAAATGTTTGTTACTGTGAACGGGAAGGTGTATACACCGCTCTCGCTGTCGCCAAGCTCAGCTTTGGGGCGGCTCTCGCTTGTCTGCGGGTTGGAGAGATATGCCCCTGCTTTTACAGCATTGGTCAGGTTGATCAAACCTGCACCCTGATTTCTCGGGGAATATGGCACGGTGCCGTCCATAATTTGTGTTGCGGTGCTCATCATCAAATTCGCTGCAACCTTGCGCAGTTCACCTTCGGTAAAGGTCTTTGTGCGCAAATACTGCGAAATAACTGCCATTGCACCAGCAACCTGCGGAGAAGCCATTGAAGTACCGCTCATCTCGCCATAGTTGGAGCCACCGATGGAAACGTCACGCGTAGAATAGATACCGCCGCCAACGCCGGTGATTTCAGGCTTGAGCTTCAAGTCTGGTGTAACACCCCAAGACGAAAAATCACTCATCGAGTTATCCATTGTTACGTTAACTGTCTCGCCATTTCCTACGGTTAACTTGCCTTCTTTTTTCGCTACTAATTTTTCACCATAAGATTTATAAACTGAAATACAGGGAATATTATCGCCACCATCGTTGATAACCATTGAGAAAGTACCAGGTACATTGTTATAAACGATAACAGCCTTTGCACCAGCAGCTTGTGCGTTCTTTTGTTTATCCTGGAAGGATACACCGCCACCACGCGAAACAACAACAACCTTATCTGTTACAGTTTTGTTGGCATAGTCTTTGGCCTCACCATAACCGTTTACTACAACAAAATCCAATTGTTGCCCTTTAAATTTTGTTAAAAAGTTGGTCGCACTCGTAACAGCTGTATCTGAAAAACCATACTGCTCACCATCAACCACAAAATACGGCAGTTTTGCGCCATTGTTGTCAGCAGAAGCAACAGACAAAGCTGCCGTTGCTGTTGCCGGCGAAGCAATCAGACCATTATCTGGGTCTGTTGCCTTTGAAAGGTTCTGGCCAGTGCGGTTCATGTAACCACTGTTGGTGTCGTTACCAGCTGCAATTACAACCTGCACATCTGTGTTTTTGAATTTGTTCAAAATAGCTGTCAAGTCTGCGTCGCTATCTGTAAAACCAGCCGCAGAACCCAACGAAAGGTTAATTGCATCTACATCCAAATGTACGCAGTCTTCCAAGGCTGCCATAATGGTAGCCCAGTTTGCGCCGCCGCTGGTGTTAAATACTTGCATAACCAGCAACTGTGCGTCCGGTGCAACACCCACAACCTCGGTATCATTAATTTTGTTTGCTGCCGCAATACCGGCCACGTGTGTGCCGTGGTCATGCTGTGCCGTTGCGTGTGAAACATCAAACGTATTCGTCCAATAGTTATACGCAAACGGGATTTTGGAGTTCTTGTAGAAATCCTCTCTCAGCCATGTTTTGCTTGCATTCAGCTTGCTCCAAACTTCTTTCACCTTTGCTTCTGTCAAAGAA
Source organism: uncultured Eubacteriales bacterium (assembly GCA_934454125.1). GTDB lineage: Bacteria > Bacillota > Clostridia > Oscillospirales > Acutalibacteraceae > UMGS1071. The sequence continues at coordinate 10,909 of CAKSFA010000005.1, read as the reverse complement.
GTCTCTGTTATTTTGTCCTCAGACAGGGCCTGAAAGCTTGGGTGATTTACCACAATACCCGTATCTACAATGGCAATTTTCATGCCTTTACCGGTATATTCTGTGCCATTTACATTTACGCTGCCAATCATTTTATTGGCATTGCTCGTCAGAGCTTCTACGTCGTCTTCTTGCAACTCAAATGTTGGCGCAACATATACACGCTCTACATTTGGCATCGCTTGGATTGCAGCTTTATTGCCAAACTGCGTTGTTACAGAAAGACCTGTTGTTGCCACGGTATACCGATAGCCAATTGCAAATCCCTCTTCAAAACCAAACTGGCTTTTCAAGTTCTGCTCCAGTGCATCCAGAGCGCGCTCTTGGCTATTTGCATGGCTGTCTACTGCACTTGTTCCGTCTGAAATTTCAGAAACTGAAAATGTATCCAGCAGTGCAGTATTGTTCAGCTCCACAATGAAGGTTACAAGTTCCTCACTTTTGGGAATCTGAGCTGCCTCTGTTTCTGAAAATGGCTTATCATTTTCGTCTGTTTCTGTCAGCGAGCTATCATTGCCGCTTTGCAGAAACGAAGACTGACTGTCATTTTCACTGTCGATTTCGGTGCCTGTTTTCGGCAGTTCCGTAGGATCATTGTTTGTCTCTGCCGCAGCAACAGACAGCGAACTGATTGTTCCGTTGCTCAGCGGTATTAAAATCGCAGAGCTGATCGAAAGCAGCATTGCCGCAACAATCGCCAACGAAACTGTTATTTTCTTTACCGACTTGCGTTTCGTCTTTGTCATACGTAGTTCTCCTTTTCCTCAGATTTTATTGATATACAAATTTCCATTGTTGGTTGGTATCATTTGTATTCTTATCTGCCCCTGTTAGTTGTGTATCACTGCCGGTTGGCAATGCCAGCATCTTACCATTGAGTGCGTTTCTTACAAGGTAATTACCTCCATTTGGCTCAATCCACCATCTCTGGTTCACGTTCCAGCCATCTGAATACAGATTTACCTTGCTGGTCGGCACATCCAAATCTAGCATGTAACCGTTTTGCAATGTGATATGTGTCGGTCCATTTTTTAAGTTTGTCACAGTCCATTTTTGATTGTTGCCGCTGGTGCTCTTAACAACTTTTGTTCCGTTCGCAGAACTATTTCCTTCTGTTACAACATAACTGCTGTCGCTTACCGATTGAATTTGGTACGTACCATTTTCAATGCCGGCCACTTGAACAATCGGCTGCAAGCCTTTTTTCAGCTCCAGTTGCAGTTTTGTAGTAGCAAACCGTGTTGCTGCACTATTTACGCCGGAGCCTCTTGTGACTGTCATCAACTTGCTTCTGCCCACATTCTTCAGATATGTGTTGCCATCCAAATCACGGGTTACTTCCCATTTCTGGTTGCTGTCGTTTTCTCTAAAGTGTTTTTGTGTTACTGTGCCGTTTGCTTCCATTGTCAGCGCTTTCTTTGAGTGCACTGCAACAATTTTATAGTTGCCGTCGGTCAGTTTGGTAAACTCAAACAACTGGTTGTTCTGTTCGCCAAAATACCAGGAAACTGCCTGCACACCTTCATCATACAGTACGTCTTTGATATCGACTACCACGCCTTCATTTCCAATGGTATAATAGCCGTTCTCCAGCTTGTTTTTCTCTTCGCCGGCTGTTACGTAACTGAATTTCCATTTCTGGTTGCGGTCTGTGCTCGATTCTGCCGTTGCTGTCAACTGACTGCCCTGATTGGAGTCTGTGACTGCCAGCATGGTTGCCGAAGCAGCATTTTTCACAAGATATTCTCCTGCTGTGCCAGTTTCGAGCACATGCCAGCGCTGGTTCAGGTTATAACCGTCTACCCACTGGAAGCACATCTTCGTTGGCATATCCAAGTCTAGCATCTTTTGTGAATTTGCTGAGGTAATATATACTTGGCCATCTTTGTGGTTTTTCACAACCCATTTCTGGCTATTCTGGTCATTCTTGCTCTGCTGGGTGATTTTGTCACCATCTGCAATGCTGTTGTTTTCTGTACCGATATACAAACTTGATGCAGCGGACTGAATCTCATATACCCCGTCTTCAACGCCTGCAATCGCCGAGATTGGCTGCTCTGCATCGCGTTTTTCCAGCGTTACAGTTGCATTGCCAGTTACGCCGGTTACTCCGTTTGCATCTAACTGCAGCTTTCTATTATATTGTACGTTTGTCAGCGTATATCTGCCGTCGCTGCCTTTTTCCATTTTCCATTTTTGGCTATTTTCGCTGCCGGTGAAATGTTTTTGTACCACTGTGTAGTCCGACTGCATTGTTAGCGCCTTTTTTGAGTGCACTGCAACAATTTTATAGTAACTGTCGCTCAGTTGCTCAAATGCAAACACCTGGTTATTTTGATTGCTGAAATACCACGGAACTGCCTGCACACCATCTTCATAACGTACGTCTTGCATGTCAACTGCGCGGCCGGCATTCTCAATGCTGTAATACTCTTGTGTGACTACACCTGGCTGGTCTGAATCAGAGGTGCTGCTTACGTTGAGTGTTACAGTCAAGCTCTTACCTGCACCGCAATCATACGTATAAACTACCGGTGTGCCTGCTTTCAGGCCATTCAGCGTTGTGCCTGAAACAGTCCCTCCAGAGCTTACCGTAATTTTTCCGCTTGTAATACCTGGTGCAATCGTGTTCAAATCGATTGAACCGTCTTTTGCTGCGATTGTATTATTTTGTTGATTCTCTGCCTTAAACTCGGTCAGGCTTGCTGACGGCAAGTTCAGATAGATGAGCTTATTGTTGTTTACGCGCACGATTTTCAAGTTCGTGCTCGCGCCAACACTCAAGCCCATCAACTGGTTGCTTTGTACGTCCAAAACCTCTAGCTTGGTGTTTGAAGCTACATTTAATGTGCTCAACTGGTTGCTGCCGGCATGCAATGCTGCCAGCGCAGTGTTGCCGCTAAAATCAAGGCTTGTTAAGCGATTGTTACGGCAATCTAGGTTCTGAAGCTCAATTAGCCCGGTCAACGTCAGCGTTGTCAGCTGGTTACCCGAGCAGTTTAAATCATATAGTTTTGTGTTTTTGCTTAAATCAAGAGTTGTCAGTTGGTTATTGCTGCAATCAAGCCACCAAAGTGCTGTGAAATGCTCAATACCCTTCAGGTTGCTGATACCCTGACCGCTAAGATTCATCTCAACTGTTTTGTTGATTTGATCTGCTGTCAGGGTATCGCTGTTACTGGTCACATTTTTCTTAATCCAGTCGCGAAACTTTGCGTCAGGGAAATTTGTTTCATTCACCTGAACGTTCGTTGCTTGCACATCTGCGCGCACGGCCGTTGCAATTGCTGCTGACGGCTCGTGGGCAAACACGCTCGCTGGCGCTGCAACGGTTGTTACAGCCAGCATCGCAGCCATAATGACCGCGATTCGTTTATGATTCTTCTTCATAAGCCTCCATCCTTTCAAAACCGCCGTTGCCGGCGATAATAAACGATTTTTGTGATTCCATCACGTGTTCTCACACAAGACTTCGACACAATTTGCCCCTGTTTCAAAATGTGTACTTTTCTTACCGCCTGTGCTATAATGAGATAAATGGCGGAAATGCGTAAAAATTCTGCCATTTTTTGGCAAATTTTCACCGTGAAAAAAAGTACACATTTTTTCACATTTTTTTGAAATAAAAAGCGAATCTGTCTAATCTATTAACAATATCATACAACTTTTCCATAAATTTCGCAAGTATTTCTCTAAATTTTTTTGAATATGCTACAGAAATGTCATAATTCCTCGTTACTCTTGTTATAGTTTCAACAAGAATACTGTCATTTTTTTGTTATGTTTTTTACATAAACGTAACATGGGCACTGTTGCTTACGATTTCGGTTGTGTTTTTGGGTAGATGTTGCCCCGAATTTGTTACTCAAAGCCCCCGTGAACCTATGACTGCCATCTCTATCATATGCATCTATTTCAGATTTATTTTAGATATATTTTGTATTTATATTTGCGATTATATTACAAACTATAGATTTAAAATAAACACAAATTAGATGTTGATTGAGAGGTTGTTATGGCGATTAAAAATTTATCGATTCGTATTGATGAAACGATGCTTGATAAGCTGCATGTTTTGGCTGATTATGAGGGTCGTTCTGCGAATAGTCAAATTCTGATTTTGATTCGTGATGCGGTTGAAGCATATGAAGAAAAGCACGGCAAAATTACCTTTGGTGCCTGTGAATAAAAAAAGAGGTGAGTCTCAAAAAGCGCGGAATTACGCCATAAATGGCTGATTTGGCGTTGCTACTTTTGAAAAAAGTGTGGTGAAATTTCAGTTAAAAAAAACTGTTGAGATTTCAAAAAGAGTGTGTTATAATAAAAAAACGCGGAAGTAAACCGCCGCGTTTTTCGGGATGTAGCTCAGTTTGGTAGAGCGCTGTGTTCGGGACGCAGAGGCCGCGTGTTCAAGTCGCGTCATCCCGACCACCGGGCGGACGCAAATGCACTGCTGATTACATTTGCGGATCGCCCTCTTTTCCCACTTTGCACACACAACCCTATTTTATGAAACCGTGTACACTTGGTACACGGTTTTGTCTTTTTTGGGAGTCTTGCGACCACTTCGCGACATGTTACCCCCAATATTGGACCCGTATTTACAATTTCGTAATATTTGCGGTTGGTTTGAAAATAGCCGGTTGTGGATGCAGCTGATTTTATTCTTGTTCGTCTAGTGTGAGTTCAAATGAAGGCAAAAATTCGGTTAAAAACAATTCGGCTTCTGGCAAGTTTATTTCTGCAATGGCTGCACGCAATGTTTGCTCTGCTCGGGCAAATTCGGTGTTGCCTAATTTTCGTTCTTCAATGCATTTGATCAAGGCGGAAAGTTTGTCGGCAGCTTTTACAAATTTTAGCAAGATTTGATCTTCCGTCTCTTGTGCTAAGAGCGGAGCATAATCTGGTTGCAGATCTTTTGGCAGCATTGAGAGTAACCGTTTTTGTGCTACGGCTTCGACCTCTTGATATGCTTTTCTGATCTCTGGGCTATAATATTTGACCGGTGTTGGCAAGTCGCCGGTGATGATCTCCGGCACATCATGAAAAACAGCCAAGGTCAGTGCGCGGTCTGGATTAACGGAGCCGCCGAAACGCCGGTTGTGCAGCACGGCCAATGCATGGGCAATCCAGCCGGTTTCTAGGCTATGCTGGCAGAGCGATTCTTGCTGCGTATTGCGCATCAAACCCCAGCGATTGATATATTTCATGCGAGAAAGCATCGCAAAAAAATGTGACATCAGTACTACGTCCTTTCTAAATTTCATTTTTATTATAGCAAGTTTCCTCCTGTGATACAACGCAGGATGTTCTGCCAAAAATCCCGTTGGTATCTACAGAAAATTATGGTATAATAAAACCCATATTGATTCTGACAAAGGAGGCGCCCCACATGCAGCGCATCGCCCCGCCCGGCAAAGCCCTGTGGCAAAATAACGCGCTCAAGGCCTTTTTTTCCGGTCTTGGCGTTTCGTTTCTGTTTTTTCTTCCCTTTATCATTTATGACCAGGGCTATTTTTTGTTTTATGGTGATTTTAACGTTCAGCAGGTGCCGTTTTATCAAATGGCGCACGATGCGATTCGCAGTGGCAGCTTTGGCTGGAGCTGGACGACGGATCTTGGTGCAAACTTTGTTGGCTCTTACTCATTTTATCTGCTGGGCAGCCCCTTTTTTTGGCTGACGCTGCCATTCCCCAGTGTTGCAGTGCCTTATTTGATGGGACCGCTGCTGATTTTAAAATTCGGTTGTGCTTCTCTGACTGCTTATCTGCATCTGAAGCGTTATGTGAAAGACCAACGCTTTGCGGTGCTGGGCGGCATGCTGTATGCGTTTTCTGGCTTTTCGGTTTATAACATTTTTTTCAATCACTTTCATGAGGCGATCGTGTTTTTTCCGCTATTGCTGTGGGCGCTTGACCAGTATATGTATCACCGCCGGCGCGGCGTATTTGCGCTGATGACATTTGTTTGCTGCTTTGTGAATTATTACTTTTTTATTGGACAAGTGGTGTTTTGCCTGTTATATTTTGCAGTGCGCTTTTTCACCAAAAGCTGGCAGATTTCTTTGCGTGATTTTTTGTTGATGGTGTTTGAGGGAATTTTGGGCACGGCGCTTTCGTGCGTACTGCTGATCCCGACTGTGTTGACTATTATGCAGAACCCGCGCGTGGATAATTTTTCGAACGGCTGGGGGGCGCTGGTTTACAATCATACGCAACGTTATGTGCACATTTTGCAAAGTCTCTTCTTTCCGCCGGATTTGCCGGCACGGCCTAATTTTACGCCCAATTCGGAATCGAAATGGGCTTCGCTGGGGGCATGGCTGCCGCTGCTGAGCATGACCGGCGTGATCGCCTTTTTGCAGCGCAGGCAAAAGCACTGGCTGAAAATTCTGCTGGGCGCTTTGTTTCTTGCGGCGTTTGTTCCGGTGCTGAACAGCGCATTTCAGATGTTTAATTCTTCGTATTATGCACGTTGGTTTTATATGCTGACGCTGATGCTCTCGCTGGCCTCGGTGATAAGCCTGACGCAGAGCGATACCGACTGGAAGCGCGCCATTCGCTGGACACTGATCATTACGCTGGCCATTGCGCTGCCGATCGGTTTGATGCCTACCCTCACGACCAGTAACGGTGTTACCACGACCACGTATGGGCTTGAAAAATATCCCACGCGCTTTTGGGCCTATGTGGCCATTGCGCTGATGAGCCTGTTTTTGTTTACGTTGATTTTGAAATATCGTGCGAAAAGCCGCTTGTGGTTTATTCGGCTGCTGCACGTTGGAATTTGTTTGATGACGTTTGTATATGCCACCTATTTCGTAGCGCTTGGCAAAACGCAATCATACGACACGCACAATCAGATCATTCCCACCGCTCTGAACGGCGGTAAAGATGTTGATTTACCGGATGACGGGTTTGTTCGCTCTGACTTTTATAAGAGTATGGACAATCAGGCGATGTTTTGGCAAATGCCGACCATTCAGGCGTTTCACAGCATTGTGCCAGGCTCGTTGATGGAATTTTACCCCACGATCGGCGTGACACGCGATGTTGCCTCACGCCCGGATGTGAAATACTACGGTTTGCGTGCCCTGACCTCTTGTCGCTGGCTGTTTGATTATGTGGATGACAATGACAGCTTTACCAACGAAAACGGCGCCCCCCGCATGCCCGGTTGGGTGTATTATGCGACGCAAAACGGCTATGACATTTGGGAAAATCAGTATGCTTTGCCGATGGGATTTAGCTACGATTATTACTACACCCGAACGCAGTATGACCAGCTTTATGAAAACAACCGCCATTTGCTGCTGCTCAAAGCGCTTGTTTTGAGCGATGAGCAGATTCAAACCTATGGTGATGTGCTGCAATCCGGTGCGCAGGACGGACAGTTCTCTTTTACCGAAAGTGCCTATTTTGAAGACTGTTTGGCTCGGCGCGCAATGGCATGCACCGATTTTGCCTATGACAGCTATGGTTTTTCGGCAAAATTTACTGCTGAAAAGGATCGGTTGGTGTTTTTCAGTGTACCGTATGAAAGCGGCTGGAGCGCCACTGTGAACGGAGAACCGGCGCAAATTGAGCAGGTAAATGTGGGCTTTATGGCGGTGAAGGTGCCTGCCGGTGAGAATGAGATTCGCTTTTCTTACCAGACGCCCGGCCTGAAAGCCGGCGCCATTGTTTCTGCCGGCGCAGCGGTGGTTCTGACAGCTTATGTGCTGCTTGCCAGAAGGTTGTTGCCCCGTGATAATACGCGCAAAATTTGGTTGGTGAAACCAAAACAATAAACAAAAACGGAGGATATGTTTCCTCCGTTTTTTTGTGGGCAGAAAAATACCCGCTGAGTGAGTGGTGTAACAAAGCCTGTGATAGGCTTTGTGCAACAGAATGGGGCGGTTGGCGAGTGAATGGGAAAGGCGGCAAACAACAGGTACAATGCGTGAACTGTGATGGGCGGCCGGCGGACGAAACCGAAACAAGTTTTGCATAGCGGACCGGTTGGATTGATAAGTGTTGTAGGTGAACGGAGGTTGGACCGTACAGAAAAAGCCACCGGCTTTGCCGGTGGCTTTGGTTTTTACCCAGGGTTGTGGAATAATTTCAGGAGTTGCCGGCGGCTGGATTCGTCTTCGCAGACGGAGACGATTTCATCGCCACTGTTGATAACGGTAAAACCGTTGGGAATGGTCATATCGCCTCCCCGCAGCACGGAAATGACCAGGCAGCCCTGTGGCAGAGTGATGTCTTTTAACATTTGCCCGTGCAGCGCAGAATGGGGCGGAAGCGTGGTGGTGCAGATGCTGGCCTTGCCTTTATTAAGGGTTGCCAGCAAGTGCATGCCGGCAAGGTCGACCTCTTGCTCGATGAGACGCGTGATAATCTCGGTGCTGCTGACTACGATATCGGTGCCCAGTGTGCGCAGTGTTTCGACATTGCGGGGGTCGTTGGCACGCACGATGACCTTTCTGGCATTGAACTCATTTTTGGCAAGCTGTGTTGCAACCAGATTGTCCTGGTCGCTGCCGGTTACGGAAATAAAGCAGTCTGCATTTTTTGTGCCTGCTTCTTCGAGTACTTCCAGTTCGGTTCCGTCTCCGCAGATGACTTCTACGTTTAAATCATTGGCCAGCTCCAGGCATTTTTCGCGGTTTTTTTCGATGAGCCGCACCTCATACCGGCGCTCAAGCAGGTTGTCTGCAATATCTTTGCCCAGTTTGCCGCCGCCTACAATAATAATCTTCATTTTGCTGTTTCTCCTGTCTTTGGCTCAATCGCACAAATTGGCATAGATGATCATGTCTCGCTCCCGCAGCAGTATCTGCCGGTGCGGGGTGTTGAGCTCCATTGTGCCATCGGCGTGTACGACAGCGAACACGCTGCTGCCTTGTCTTGTTTCGATTTGCTCAAGCGGGCTGCCGACTTGTAGGGTTTCTACCGGCTCACAGTGAAACGAAACGGTGGAAACACCAAAGGTGAGGTTTTCATCATCAAATGGCCTGGTGAGTGCGACAAACATAGCTTCTGCTGCCAAATTGGTGGGACAGACCGTTTTTAAGCCGAATTTTTTGAATACTTTTTCCCGTGCTGGATCTGAGATACGTGCCAGCACGTTTTCGACACCAAAAAATTCTTTGACAACCTGCGAAACAGTGATGTTCAAATTATCGTCTGACGTGACCACTGCGACTGCATCACAGTTTTTAATTCCTGCATTTTCCATGACCTGCATATCCATCGGCATACCGCAGACCGTGATGCCGGTAAAGCTTTCGTCCAATGCCCGAAAACGATCTGCATTTGCATCTACGATGGCAACGTCATGCCCATGGGCATCTAACCGCTCTGCCAGACTAACACCAACGCGCCCGCAGCCAATGATTAAAATGTTCACAGCAATCGCCTCTTTTCCACATCTGTGCCCATAGGGCAAACTGCATTCTGCCAGCATGTTTGTTGCTTATTGTACAACGCCCGGCAATGGCTGTCAATAGCCGGCTTGCTTTGCATCATACAAAAACAGGTGCGCCCTGTTGCCAAGGCGCACCCATGGATTAAGTCGTTTCTCCCAGCTTTGTGATTGTCATTGCTGCGTCGCTGTAACTAAACGCTCCGCCGGTACCGTTGACCGCCAGGGTGGACGGTGCACTGGTTACCTGCACGATTTGAGACAACGAAATAGGATCGTTATCTGTTGCGGTCTGCATCGTATCGGTTACAGCTGCGCCGGACACGTCGGTGCCCTCCTGCTGCAAAGATAATCGCACTGCCAGCGGAAAACTGGCTCCGGTTCCCGGCGCCAGGGTCAACCGCAGATCAACACGATAAATGCCGGTTTCATTGATGGTGAAATCAGACGTGTTGGCTGTGTGCGTAATCGCATCGCCGCTGGTTACGCCATTGTTTGCAAACACCAGCGCATTGCCGGCCGTTGACGTTTGCTGCGCTGCCGTATAAGCCGAAAGTGTTTCTACCGCCGGCGCTGAACCCGTTGCGCCGCGGGGGATGACGAAGTCGAACACAGCAGCCTGCGTGGTGCCGCTGTTGGTGACTTGAGCATCTGTGCCCGCTTCACCGGTTGTGACTGTGCCGACGGTGACTGTTGCCGCTTCGCCGGCAGTTCCCTCTGCTCCGGTGGCGCCTGCTGCACCGTCTGCACCGGTTGCACCTGTAGCTCCGGTTGCGCCGCGGGGGATGACGAAGTCGAACACAGCAGCCTGCGTGGTGCCGCTGTTGGTAACTTGGGCATCTGTGCCCGCTTCACCGGTTGTGACTGTGCCGACGGTGACTGTTGCCGCTTCGCCGGCGGTTCCCTCTGCTCCGGTGGCACCTGTGGCTCCTGCTGTACCTGTGGCTCCGGTTGGACCGGTTGGGCCGGTAACACCCGTTGCTCCGGTTGCTCCAGTGGCTCCCGTTGCACCGGTGGCTCCGTCGGCTCCAGTTGCGCCGCGGGGGATGACGAAGTCGAACACAGCAGCCTGCGTGGTGCCGCTGTTGGTGACTTGAGCATCTGTGCCCGCTTCACCGGTTGTGACTGTGCCGACGGTGACTGTTGCCGCTTCGCCGGCGGTTCCCTCTGCTCCGGTGGCGCCTGTGGCTCCTGCTGTACCTGTGGCTCCGGTTGGACCGGTTGGGCCGGTAACACCCGTTGCTCCGGTTACTCCAGTGACACCTGTTGCTCCAGTAGCTCCCGTTGCACCGGTGACTCCGTCGGCTCCGGTTGCGCCGCGGGGGATGACGAAGTCGAACACAGCAGCCTGCGTGGTGCCGCTGTTGGTGACTTGAGCATCTGTACCCGCTTCACCGGTTGTGACTGTGCCGACGGTGACTGTTGCCGCTTCGCCGGCAGTTCCCTCTGCTCCGGTGGCGCC